>CAXUNW010000091.1:0-9498 GCA_964252505.1 uncultured Acidobacteriaceae bacterium
CTGCTCGACGAGCCGGTGGATAAGGTGTTGATCGAGCGTGGAAAAGCCGTGGGCGTAAAAACAGCAACACGGACGCTCCCGGCGGATGCGGTTGTGGTGAATGCCGACTTCGCGGGGGCTATGCGTAAGCTGGTTCCAAACGAGCAGCGAAGCAGGTGGACAGACGAAAAGACGGCCAAGAAGCGCTTCTCCTGCTCGACCTTCATGATGTACCTGGGGATTGATGGTCGGTACGACGAGGTGTCTCACCACACCATCTTCCTGGCAAAGAACTATAGACAGAACCTGCGGGATATCGAAGAGCTGCATCAGCTTTCCGATGACCCGTCCTTTTATGTCCAGAACGCCTGCGTGACCGATCAGACACTGGCTCCAAAAGGACAAAGCACGCTGTATGTGTTGCTTCCGGTTACGCATGAGACGGGCTCGGTGGATTGGTCCAGGGAGACTGCGCGATACCGCAGGCTTGCGTTGGAGCAGATGGAGAAGATCGGCCTGCGGGGCGTGGAGGCGCGTATCCGGACCGAGCGGATCGTAACGCCGGCCGGGTGGGCTTCGGAGTTCGATCTTTATAAAGGCGCCACCTTCTCCATGGCGCACTCCTTGGATCAGATGCTGCATCTTCGTCCGCATAACCGCTTTGAGGACGTGGAGCAGATGTATCTGGTAGGCGGCGGAACACATCCCGGGAGCGGGTTGCCGGTCATCTTTGAGTCTGCGCGCATTACCTCGCGGCTGCTACTGGAAGATCTAAAGATTGAGCCGCTCTGGTCCACTCAGGCTGATGCCGATTCCATGCTCGTTCGCGAAGCCTTGATGGAGGCTGTATCGTGATTGACGTGCCGGCCGAGGTTCCGGTGCGAAGCTTTGCGCGAAGCACAGACCGGATGCTACCTGGCTTGGTGCGGCCCGGGCCAAATCCGGCCGGCTGGGCAATGAAGGTGCAACGTGCATGGGCCGAGCGACCCGTCAACGAAAGGCTGGAGATGCTGACCTCTTGGCGCCACCGGATGGTTCGCCAAACGGATGCCTTGACCGCTGCGATCGGGGCCGACCCTCTGCGTACGGCAGCCGATGTGCGAGTGTCAGAAATTCTCCCCCTACTTGCGGCGTGCGAGTTCTTGGAGAAAGAAGCGAAGACCCTGCTCAGGGCGCGGAGTCTCGGACGAATGGGCCGGCCTATATGGCTGAACGGTGTGTCGAGCGAGGTTCAGCGTGTAGCGCTGGGCCGGGTCCTGATTATCGGACCTTCGAACTATCCGCTGTTCCTTCCGGGCGTCCAGACGTTGCAGGCCCTGGTCTGCGGAAATGCCGTGATCTGGAAGCCAGGACGAGGCGGCCGCGCAGTGGCGAAGCTTTTTGCTGCAGCGCTCGGCGAAGCAGGAATGCCACGAGATCTGCTGCGGCTGACTGAAGAATCGGTCGAGGCTGGCGAAGATGCGATAGCGGAGGGCGTCGACAAGGTCTTCTTTACAGGATCGGCCGCGAGCGGACGGGCCGTGATGCGGCAGTTGGCGAAGACTGGAACTCCGTCGGTCATGGAGCTTTCCGGGTGTTCCTCGCTTGTGGCGCTACCCGAGGCCGATCTTGGCCGAGTAGCGGCGGCGGTGGGCTTTGGGATGCGGCTGAACGGCGCGGCTACATGCATGGCTCCCAGGCGGTTGCTGGTGATCGGGACGACCCTCGCTCGGCGACAGGCCGTGGTCGAGCGCCTTAAGCAGGAATTTGCCGCGATGCAGCCTGTCCAGCTGAGCAAAGAGACGCGAATGCAGCTGGCACAACTTGTTGAGGAAGCACAGCGGCAGGGGGCAGTCTTGCACGGCGAGGTTGCATCCGAAGATGCGATGAAGCAAGCTCCCTTGCTGCTGGTAAACGTAAATCCGCAGATGAGGATCGCTCAAAGCGACGTCTTCGCGCCTGTGCTGAGCATCATGGACATGGCTGATGATGCGGAAGTGATAGCAGCAGAGCTTGCCTGCCCTTACGCGCTTTCGGTGTCCATCTTTGGCGACGAGCCGGCGGCACGGCGCCTGGCGGCGCAATTGATAACGGGTACCGTAGTGATCAACGATGTGATCGTACCTACGGCCGACCCGCGAATTCCGTTTGGCGGGCGGCGGGCAAGCGGATTTGGTGTGACGCGCGGGGCAGAGGGGCTGCTGGAGATGACAGCGGTTAAGACGATCCTGACTCGTCGAGGTTCCAGCCGCAGACACTACGAGATTACCGGGGCAAAGCATACGATGCTCTTCGACGGACTGATGCAAGCGGGACACGCAGAGACGTGGAGCGAGCGATGGATCGGCGTGCGGCGGATGGCAACGGCAGCGCGAAGCTTGCGGAGTTGAGGTCTCAATAGGACCAAGTAATGCAGTGAACGGAGCAGAATGACGGTATCGAGAGACATGGACGGTCAGCGCGGAACAGGCGCCAAGGTTGCGGTCGTAGGGTCCGGGCTCGCGGGGCTCTCGGCCGCGTGCACGCTTGCGGCACGCGGACATCAAGTAGAGGTATTTGAGAAGAACGAGTGGCTTGGAGGCAAAGCGGCGCAATTGACGGAGCAGGGCTTCCGCTTTGATATGGGTCCAACGATCCTGATTCAGCCTTCGGTGCTGCGACGCGTCTTTGCAGAGGCGGGCAAGCGCGTCGAGGATTACGTCACGATGGTTCGTCTCGACCCGCAATGGCGCTGCTTCTTTGAGGACAAGACGGTCTTGGACCTGAAAGACGATGCAACCGCTATGGCGGCTTCGCTGGAGGCCATATGGCCCAAGATGGGTGCTGGCTACCTGAAGTTCCTGGAGCAATCTGAGCAGCTCCACTCGATCTCCGACAGGTTCTTCTTCTGGCGGTCGATCGGATCGATGCGCGACACAATGGATGTGAAAGGCGCATTCGACGTGCGCGTGCTTCGTGACGTCATGCGCATGCGCCTGGGAAAGACGGTAGCGGGAATGATCCGCGAGAACATACCGGAGGCCAATGTGGCGCAGATGCTGGATCACTTCGTACAGTACGTGGGTTCGTCTCCAGATGCTTCGCCGGCGATTCTCTGCGCCATCGGCCACATGCAGATGGAAGAGGGTATTTGGTACCCGATGGGAGGCACGCGAGCGATTCCCGAGGCGATGGTGAAGCTAGCAAAGGAACTTGGCGTGGTGTTCCACACTGGAACCGATGTCGCGAAGATCGTCACGGACGCACCGGCGTATGGCGGGTCTGCGGGGAAACGCGTCTCGGGGCTGGTGACAACGCGCGGCGAAACGTACACCTTTGATGCTGTGGTCTCGAACTCGGATGCTGTCCGGACCTATCGGGAGCTCATCGGCGGTGCATTGGGACGCAGCTTCGACGATAAGCGCAGCTATGAGCCTGCCTGCTCGGGCGTGGTGCTGTATCTGGGATTGAATCGACGGTATGAGCATCTGGCTCATCATGACTTCGTATTCTCTCGAGATCCGCATGAGGAGTTTCGCGCAATCTACGAGCAAGGCGAACCTGCACCCGACCCAACCTGTTACCTGGCTGCGACGGCTGGAACCGATCCTGCTTCGGCACCAGAAGGTGGAGAAGCGCTGTACGTGCTGGTTCATACACCGTATCTAAGGCCGCACCATGACTGGAAGCGGATGTTTCCGGCTTACCGTCAGGTGATCCTGGACAAGCTGAAGCGGACAGCGGGACTGACCGATATCGAAGATCGGATCGTGTTCGAATCTGCATTGACCCCGCAGGACATCCATGATCGATACCGGGTGCTGAACGGAGCCATTTACGGCATATCGAGTCACGGTGTCTTTCAGGGTGCTTTCAAGCCGGCGAATCGCAGCAAGGAGCTGAGCGGGATGTATCTTGCTGGAGGCGCTGCGCATCCTGGTCCGGGAATGCCGATGGTGATGATGTCGGGTTGGATTGCGGCCGACTCGCTCGACCAGGATGTGCGTGGAGTCACCGTTTAGCGGATGTGGGATAGGCTTGTGGCACTTCTATGACGGTTCGCGCGGATGTTCCCCCGATTTCGGCTCCAATCCTGCGGTTCTTCCGGAGGATTGTTCGGGGGTATTTCCGTCGAAGCTTCCATGGGGTGAGAGTTCGCGGGCTGGAGCGATTCGCAGGCTTTGCGGGATCGACTAAGCCGTTGATCGTGTATGCCAATCATGGATCGTGGTGGGATCCGATGGTGGCGATTCTGCTGGCGGATCAAGCGATGGCGGTGCGCAAGCACTATGCTCCGATGGATGAGCAGGCGCTGTCGCGCTACGGGATATTGCGGCGTCTCGGGATCTTTGGGGTTGAGACAGACTCGTCGCGCGGCGCAGTGCGGTTTCTGCGGATGGGCGAGGCGATGCTTGCGGCTGGAGGCGTTGTCTGGGTGACTCCGCAAGGACGGTTTGCCGATGCGCGGACCAGACCGCTGGAGTTTCGTCCGGGAATGGCGGCGCTGGCGGCTCGTGCGGCGAAGTCCAGCGGAAGCTGCTGGGTGCTTCCGCTGGCAATCGAGTACACGTTCTGGGACGAACGAACTCCTGAGTGTCTGCTTGGGTTCGGCGAGGCGGTGGAAGTGCCTGGTGGAACAAGGCCGGAAGAGCTTGCGGCTGTGTTCGAGGATAGGTTGGCAAAGGCCCTGGACGATCTGCGGGAGAGCGCGATTGCGCGCGATGCGCGGGTGTTTCGAACGTTGCTCGCTGGGCGCGCGGGAACGGGAGGATTCTATGGGATCGGCCAGAGGATCAAGGCCTTCGTGACGCGGAAGAAGTACAGGGAAGAACATACGGCTGTGAGCGAGGCCAAGCCTTGATAACCCTCCTGGCGCTTGCTGCGATGGTGTGTGCGCTGATTCCAGCCGTGTTGTTCGTCGTCAACCTTCACCGTTATCGAGCTCCTGTGGGAGCTTCCGCAGCTTCGGTTTCGGTGCTCATACCAGCACGCAATGAGGCTCATGCGATCGGATCTGCGGTTGAGGCTGCGCTGCGTTCGACGAGCGTGGCGCTTGAGGTGGTTGTGATGGACGATGGGTCGAGCGATGGAACGGATTCCGTCGTGGAGGAGATTGCGGCGCGCGATGGCAGAGTTCGCCTGGCTCGAGCGCCTGCGCTGCCTGCAGGATGGAACGGAAAGCAGCATGCTTGCTGGGCGCTTGCGGCCGAAGCACAGCACGATGTGATGTGCTTCGTGGATGCAGATGTAAGGCTTGAGCCTGAGGCGCTGACGCGGATGGCAAGCTTGCTGACCGCGGGCGGAAGCGGGCTTGTGAGCGGGTTTCCGCAGCAGATAACCAAGACGTGGCTTGAGTGGATGTTGCTGCCGCTGATCCACTTTGTGCTACTTGGTTTTCTGCCGCTTGGCCGCATGCGCGCGGGAAGCGATCCGGCGTTTGCGGCAGGTTGCGGACAGTTCCTGATGGTGCGCCGAGAGGAATACTTCGCTTGCGGCGGACACGCGGCGATTCGCGCGACGATGCATGATGGCTTGCTTTTGCCGAGGCTGTTTCGCGCCGCGGGTTTCCGGACCGATCTTGCGGACCTGACGGAGCTCGCTACATGCAGGATGTATACGAATGCAGCCGAAGTCTGGAAGGGTCTGGCAAAGAATGCGACTGAGGGAATCGCCGATGCAAGGCGGATCGTTCCGATTTCGATGGTGCTTGTGCTGGGACAGATCGTTCCGTTCGTTCTTGTATTTTTTGGAGGGCGGCTCGGGCGGGTTGCGGAAGCGTGCGTGCTGATTGGGATGGTTGCCGCATGGGCTCCGCGGCTGCTGGCGGTGGCGCGCTTCCGGCAGGACTGGCGGGGGGCGGTGCTGCACCCCATCGGCATCGCGGTTCTACTTGCCATCCAGTGGTATGCACTGGGACGAAAGCTGCGGGGCGGTGCGGTGAGCTGGAAGGCGCGAGCCTACACGTAGAAGCGCGCGAAGCTCGTATCCGTCTCGTAGACGGTGCAGTCCTTGACGCGGACGCGACCGGCGGTCATCTCCGCGAGTTGCGTGCTGGTGCGGTCGAAGAAGAACTTCGCGAGGTTTTCCGCGCTTGGGTTGAGCTCGGCGACGAAGGGTTCGAGATCGTTGATCATGTGGTGGTCGAGGTAGTCGACGGTGGGCTTGAGGATGTTCTTGAGGAGCTTGAAGTCGAGCAGAAGACCGGTTTCGTCGAGTTCCTTGCCGATGAGGGTGACGAAGACCTTGTAGTTGTGACCGTGCGGGTTCTCGCACTTGCCCTGATAGTTGCGGAGGTAGTGGCCGGAGGAGAAGCCGGCTTCTACGGTGACTTCGTACATCGAGTGGTTCCTTTCCTGATCTACCCCATCGTGCCGGGAGCTTGTTTTAGAAGCCTTGCGGGGTCTGAAGAGAGAGTACCTCAGCGGCTAAAGCCGCGGTCGAGGGGAGCGCGTATGGCACGGCTGAAGCCGTGCCCTTAAGCGAAACAGGGTATTTCGAGCAAAACAGGTTAGTTCAAGGGAAACAGGTTAGTTTCAGGCGGAAGAGGTTCGTTCAAGCGAAAGAGGTTCGTTCAAGCGAAAGAGGTTCGTTCAAGCGAAAGAGGTTCGTTCAAGCGACGGGTACTTCAGCAAGCTCCTAAGCCGCCTGAACCGATGCAACTGCAGAGGCGAGATACAGGGGTTCCCTCTGCGGCAGGTTCAGGGCTGGCTGTCACTGCGTCGACGGCGCTGCTGCTGGCGGTTGCGGCGGTCTTGATCGAGGCGGCGTTCGGCCTGCTCAAAGAGGGTGGAGAGGATGCCGGCGAGGGCGATGACGAGGGCGAGGACGAAGAGGCCAAGGCCGGTGGTGCGCCAGAGCGCGGTATCGCCCGGAGAGCCGGGCTGCTGGGCGATGTTGGTGTAGGCGAGGCCGCAGGAGACCAGGGAGAAGACGGTGAGCGTCGCGGCGAGAATGTAGAGGTTGCGACCCATGTTCGTATGCTCCTATTCTAGCGATGATTGAGGCGTCTTCGACGGCGCACGGAGGGAGGACAAAGCACTCCGCGTCCGTGGCGTCGACGATTGGGTTCCCGATTTTTGAGAGCCGAATCGTCAGGATCAGCAAGCTCCTTCGTCTTGAACCGGTCACGAGCGTTGGCTTAGACGTCGTCTTCTTCGTCTTCTTCGTCTTCGAAGGCGGCGGGGTCGTGGAGGGCGGGTTCGGCGAGGTCCTGGCCCTCGGGGGAGAGTTCGCTGCTGCGGACGGCGTCGGAGCCGGGCCGACTATCGAGGCTGCCGGCGTTAGCGCTGGCGACCTGGAGGCCATAGATAAGGGCAGTGGCGCGCTTGGTATCGAGCTGCCCGGAGGCAAGGGCGTTGATGACGACGGAGAGGGCGAGCTGAACGGCCTCGCGGTCTTCGAGAGGATTGAGCACGATGTGCTGACCGGGCAGGAGGTATCCGCGGCTGGCTTCGGTGGGACGGAAGGCGCGATGGCTCTGGTGAAGGTGCTGGTGGTAGAAGCACCAGACGTTCTCGGTAAGTGACGGCGACTGGCAGCGGCGGCCGTTGGTACGGATGTGGCGGCATAAAGCGTACGGCATAGATGTCTCTCCCTTGGGGGGGGGCCCCCCCCTGCTCCCGGTGCAAAAAGCCAATGGATGCAACAACCTAGCCGGCGTGGGCCGCGCTAAGTTCCTGCATCCATTGGGGTTACGGCTAAAGTCGTCAAAACACTAGGGTTATGCTTCGTGGGCAATGCTTCCAAGCGCGCGGTGCGCTCAGGCTGACCTGATTCCTTAATTATGACGGATTGGGGATAACTACTACGCCAAGTTTATTTCGTTTGCTTTGAAGGAGTTACGAGGTTCAGGGGCTTGACAAGGTTATTTCGCGGTTCTTGCTAGAGCCGTGACGCAAGCACAAGGAATGAAGAGGGAGTGCCTGTCGACCGCGCCTCCAGGGAACCGCGCGCCTAGGTCGAGCGCCTGGGATTCGGGGCCAGGACATACCTGCGGAGGGAGTTGGCGGGAAGCTCAATGAGGTAGCGGGAGATGAGGCAGATGGCGATGGTGATGACGAGAACAATGGCGAACCGGGCGAAGAAGGCGGGCTGGTCGCCTGGGGTGAGGGGGCGGAGATGGTCGTAAGCCCCGACGACATACAGGTGAACCATGTACAGGGCATAGCTGATGAGGCCGAAGAAGGTGAGGACGGGGGAGCGGAGGATGGCCAGCTTGCGCTCGCCGGCGTGGGTGATGGCGTAGGCGATAAGGAAGGTGAAGATGAGGGTGATACCGGTCTGCTGGAGGGCGGAGACGAGGGCGATGTCGGCTTTGAGCACCGAGGGGATGAGCGAGGGTGTGTAGCAGGCGACGCCGAGGGCGAGGATGGCGGCCAGGCCGTTGTTTTCGCGGTGCCTGTCTGGAGCCATGGCGCTGCGCTGGTAGAACCAGAAAGCGATGCAGGCCCCGGCGGCGAGTCCGTCACAGCGAAAGAAGGTGTAGTAGTAGGTGTGATGTCCGACCGAGGCGGCTACGAAACGCAGGGCGACGCAGGTGAGGGCAAGGGCAAGCGCCCAGCGACGGAGTTGCGCGAGGGAGAGTCTGCGGAGGAGTGTGGGCCAGAGGAGATAGAACTGTTCTTCGATGGCAAGGGTCCAGAAGGGGCCGGCGCTTGCAACGTGGAAGAGGAGAGCGAAGTTGGAGAGGAAGAGGGCGGAGAGGAGAACATACCCGCCTGAGCCGGGGACGACCGCAAGGACGTAGAGGAGGACAAGCATGTAGAGGGGAAGGATGCGGAGAGCGCGCTTCCAGTAGAAGTCGTGGTAGTAGAAGGGGCGCGTACGGGCGTCGAGCAGAAGCGAGGTAATAAGGAAGCCGGAGAGGACAAAAAAGAGGTCGACGCCGGCGTCGCCGGGCATGCAGAGGGTCCGGAGATGGAGGATGAAGGGGGGCCAGCCTGCGGGAGGGACGGTGCTGAAGCAGACGTGATGGCAGAAGACGGCGAGGGCGGCGATGCCGCGAAGGCCGTCAAGCTCGGTGAAGTGGGTGAAGCGTCGGGAGCCGGAAGCCGGGAACCTGGTTACAAGCGGAGGGTCGATGGCCTCGTTGGTGGCGCGCGGTGGCTCCTGGACAAGCGTCGTATCGTTCATTTCCCTTTCCAAGTTTGCTGCAAGGTCGTTTATCCGCGCGGGGCGTGGTCCTACCCTTTCTAGGCTACAGCGTTCGCAGGTCTGCCGCGGCCAGTTCCGCGTCTCACCCGGCCAATGTGGGAAGAGTGGGCCGCGGGGCTAGGCGAAGAAGCGTTCAACGTCTTCGATGGATTGGGTGAGGCGGTAAGGGGGGAGGGATTGGAGGAAGATGCGGCCGTAGCGCTGGCGCTGGATGCGGGGGTCGAGGAGCATGAGGAGGCCGCGGTCGGTGAGGGAGCGGATGAGGCGGCCGAAGCCCTGCTTCAGCGTCAGCACGGCCTGCGGAATCTGCAGATCGTTGAAGGCGTTGCCGCCCGCCGCCGCGATCGCATCCGTCCGGGCCTTGGTGATGGGGTCCGTGGGGACGGCAAAGGGGAGGCGGTCGATGAT
>CAXUNW010000092.1:0-9496 GCA_964252505.1 uncultured Acidobacteriaceae bacterium
CTACTTCAACGACGCCCAGCGCCAGGCCACCAAGGACGCCGGCCGCATCGCCGGCTTAGAGGTCCTCCGCCTCGTCAACGAGCCCACCGCCGCTGCCCTTGCCTACGGCTTGGATAAACAGCGTGACGGCATCATCGCCGTCTACGACTTCGGCGGAGGCACCTTCGACGTCTCCCTCCTCAAGCTCCACGAGGGCATCTTCGAGGTCATCTCCACCGGGGGCGACACCCACCTCGGCGGCGACGACATCGACAACCTGTTAATTGCCGTCGCGTTGGACGACATCGCCGGAGATCTCGAAATCGACGTTCGCACCAACGCCGAGATCGTCCAGCAGGTCCGGAAGGCGGTCATCGAGGCCAAGATCACCCTTTCGGCCGAGCCCACCGCACGTCTCGCCGTCACGCTTCCGGATGGCAAGCAGTACCGCCGCGAGATCGCTCGCAACCAGTTCGAGTCCCTGATCGCCGGCGTCATCGACCGCACCGCAACACCGTGCCGCCAAGCCCTCAAAGACGCTAACCTCACGGTCGAGGCTATCGACGAGGTCGTCCTCGTGGGAGGTTCTACCCGCATCCCCGCCGTCCGCCGCCTGGTCGACGACCTGTTCTCCCTCACCCCCCGCGGCAAGCACCCCCACACCGACCTCAACCCCGACGAGGTGGTCGCCCTGGGCGCCGCCGTCCAGGCCCAGATCCTCTCAGGCACCGCATCCGCCGCCACCGAAGATCTCCTCCTCCTCGACGTAACCCCCCTCTCACTCGGCATCGAGGCCCTCGGCGGCGTCGTGGCCAAGATCATTCAGCGCAACTCCACCATACCGGCCAGCGCCGTCGAGCACTTCACCACCGGCGTCGACGGCCAGACCAACGTCGCCATCCACGTCGTCCAGGGCGAGCGCGAGATGGCCAAGGACTGCCGCTCCCTCGCCCGCTTCGACCTCAAGGGTATCCCGCCGATGGTCGCCGGGCTCCCTCGCATTGAAGTCAGGTTCCTCATTGATGCCAACGGCATCCTCAACGTCTCGGCCCGTGAGCAGCGCAGCGGCAAGCAGGCCGAGGTCGAGGTCAAACCCACATACGGCCTTACGGACGAACAGGTGGAAACCATGATCCTTGACTCCTTCGACCACGCTGAGACCGACATCGAGCAGCGCCAGTTCATCGAGACCAACAACGAGGCTGAAACCATCCTCGCCGCCGTCGAGAAGGGCCAAAAGCACGCCGCCTGGCAGCAGCTCTCCGCCGACGAGATTGAAACCATTGAGGCTCGCACCAAGGAACTGAAGGCCTCTATCGCCGGAGGCGACCGCAAGGTCATCCGTCGAGCCATCGATAGCCTGGACAAATCCACCACCCGCTTCGCCGAACTCATGATGGACTCCGCCGTAGGCGGTGCCCTGCATGGCAAGACCATGTCAACCGCCGGCGACTCAATTGGAGAAGGCCCAACCGCCCCTCACCCCTTTGCAAAGGCGCAGATCGAGTAAGCCGCGTGCCTGCACATCGGCGCCGCGGCTCTGCCTCGCATTAGAATGGACCTATGTCTCTCATCGTAGAAGCTCCCATCGCCATCGACCTCTCCGTTCCTCCAGCTGATGGCATGGTCCGTGTCACCTTCCTACCCGAGGGAAAAACGGTCGAGTTCAAATACGACACCATGCCTTACGACGGGCACGGCCTCCCCATGTCTTTCCTCGACATAGCGGAAAACTACGGCATCTTTCTTGATCACGCTTGCGGCGGCGTCTGCGCCTGCACTACCTGCCACATCCACATTAAAGAGGGCGGCAGCGGCATTAGCGAACCCGAAGACCTCGAACTCGACCGCATGGAGACAGCCGCCGACATCCAGCTCAACTCCCGTCTCGGCTGCCAGGCGGTCATCGAGCGGCCCGGAGCCTATGTCGTCGAGATTCCCAAGTGGAACCGCAACTATGTGCAGGAAGGCAAGCCCTCTCACGGACCCGGCGCTTAGTCGATGTGCGCTTGTGGTGCAGAGCAGTGGGCTTGGTAGAAGCAAGACTTGTGGGAGCATGACAAGAAGATCGGAGGCACTGCAATGGCGAGGGACATCGACTGGACCGACACTGAAGAGATTGGAATCCTCCTGCAGGAGAAATACCCGGACATAGAACCGTACAAGGTCCGGTTTACGGATCTGCATAAATATGTGACTGAGCTCGATGGGTTTGTGGGGAATCCGGCCAAGTCTACTGAAGGTTTGCTGGAAGCCATCCAGACAGCGTGGAACGAAGAATATGAGGACGCCAGGTAGCAGCGTTTGTATGCACCTCGGTTGAAGCAGCTACTTCCCAAGGTGGAACCCAAGGGGTTATCGCGTAGTGTACTGTGCCTACTTTCGCTTTCGGGCACCTCAAGGCTGGTCCTAAACTGGGAGGTGCTATGGCGCGGCTAGGGAAAATACGCTATTTGGCCTGCGCCTTCTGTCTCGCCGCGGCTTGTCGCGGCGGGCTCTTAGACGCAAGCACCCGAACCGTCCGGAGCGTGCCCTCTCGTGCCGCTGGGCTGAGCGCATGGGAGCGTGCACAACATGGGCGAGACATCTTGGAAGCAATCCCTCAGGTTGCTCGAACCCGCGCAGACTACACCCGCGCGCTTGACCTCTTCCGTGCGATCTACCACGACGCTCCTGCCGGAAGTCGTGCGCCGGCCAGCATCTTCGCGGTTGCGGAGCTCCTAGCAGAACAAGGCCGTACCCTTCATGACCCACACTCCTTCCAAGCAGCGGCGGGACAGTACCGGTTCCTGCGGACGCAGTACCCGATGAGTGGTCTTGTGCCTGCCGCATTGCTTGCCGAAGGTCAGGTCGAGCAGGACGATCTGCAGGAGATGGCTGCCGCCCGCGACTGCTACACGCTGCTGATCAAGGAGCACTCCAAAAGCTCACAGGCTGAAACCGCTCGCCAGACGCTCGCGACACTCCGGAGTGTTACCAGCCGCTCCGGCGCGCGAACCTCCTCTGTCTCGCCATCGGCCACGACCGCCGGCAATTCGGTTCCCGACGTTCTAGCTTCGGGCACTCCACATCAGTCGACTCTGCCCTCGATGCCCACGACCGCTGACCTTGGCCAAGCCCCGGCGCGAGACACGATCCCAACAAGCGCAGTGCCTCGTCTGACGGATCTGCCGAGCGCATTGCCGGCTCCATTATCCGCTCGCCCTGGAGCGGAGCGTCGGAAGGCAGCAGTCGTCAGCGGCATTCGCCACTGGTCGACGGATGACTACACGCGCGTGGCCATCGACCTTGGGGATGAGGTCACCTACGAGGCGGCGCGTGTGCCGCACCCGGACCGCATCCTGTTCGATCTGCACGGAACCAGGCTGGCTCCCGAGTTGCTTGGCAAGACCTTCGCGGTGACCGATGATGGCTTCCTTCGCCGCATCCGGGCTGCGCAGGCGACCAGCGACACAACCCGCGTGGTTCTGGACGTGAGCGACGTAACCGAGTACTCCGCCTTCCTGCTGCCGAATCCTGCCAGACTCATCATCGACATCCACGGGAAGGGCAAGCTAGCCGGAGTTGCGGCCGGCGAGGACGCAGGAGCAGCGCCCGTGCCTGCCCCTGCCAGGACGGAAAGCATGCCTGCGCAGCCAGCGGCGGTCAAAGCCGAGGTTCCCGCGCCGCGGGTTGCGCAGACGCAGGCTGCCACTCCGACGCGGCCGGTTCCGAACACCGTGGCGCTGAAGTCGCCCGAGAGCCGGTCAGAGCTTGCGGCCCTCAGTCAGCAGCCCGGGAAGATCGACGCTACGGTGAAGCCGACATCGCGGCCTATCGCAATGACCTCCATCTTCGCCGGGGGAGCGTCGGCGACGACGCCCGACACCGATCACTCCGCTGCGGGATCGCGGAAGCGGGGCAAGTCGCGAGCTGCGGCTCTCGACAGCACGGATCCGGGAACACCTCTGCGGCCGGCAAGTCCAACGGCCGCTGGAGAGACCTCGCTGGTTCGGGCGCTGGGCCTCAAGATCGGACGCATCGTGATCGACGCCGGACACGGTGGGCATGATTCCGGAACGCTTGGCGCAGGGGGCATCCAGGAGAAGGATGTTGTGCTGGACGTTGCGCTTCGGCTGGGCAAGATGCTGCATGAGCGGCTTGGCGCGGAGATCATCTACACGCGATCCGATGACACGTTTATCCCGCTTGAGACGCGGACAGCGATCGCCAACAAGGCGCAGGCAGACTTGTTCCTGTCGATCCATGCCAACTCCTCGCCGGATGAGACAGCGCGCGGCGTCGAAACCTACTACCTGAACTTCACTAGCCAGACAGATGCGCTGCAGGTGGCAGCGCGGGAGAATGCGGTGTCCGGTTCTTCCATCCACGAGCTGAGCAACCTGGTGAAGAAGATCGCGCTGAAGGACAAGATCGAGGAGTCGCGGGAGTTCGCGGCCGATGTTCAGCAATCGCTCTATGACGGGTTGACGAGCGGCAATGAGGGCCTAAAGGATCGCGGGGTGAAGAAGGCGCCTTTCGTCGTGCTGATCGGGGCGAACATGCCTTCCGTGCTTGCGGAGATCTCGTTTGTGACCAACGAGCGGGACGCGACGCAGTTGCGCCGGCCTGAGTATCGGCAGCGGGTTGCGGAGAGTCTCTACAGGGGGGTTGAACGATACGAAGCAGGCCTTGGAGAGACGCGTGGTCCGGTGGAGCAGGCGAGCCGACGGTGAGACGGAGGCCTGCTCGGCTCACCTTGGCGTTTGGATGATAGTCTCACCAATGGATGGGACTTCAGGCGACAGACCGTAGATTGGGCGCGGGTTTCGCGGCTGGGAGATGCGCGACTCTCGGCTTGCTGCTGGGTGTCTGTGCCGCAGGTGTGTCGCAGACGGGACGGACGACGCTGGTTGAGCCTCCTGGACCGTTGCTTCCGCCTGTTCTGGCGGGTTTCACCAAGGTTGCGCCTGCACCTGTCGGCGATGGCCTTGGGCTGATTGATCCGGCGAAGATGCAGGCGATGAAGGAGGATGGAGTCAGGCGCTATGAGCGGTCTGAGTACGCTTCCGGCTCAGCGCAAGGGTCGATTGCAGCTTACCAGTTCATCGACGCGAGCGGCGCATATGCAGCCTTTTGCGGGCAGCTTGGAGCGGCAAGCGCGGCTCCGGTGAAGCGCATCGGGGATTTGACCGCCACTATCCCGGACGGAACGATGTTCCGCAGCGGCGCGAACCTGGTAGTAGCGAGGTTCAGTGCTCCCGCAACGCGGACGAACGCGGCGCTCGAGGAGTTGATCCCGAAGCTGCCGAAGGTTGCCGGTCCTGCAGCGTTACCTCCGCTGCTGCCAACTTATCTGCCGGCGAAGGATCTGGTTGCGGCAACTGTGCGGTATGCGCTTGGACCTTCGGCTTACACAATGATGGGAGGGATTCTTCCGGCAGAGATTCTGGCGTTCGACAAGAGCGCCGAGGCAGTCACCGCGGAGTACAAACGACGCGGAGAAAAGGGGCTGCTTACGCTTCTGTTGTATCCAACGCCCACGATCGCCGGCGAGGAAGGCAGAGCGATCGAGGCTCGTCTGCGGGAGAAGCCTGTGAGCGGAACCGCGGTGATGCGCCGCGAAGGTCCACTGCTGATGCTGGCGAGTGGAGGCTTTACGACGGTGGAGGCGCAGAACCTGATCGACGGGATCCATTTGCGCAACGAAGTGACCTGGAACAAGGATATGCCGCTTGAGTTCCACAGCGAGGTGAAGAAGACGGCGAGTCTGCTGACGAGCATTATGGTCTTCTGCGGCGTTGGGGCGTTGGCTGCGATTTTGCTGGGCTTTTTCCTGGGCGGTGCGCGTGCGGGCATTCGGGTGTTAATGGGAAAGCCTGCGGCGAGCGAGCCAGAGTTCCTGCGGATCGACCTGAGCGGCCCCGCAGGACATGGACTTGGGAACAAACCGGTCGATCAGGCCTGAGATTGGTTCTGGATGCTTTTGCGCGATGCGAGTCAAACCCGCTAGAATCGTTCCTAGCAGGCCGATGTAGCTCAGTTGGTAGAGCAACTGATTCGTAATCAGTAGGTCAGCGGTTCAACTCCGCTCATCGGCTCCATACTTTTGAACTTCTGTAGCGAGCTAGTTTCCGTGCGGGTGCTTTGCTCCGCGGCGAGGAACCAGGTTTGGTACACGATATCCACTGTTTTGTTGGACATCGCTGATTTTTGCAGTTGATTACGAAGGTACTCCCCCGCATACTCGGACCTGACATGGTCGAGACCCTCATCCAATTGCATGTGAACGGCTATCGGCGCGAGGATGTTGAGCGGATTCTGCACCTTCGGCCTCGGCAGATTGCGGCCTGGGAGCGGGCTGGGTTGCTGCCGGCGCGGGAGGCTGAGGCGCGTTACAGCTTTACCGATCTGCGACAGATGCGGACGCTGCGTGACCTGCAGGCGACGCGCATGACGGTGCCAAGCATATCGCGTTCGGTGAGTGCGATGCAGAGGGTGGCCGGGATGGGCAATCCTCTGCTGGAGACGAGCGCGGTGCGGCGCGGGTCCCGGCTTGCGTTCCGCTACGGCGGCGCGTTGCTGGACCCGTTGACGCCACAGTTGGCGTTCGACTTCGAGGCGCGTCCCGAGGGGCAGATGCGCGTAGTGCGGAGGCGAGATGCGGCGGCGTCTCCGGGCGAGGTGCACGAGCTGTTCCTGCGCGCGGTGCGGCTTGAGGAAGATCCGCGTGCGCGCGGACGGGCAATGGACCTGTACCACGAGGTGCTGCAGATGGAGCCGAACCATGCTCCCGCCTGCATCAACCTGGGGACGATTCACTACGGCCTTCGCGACTTCACGATGGCCGAGACGATGTATCGGCGCGCGACCGCAGCCGACCCGGAGTACGCGCTTGCATTCTTCGATCTGGGCAATGTGCTCGATGAGTTGCAGCAGCTTGACCAAGCGATTGAGGCCTACCAGCGAGCGGTCACACTGGTGCCGACTTATGCGGACGCCCACTACAATTTGGCGCTCGCGTTTGAACGGAAGGGCGAGCGGCGGAAAGCCTTGCGACATTGGAACACCTATGTCCGTCTAGACCCGGTGGGGCCTTGGGCAAGCCATGCGAAGAGCCAGGCAAAGAAAATCCTGAGCAGTGAGCAGCTTTCCATCGTGAGTCGGGCCGGGCTTTCGGCGGCGGTTTAGAACGTACCTTCAACAAGGCGAGGACTATGTGTCGGGCCCTCAGCCCTTGCCTTTACCTGCCAGCACACCCAGGCCGACGGCCAGGCTTTTATGTGTCGCACCTTTGGCGTTCATCCTTCATTGTTACCTCTACGGTCCAGCTTGTTTGCCTCAGGGTTATCCTCATCCCCCGCCCCTTAGCACGGAGGATGAGGATACCCGTTCAGGTGGGTAGGCTATCTGCCGAAGAAGGGGGCGGCGGTGTTGCCGTCTTCGTTGCGGCTGGCGAAGTAAGCCATGAGGCGGTCGCGGAGGCGAGGCTTGTTGCCGGCGAGTTGCCAGAGGCCCTGGGTGTCCTTGACGACGTCCATTTCGGGATCGAACTTCTCGTCGATGAGGATCTTCCAGCGAGATTCGTACTGGCGCTCAGCCTTGCCGCCATGCCACTGGTGACGGAGGAGGCCGGGGACGAAGCCCATGTTTGTGTCGAAGGCGCCGGCGGCGCGCTGCGCCCAGAGGCGGATGGGGCGTTTGTAGGCGTCGGTGACGCCGCCCGCGAAGGACTCGTCGACGGCGCCGATGACGGCGAGGGCCATATGATGATCGCCGGCGCCGAGGACTGCTGTGTCGATGAAGCCGCCGACCCGGTCGAGGCACTCGCGGCGGAGCGCCCAGGCGAAGCCGGGATGCCAGTGGGGCCCGTAGCTGGGGCCGCGGCGAAGGCCATGGCGATAGCAGAAGCCGAAGCCGGTGTGGTACTGGATGGCCTCAAAGCTGGGCCCCAGATCGACGGCGTGGGAGAACATCTGGACGATGGTGTGGTGCTGGAGCTGGTGGATCGTCTCCTGGGCCCAGTCTTCGCGCTCGAAGCGGACGTCTGCGTCGACCCAGGCGATGTAGCGGGCATCCTTGGGCAGACGGGCGGCGAGGATGTTCAACATGCGCTCCTTCTGCCAGATTTCGGTGGAGTTGCGGACCTGGATGTGGCGGGGGTGGCCGGGTTCGGTGACGGCGAAGTCACGCTCGCCGAAGGCGGCCTCTATGGTGTGGAGGGTGGCGCCGGCGTCCTCTACGTAGCGCTCGAAGGAGCGGAAGAGCTTGTAGCGGGACTCAAACCGGCGCGGGTTGGCGATGGCCGTGATGACGTGAAGCTTATCGGCGGTGATGCTGGGCATGGGGCGTCCTTGGGAGTTCCGTTTGGGGCGATGAGCTGGTGGTGGTGGCGCGGGGGGGTACACCCCCCCGCTCTTCGTGCATAAACCTTTTGAATGCAACAAGATACAGGCTAGTGGCGGCGGTAAAGTAGTCTAAACAAGGGACTTACGGCTAAAAATTAGTAAACAAAGAACTTAGCTGCGAAGGCCAAGGTTAAACGACAAAAGGCCCGGCGTGGGCCGAGCCTTCTCTCGATTGGTAGTTTCATTCTAGCGGATTGGGCATAACTACTACGCCAACTATATTTGCCTTGTTATCATGGACTTACGGGCTTTGGGGGGTTGACAAGGTTTCGGGAGCCTTCGGGCGAGCTTCCAGCAAGCCGCCTCGATGGAGGATGGCCCCGGGGATGGCAACGACGCTATGCCTGTGAGTCGCCTGACTCCAGTCGAGGGTGACAAAAGGGCGGCAAGGCGGAAAGATGGAAGGGCAACCAAAAATGGACGGCATGGCGATGGATCAGGGTGAGGCGGGTACGTTGGCGAAGACGATGGCACTGACGCAGTTGAGTGAGGATGAAGGGCTCTTCCAGGACGCGGTGAGGCGGTTTGCGGGGGCGAAGATTGCGCCGCTGGTGAGCGGCATGGACGACGCGCAGACGATGGATGCGAGGTTGATCGAGCAGCTGTTTGCGATGGGGCTGATGGGGATTGAGATTCCGGAGGAGTATGGGGGGTCGGGTGGGAGTTTTTTTGACGCGGTGCTGGCGGTGGAGGCGCTTTCGGCGGTCGACCCGGCGGTGGGCGTGCTGGTGGATGTGCAGAATACGCTGTGCGTGAACGCGCTGGTACGCTGGGCGACGCCGGAGCAGAAGGAACGCTATCTGCCGCGGCTGGCGGCGGACACGGTGGCTTCGTATGCGCTGAGCGAGGCGTCGTCGGGGTCCGATGCGTTTGCGTTGCAGACACGGGCGGTGCGCCGGGGGGATGAGTATGTGCTGAATGGGGAGAAGCTGTGGATTACGAATGCTTTGGAGTCGGGGCTGTTTCTGGTGTTTGCGACGCTCGATCCGGCGCTTGGATACAAGGGGATTACCGCGTTTCTGATCGAGAAGGGGACGGCGGGATTTACGCAGGGCAAGAAGGAGGAGAAGCTGGGGATCCGGGCGTCGAGTACGGCGGCGCTGCGGCTGGCGGACTGCGTGGTGCCCGCC
>CAXUNW010000093.1:0-9439 GCA_964252505.1 uncultured Acidobacteriaceae bacterium
ATCCCCACCTCATCAAGGCTCGCCTGCTCGGCAACGCCGCACTCAATGAGTTCATCGGTCCCGAGATCCAGGCCAGCCCCACCTCCGGCCAGTGGGGCGCCCTCGCCCAGGCCCAGATCTATGCCTCCTTCGGCGAGAACACCCGCGCGCTGCAGTCCATGAAGCACAGCGGCATCTCCTTCTTCTCCATCCCGCTCAACCAGGTCCCCACCGTCTACTGGCGTCTGCTCTTTCCCCAGCCGTACTGGTCCGATCTCGTCGCCGACTCGCAGCGCAACGGCCTGGACCCTTACCTCGTCGCCTCCCTTATCCGGCAGGAGTCCGAGTTCAACGCCGGGGCCGTCAGCCCGGCCAACGCCTACGGCCTTATGCAGCTTCTGCCCTCCGTCGGCAAAGCCGCAGCCAGGAAGAACGGACTTAAGAAGTTCGACACCCGGAGCCTCCTCAACCCATCCATCAACCTGGAACTGGGTACCACCAACCTGCGCGAGGTACTCGATCGCTTCGGCGGCCAGGCCGAGTACGCCCTCGCCGCCTACAACGCCGGAGACACTCCCGTCCGTCGCTGGCTCGCCACCAATGACTACAAGGATGTCGCCGAATACGTTGAGTCGATCCCGTATACCGAGACCCGCGAGTACGTCCAGGCCATTCTCCGCAACCGCGAGATCTACCGCGCCCTTTACTCTTCCGACAAGGCCGTCCTCGCCCGCGTCACGCAGTAGTCCACCCGTCCCAGTCGGGTAGGGGCGTGATCACCAGACCTGAAGGTCCACCTCTTAGCTGCCTTTTGATATGTGGTGCGACCGCTCTCGCTGCCGCTAGAACGTGTATGAAAGCCCAGCCTGCAGGGAACGTGGAGACTGCGCCAGAAATACGGGCCGCCCATCTTTCGAAAGCACCTGTTGGTACCCCTGTGAGAGCAGGTTTGTCACATCCACGACCGCGCTCAATCCCGCCGGCAGCAGCCCCCCGCACTGCAGCGGCTGCGCCACGAAGAAGCTTAGGAATGCCTGGTCGCTGAATGCCCCATACGGATCGACCGCCGTCACCATGCTGCGCGGCTGCCACCGGTACGCCGCCCGCACCTTGGTCCCGGTGTGCACGATTCTGCCTTTGACCGCCACCGTAGCGGTCTGCCCTGACCGTGGCCGCATGCTTTCGCTCGCCTCCGCCAGCGTGACTGCTCCGGAGGCCCGGGTCGAGAGAGCTTCTCCAGAGGCCACCGTGAACGCCGCCGACAGCGTCTGTGTCAGCGGCTCGGAGACTGTAATCCGCACTCCCTGCCCCTGGTATCGCCCGCTCAACAACCGAAAGCTGTCCGTCGTCGTGTCCACCAGTAGACCCTGAACCCCCGGTCGCTGCAGATCGTCCGTCCCGATGACACCGACGCCCGCCAGCGCAGCGCTGTCGATCGCGTCCCGGTAGAAGGCAACCTGCACCAGACCTCGCCCGTCCTGTCGCGCCACGCCTAACTCCTGGTGATTGCCCTTCTCCAGCCCCAGGCGCCCATGCAACATCGTCGCGATCGGCGTATCGTCCTGCACCGAATCCAGCGCGTCATACGCCTGCAACTCCCGCGAAGTCGCCATCCGGTAGCTTGCGGACCAGCCCTCAACCGGGTGCAGAGTCACCCGCACAAACGGTCGCGCCGCCAGCCCCACGCCCTCCACCTTGATCACCGACAGCGAGCTGCCATACTCCAGGTCCACCAGATCGCCCAATTGCGTCCGCTGCGCACTCGCCAGCCGCATCAACTGCAGCCCTGCCACGCCTCCGGTGCTCCGCATCTCCGGATGCGTCTGCACGCTCGCTACCATCCGGGCCGCGCCCGCAAAGCCTATCCGCCGCTCGTAACCTGCGTCGAAGTTTGTACTCGGGACCCGTCCCGGCTGACTCAGGTCCGCACCCAGGTCGCCGCGCAGCACAACCTGCGAGCCATCCTCCAGCACCTGATCGACCGCAAGCCGGTGATGCACACCGCCCAACCCAAATCCACCGTCGCCGCTCGTGACCGACGCCGACGCATGTTGTACCGGCTTCGTTGCTTCGCTTGCGCTGGAGGAGACCATCACCATCCCGCCGTCCCCATCGTCCTCAACCAGCCGCAGGATCGGCCGGTTCGTCGAGGACCGCAGCGTCCACTTCCAATCGTCCGTAGGCTCGTCGGTCCTTCGCCGTTCCGCCGGCAGCCAGCCCGCCGGTTGAAAGATCGTACTGAGCGTCAGGTCCACCACCGCCCGCGCCCCCACGGGCAGCCGTAGGTTCCCCCGCATCGCCGGCAGAAACAGCGCCGCCGTCGCCTTAATCTGGTATCGCCCCGGAAGCAGATGTGTCACCGAGTAATGACCGTTCAAATCTGTGTACGCCGACCCGATCGGCGCCGCATCCACCGCGTTCAGCACCTGCACCAGCGCGCCCCGCTGTGCCACGCCTTGACTGTCCCGCACGAAGCCGGACACCATCGTGTCCGAGCCCGCCGCGAAACAGACCGAAGCCGACGCCAGCAGAACCCCCGCAACGAATTCAACCCGGACTCTACGCAATATAAGGCACCGTGACGCCGCCGGCCTCTCCAGAAGTCTCTATGCCTCCAACGGGGTACCCATCGCCATGCCTTCCGCGTGCGCTTCCCGTACCTGGTCCTGCCGTTCGCCGTAACGCATTGCCTCAATCCACAATAAACGGTGCCGACTGCGCCAACTGCTGCTTGGACACGCCATCATCCACCTTGATACTCACCTGATACTTGCCCGGCTGCAGGCTTGCCAGCGGCATGCTCTTCTCTATGGTCAACTGATCCGCATTCGGGCTCAGCTTGTTCGTCGATTCCTGGCTTGTCACGATCATCTTGTTCGTCGCCATGTCGGTAATCTCGTAGTTCACCGTCGCGCCGTTCTGCTTGCTCTTCTCATCGATGCCCAGATTGTAGACCTGCATCCAGAAATTCAGATTCTGCCCTCGATGGAAGGTGACAGGAGCGGCAATCCCGGTCGGAACCCGCGGCCGAATCTTCGTATCGCCGATCACAAAGCGTCCGCTCCCGATCTCGCGCGAGGGCACCCGCTCCATCTGATCCGCCAGAATAAGCGACGAAGCCGCAAGGTGGTCATCGTCGTACTTGGGCACATTCACACTCCGTCGCCATGTACCGATGTGATCCGGGTTGTTGACATCCTTAATGACGATATCGACCTTGTATAGTCCGGGACGAAGCGGAAGCGAGTACCAGTCCACCGAGAAATTGTTCTGCGTCTTCGCCAGCAACTCGCTGGGGACCTGCACGTTCACCGTGTTCTCAAAGGTCTGAATCGTCTTGTGGTTCAGGTTCGAAACGCGTCCGAGGATGTTCACTGTCCCCATCGCGACGCCCTCTTTATTGGTAAACGTGATGTTCTTGTTCTGGATCTGAATTGTCAGTGGAACCAAAACGGTCTCATTGGTCACCCGCACATAATCCGTTCTCACATCGAACAGAAACGGCGGCCCGCTCAGAATCTTCCCGGTAGCCATAAAGGCTTCAAGATCCTTGAACTTGATGGGTGGCGGCGCCATCAACTTCGCAAACCGGTCCAGCCGATCGAACTGCTTGCTCTGGTTCTGCGACGTGCCCGGCCCCGCGCCCAGCTGTTCCAACCCGCCACCGGAAAACCGGTCCGCCTTTTTGGCCTGGCCCTGCTGCTCGTACAGCGTCTCACCCGCGCCCGGCGTGTACTTCAGCGCATCCTTCTCGGAGCGGTCGATCGTCGCATGGTAGTCGCCGCACATGCAGCTATCCACAAACTCGATGTCGATGTTGTCGCCAACACCTTCCAGGTAGCGGTAGTGCCATATCTCGAACGGGAACGTAGACGTATTGCCGCCGCCCTCCTCCATCGGACGCTCGTAGCTTCCGCCGCTCGGGTGCGAATCGATCGAGTCCGGCTTGCCGTACGCAATGTAGATGTGTCCGCGATCCGTCCGCCACCCCGGCTTGCCCGCGGCGAAATGCTCATCCGCATAGGCAATCCGCTGATAGTGCGTCTCACGAAACTCATTCTCCGGAGAATCCGGGTTTGGATTCCGCCGCAGCCAGAACTGTTCTATAAACTGGTCGCGTTCCTCATCGTTCGAAAGCTGCTTGTAAGCCGCCAACTCCTCATCCGTGATAATCCAGCGGACGTCCTCGTCCAGCCACTTCTTGTAGCCGCCCTTCAACTCGTCCCGCACATGCTTCTGCTGCGCAAACCGCTGCTTGTCCGAGATGCGCGTCTTGAGCGGGTCGGGATGCTCGACCACCACCGGACCTTTCGTCACCCCATCCGCGGCAGGCGCGGTTGCCGGCGCCGCCTGGGCCTCGGCCGAAGGCGCCCGGAGACCGATCCCGGGCAAGAGCATCAACGCGAGGAGGGGAAGACGAATCAAGGTTTTCATAATAAGGGTACGGTTTACTCCCAGATGCAACTCCGATTGTAGAGGTCCGGGCAACCCGAAGACAAGAAGCAGCCTCTCGGAGGTACCTGTACCCTGATATCATCACCCAAAATGCCGGTCGGTCGCGATGTCCGTTGGACCGCTGGTTCGTCGAAAAGACAGCAAGCCGTTCACAAAAGATGAAAGCTGCTGGAACTTGCGGGCGATCTCCCGCGTATCTGCTCCAGCCATGCACATCCGGGGCTCCTACCATCTTCGCCTCCCGCTTCTGCCATGGATCGCCGGCGCAACCGTCACATGCACCTAAGCTGAAGGGAACATGAGCCTGAAAAAGATCGTCGCCATCGTCGTCATCCTCCTCGTGCTCGCCGGCATCGGTATCGGCACTGTCCTGCACGATCAGTCCAGCGTCCTTGCCGTCACCACTTCCAAGGCCGGCCGCACCGACCTGCTCTCCATCGTCAGCGGAACCGGCCAGATCAAGCCCAAGACCTACGTCAACATCGGCGCCACGGCCTTCGGCCGCATCACCCACCTCAACGTTAAGGAGGGCGACCACGTCAAGGCCGGCACCGTGCTGGCCACCATTGAGAACGTGCAGCCCTCCTCGACCGTTGCCGCCCAGCAGGCGACCATCGCCAGCTCCCGGACTGACGTCAACTCCTTCCTTGCCGCCGAGCAGACCGCCCAGGCCAACATCACCCAGGCGCAGGCCGACCTTGAGCAGAAGAAGTTTGACTATACCCGCGCCAAGTCGCTCTACGACGAAAGGCTGATCGCCAAGCAGGACTATGACGCGAAGAAAGCCGCACTCGACGTCTCCGCCGCAACCCTTGCCCAGCGCCAGGCCGCGCTTGCCCAGGCGCAGGCCCAAACCGCCTCTCAGCGCGGGCACGTCAACACCGCCATCGCCAGCCAGCGCGCCAACTACGACTCCCTCGATAAAACCATCAGCCGCGCCCCCTTTGACGGACTCGTCACGAACGTCCCCGTCCGCGAAGGCGAAACCATGGTCGTCGGCATCCAGAACGCCGAGGGCTCTACCCTCATGACCCTTGCCGACATGTCCGTCATCACCGCCGAGGTCAAGGTCGATGAGACCGACATTGTCAGCGTGGAGCTCGGCCAGACCGCCGACGTCACCGTGGACGCCCTGCCCGGCCGCACCTTCCGCGGCCATGTCACCCAGGTTGGCGATCAGGCCCTGCTCCGCACCACCGGCGTCGCAACCAGCCAAAGCACCACCGGCACCGAGGAGGCCAAGGACTTCAAGGTCGTCGTGACCCTTGATACCGCCGGAATCTCCCACGACGAACTCCGTCCAGGGCTGTCCGCGACCGCCAAAATCACCACCGCCCACAAGCCAAACGCCCTCACCATCCCCATCCAGGCGCTTGTCCAGCGTGACCCCGCCGCCGAAGCCGACGCCGCCGCGCACCCCAACAAGTCCTCCGGCACCGTCGCAGCCGCCAGCAATGCAAAGGTCAAGCTCGTCCAGGGCGTCTACGTCCTCGATCCGCAAAAAAGCAAGCTCCGTACCCGCTTCGTCCCCGTCAGCACCGGGGTCACCGGGGCCACGGATATCGAGGTCCTCTCCGGAATCAACGCAGGAGACGAGCTTGTCACCGGGCGCTACAAAATCCTGCGCACGCTCAAGAGCGGTACCGTCGTCAAACGCGATAACTCTGCCGACGTGGCCGCCACGCCTGACAAATAGTCCTACTCACCAAAATCCCGGAGACCGGATGGCCACCCAGACCCTGCCTACCCCCAGCGAGACGCCGCAGCCCAACGCCGAAGGCCCAAGCCCCGGCGACGTCATCGTTACCTCAAATATCTGGAAGACCTACGAGATGGGCGATCAGAAGGTGAACGCGCTCCGCGGCGTCAACCTTCGCATCCGGCACAACGAGTACGTCGCCATCATGGGCCCTTCCGGCTCAGGTAAATCGACCCTGATGAACCTCATCGGCTGTCTCGACTCGCCCACCCAGGGCAAATACTGGCTCAATGGCCACGACGTCTCCCAACTCAACGATGACGAGCTTGCCCGCATCCGGAACAAGGAGATCGGTTTCGTCTTCCAAACCTTCAACCTGCTCGCCCGGGCGACCAGCCTGCACAACGTGGAACTCCCCCTCATTTACAACGGAACGCCGGCCGCCGAACGCACGGCCCGCGCCAAAGCAGTCCTCGAGTCGGTCAACCTCGGCACTCGCATGATGCATAAGCCCAACGAACTGTCCGGCGGTCAGAGACAGCGGGTTGCCATCGCCCGCGCCCTCGTCAACTCCCCGTCCATCATCCTGGCCGACGAACCTACAGGCAATCTGGATTCGAAGACCGGTGTCGAAATCATGGCTCTATTCGACGATCTTCATGCCAAGGGAAACACCATCGTCCTGGTCACCCATGAGCCGGACATCGCCGAGTACGCCCACCGCGTCGTTACGATCCGCGATGGAGCCGTGGCCAGCGACCACGTCTCCTCCCGGTTTGCAAACGTCTGATCTAGACGATCTTCAGCAGGAACAGGATCAATACAATCGTCAGCACAAGGCTCAGCCCGCCGCCGCCATAGTAGCCCAGCCCTGGGCCCATCCGGTATCCGCCAAATCCAAACAGCAAAATCAAAACAACAAGCGCGATCAGCATTGCATCTCCAAAGCGCGGCGAACGACCTCCGCAGTCTAAGCATCTGAGTCCCACTGCGGGAAATCAGTTGCTCGCCTGTTCACCCCATGGAAACAATCTTAAGTCTCACAGGGTAATCGCCCGCAAAGCAGAAGCGCCGCCCTTCTGAGCGGCGCTCTCTCCCCTCGAGACCTACCCGCGCTGCCCCTCCGCATCCGGATGTACGGTCCGGTAACTCGCCCCGCCCTTCGACCAAACCAGCAGCAAGAGGTCTTTGCCCGGGGCGTTCTTCTTCACCTGACCGACGAAGTCGCTCGCCGTCGATGTCGCATGACGATCTACCTCGAGAATCACATCGCCCGGCCGAATCCCCGCCTCGTCCGCCGGACTGGCCGGCCGGACACTCTCAACCACCACCCCGCGTACATCGTCCGGGGCCTCGATCTGCTGCCGTGCCTCTGCGGAAAGGTCCGTCACCGCAAGCCCGAGCTTGCCGCCCCCCGCACCCTCCGGCATCTCCGCCGAGGCCGTCTCCGTGCCCTTCGCCGTGTAGGTCCCCACCATCAGGTTCACCGTCACGGGCTTGCCCTCTCGCAGCAGACCCAGCGACAGGCTCGTCCCCGGCTCCATCTGGCTCACCGCAACCTGGAGGGCGCCGCCATTCACGACCGGCCTGCCGTTGATCGACGCAATAACGTCCCCTGTCTTCAGCCCTGCCCGACTCGCCGGCGAGTTCGGCGTCACCTGTGCAATAATCGCGCCGGACGCATCCTTCAGGTTGAAGAAGCCCGCATTCTCAGGCGTCACATCGTTCATCCCAATGCCAAGGTACCCGTGGTCGACCTTGCCGTGTCGGATGATCTGCTCCGCCGTCGCCCGCACGATCTGCGATGGAATCGCGAAGCCCGCCCCGGCAAACGAGCCGTTGTTCGAGATGATGAAGGTGTTGATCCCCACCAGTTCCCCATGCGCGTTCACCAGCGCCCCGCCCGAGTTTCCCGGGTTGATCGCCGCATCGGTCTGGATAAATCCGCCCGGCTTGCGCGCATCGTCGGAGTACGGGTTCGGCCGGTCGACCGCGCTCACGATCCCTCGCGTCACCGAAAACTGAAAGTAGCCAAACGGACTGCCAAACGCCAGCACCGTCTGCCCTGGCCGCAGCTTCGTCGAGTCTCCCCAACCGATGCTCGGCAGGTCCGTCGCGTTCACCTTTAGCACCGCCAGGTCGGTCAGCTTATCCACGCCCACCACCTTCGCCGTCATAATGCGCCGATCGTGCAGCGTCACCTTGACCTGCACCGCCCCATCGACCACATGGTTGTTCGTTACGATGTAGCCGTCGGGCGAGATGATGATGCCGCTCCCCACCCCATGCTCCAGAGGCTGCTGCTGCTGCTGCCGTCGCAGCCGTCCCTGGCCTCCAAAGAACTGCTCCAGTCCCGGCGGCAGTCCCTCCATCCCGCCCTGATTGGCCGCCTCCTCGGCTGACCCGCGCGAAGTCACCGCCACATTCACCACCGCGGGAGTCACCCGCGCCGCCAGCGACTCCATCGCCTCGTCCAGCGACGTCAGCGCCGCCACACTGTGGTCGTCGAGCGGCGATGCCGCGTTCGCCGCTGCGTGAACCTCCCCCCGCGCCCCGAAAAGCGCCGCTCCCAGAGCAAACGCCCCGACAACACCCGCCATCCCACATGCTCGCATACCTACTAATTTATTAGTTGATTCAGACATCGTTCGACCCTCCCATGGGCTTATTACCTGTTTAGAGTTGAAACATCAGCCAGCCATTCCCTACGGGAACACTGGCGTACGAAGAAGTCCTGTACCCCGCGTCTTCACCGAAGCGGACCGGAACAAACGTGGTCTCGCGGTCGCCATCATCGGTCCACCGCGTCATCACAACCCAGCCTCGACGCATGGCAGGCACCTGCGTCCTGGCCCGCACCAGACGCATCCGGCGAACCGGAGCGCGGCCGCGCAGTCCTGCATGCGTCACGTCCGCAGCCACCTGCGCATCGCCGTCCATCGCAGCCACCGTCTGCACCAATCGCGGCCCAGCCTGCATTGGCGCCGCATACGCCACCGACTCGCCGCCAAAGCTCACCGCACGCGGCAACCGGCTCAGCTCAAACCCGCCACCCAGCAGCCCGGCGATCAGCGCCGCGGCCACACTCCCAGACGCCCACCGCCCCAGCAGCCTCTCCGGCCGCGCCAGGATCCGCTGAATCCGCCGCGCCAGCTCCGACCCACGCCCCGCAAGTCCCAGCGCCAGGGCCAGCGGCCTGCCCAGCAGGGCCTCCTCCGCCAGACGCGCCAGGCATGCCGCGTACACCTTCCGCGCTCGCGTCTCCCGCAGAACATGGTCGTCGCACGCCACCTCCCGCTCGAGGCA
>CAXUNW010000094.1:0-9256 GCA_964252505.1 uncultured Acidobacteriaceae bacterium
GGGGACGGTGGCGGCAAGCGATGCGTTTTTTCCGTTTGCGGATGGGCTGGAGATGGTGGCGGAGGCGGGGGCTACGGCGGTGATCCAGCCGGGTGGGTCAGTGCGGGATGCGGAGGTGATCGCGGCCGCGGACCGGTTGGGGGTGGCGATGGTATTCACCGGCGTGCGCCACTTTCGGCACGGATAGCCGGGAAGTTGTGCGGCATGGGAATCGGCGGTGGCGGGCGAGCAGCCAGGCACTCGGTTCAGCATCCAAAGCGTGTATCGTATCGTCTAACATCTGTGCAAAGAGTTGCGTCCGCGGCACCCCGCTTAGCCGCCGGCGACCTGATCTGCCGGCCGAGGAAACTATCCTTTATGACTTTGTCGTCGCTGAGCCTCACTGTTTCGCGGCCGTTCCGTTTTTTCGGTTTTCTTCCAGTTGCCGGGTTGCTGGCGGCGCATGCGGTGATAGCGCAGGCACCAAGGCCCGCGGCAGAAAAGGTTCCGGACCGGGCGGCGTCGTACTACCACTACGGGCTGGCGCATCTGTACGAAGAAATGGCAGTGAATGCGGGGCGTCCGGACTATGCGTCGCAGGCGGTGGAGCAATACAAGCTGGCGCTTGACGCTGACCCGAACTCGCTGATGCTGCAGGACGGGCTGGCGGATCTTTACTTCAAGATCGGGCGCATCCGCGAGGCGGTGCAGGCTGCGCAGGAGCAGGTGCAGCGGAGCCCGGATGACGTGGCGGCACATGAGTTGCTGGGTAAGGTGTATGTGCGGTCGCTGGGGGATATGCAGGGGACGCAGGCGGCAGACATGCTGAAGCTGGCGATCGCCGAGTACGAGAAGCTGGCGAGGCTGAAGCCGAACGATGTGGAGACGAAGCTGCTGCTGGGGCAGTTGTACGGGGCGGATCATGATTCGCAGAAGGCTGAGCGCGAGTTCCGCGAGGCGCAAGGGCTGGATTCGAACTCCGAGGAGGTCGTGCTGAACATGGCACGGCTGTATACGGAGGAGGGGAACCCGAAGCGCGCGGCGGAGGTGCTGGCGGCGGTGCCGGTAGCGGACCGGACGGAGCGGATGGAGTTCGCGCTGGGTGCGAGCTATGACCAGCTGAGAGACTCGAAGAATGCAGCTGCGGCGTATCGGCGAGCGCTTGAGATGGAGCCGGAGAACCTGGACGCACAGCGTGGCTTAGCGAGCGCGCTCTTGATGGATGGGCAGCTTGATGAGGCGATGAAGTCACTACAGGCGGTTTTGGCGGTCGAGCCGCAGGATGTGCAGTCGCAGGTGCATGTGTCGGAGGTTCAGCGGCGGCAAGGGCACTACCCGGAGGCCCTGGCGACGCTCGAGAAGGCAAAGAAGCTAGCTCCGGATAATCCGGAGCTGAGCTATAACGAGGCGCTGCTGTACGACTCTCTGGGGCAGTACGGCCAGGCGACGGTGACGCTTGAGAAGCTGGTAGCGGCGTCTACGCATCCTGACGGGAACTACTCGGAGCAGGAGAAGGGAAATCGCTACTTGTTCCTGGACCGGTTGGGAACGATCTACAAGGAAGCGGGTAAGCCGACGGAGGCGGTCGGGGCCTACAAGCTGATCGTAGCGCTGGGCGGTGACTTTACCGTGCGCGGGTATCAAGGTGAGGTGGACACGCTACGGGAGGCGCACCAGTTCAAGGAGGCCACTGCCGTCGGCGAAGAGGCTGCTAAAGCGTTTTCGAAGGACAAGAACGTACAGCTAATGTATGCGCAGCAGCTGACGGATACAGGGCGGGTCGATGAGGGTCTGGCGCTGGCAAGGAAGCAGCTTACAGGCGCGGCGGATGACCGGGATGTGCATCTGGCGTTAGCTTCGATTCTGATTCGGCTGCGACGCTTTCCGGAGGCGGCGGGTGAGCTGGATGTGGCGGCGGCATCAGCGACGCGACCAGAAGAGAAACGGTATGTGACATTCCTGCGGGGCGAGATGTATGACCGGTCCAAGCAGTACGATCTGGCGGAGGCGGAGTTCCGCAAGGCTCTGGCGACCGACCCGAAGGACCCGACAATTTTGAACTACCTGGGCTATATGCTGGCCGACCGTGGCGAGAAGCTGCCGGAGGCGCTGCAAATGATCAAGACGGCGGTGGAGCTGGACCCGCAGAACTATGCGTATCTGGACTCCCTGGGTTGGGCATACTTCAAGCTGGGGCAGAACCAGCTTGCCGAGCAGAACCTGCATAAGGCGATCGAACGGAGCGCTTCTGACGCGACGGTGCATGACCACTTGGGGCAGGTCTACGAGAAGACCGGCCGGCTGAAGCTGGCGGTGACGCAGTGGGAGAGGGCGATGACGGAGTATGCGCATTCACTTCCGGCGGATTCCGACCCGGCGGATGTGGAGAAGGTGCGGCACCAGTTGGAAGGAGCGCGGGTAAAGCTGGCGCACTCCGGCGCAGCACCGAAGTAAGGCGCTGGAGATGGATCGGGCGTTCCCGTAGGATGGGAGGGAATGACCTTTGAGGAAAAAAACGGTCGAGACGATCGACAGGATCGACGGATTCCGCAGGACCTGCATGGGCTGAGCGTGGCCGAAGGGAGCGGAGATGCTCTGGTAGAGCGCGTGTTTCCCGCTCCCTATCGTCCATTCAGCACGGCCTTTCAGCGGGATCGCGAGCGAATCGTGCAGGCGCGGGCGTTCCGCAGGCTGGCGGGGAAGACGCAGGTATTTACAAGCCGCGAATCGGATCATTTTCGCTCAAGGCTGACGCACACGATTGAGGTCGCACAGATTACGCGGAATGTGGCGGGGGCGCTCGGATTAAACGAGGACCTTGCGGAGGCGCTGGCGCTGGTGCATGACATCGGTCACCCGCCATTTGGCCATGCAGGGGAGCGGGCTTTACATGCTTGCCTGCGGCGGCATGGGCTGGGGTTCGACCATAACCTCCATGCGCTGCGGATTGTTGAACACTTTGAGCAGCGGTATGCGGCGCATCGGGGACTAAACCTGACGCTGGGGGTGCGTGAGGGGATTGTGAAGCACTCGCGCGACTACGACGTAGAGCACTATCCGGAGCTGGGGTGCTACTTTCTGGAGCAGAGCCCGCCGCTTGAGGCACAGATAATCGACCTGGCGGATGAGATCGCGTACCTGACGGCGGACCTGGATGACGGGGTGGAGTCGGGGCTCCTGGAGATCGGCCATATTCGGAAGCATGTTGGGATCCTGGCGCGAGCCTATGACTTGGTCGCGCGCGAGCAGCCCGGGGTGGACGAAAAGTTTCTATTCCACGAGGCCCTGCAACTGATGCAGAACACGCTGATCGATGATTTGATCCTGACGACGCGGGCGGGGGCGGAGGCGATTGGCGCGGCGACGCTTGAGGATGTGCGGCGGCATCCGCAACGGCTGGCCGTATTTTCGGCCGGAGCGGAGGCGCAACGGCTAGAGGAGAAGCGATACCTGATGAATACGCTTTACTGCTGCGATGTGCTCGAGCGGGAGCACGAGAAGGCCGAAGCGGTGGTGACGACACTCTTCGACTTCTGGATGGAGGAGAAGGACGAGCTGCCGCAGGGATACATCGACGAGGTGGAGCGGGAGGGTCATGCGCGGGTCGTGGCGGACTACATCGCGGGGATGACGGACAGCTTTATTCTGCAGCAGTACGCGGGGGTGAAGCGAGTGGTGAAGCCGGGGCGGCGATAGGGTCCCTCAGAGCATAAGCGATAAGGGTTTCGCCATGGCGGCCAGTGGCAGCTTCCCAGACGGCGTTTGATCGAGCTTCGATCTCGGGGAAGCTGGGGTCCAACTCACAGGCGGCAATCTCGTCTGTGGTGGCGTGAATGTAGCAGAGTTCGCAGGTGGCGAGGTTACCCTCCTCGGTGCGCATAGGGGGGCCAAAGGTGCGGCAGAGGATGGGGCGGTGCTCGTAGAGGTCGCAGGTTCCAGTCAGCGGGTCGAGGACGGGGCAGGGTTCGTCGTTGGCGAACTCTTCGAACAGGATGGTTTGCTCGTAATCTTCGGCGAGGATGCCTGTGGTGCGGTCGCCAGGGAACCAGGGGTGCAGGCGCGTCAGGGATTGGGTAACGCGGGTGCGGATGCGGGTGGCCTTCGCGGGATCCGCGGTGGTGAGGCCTTCGCGGAGGCGGGCCGCGTCCTGCTGGGCGATGGGGAAGACGCCGATGCAGCATTGCGAGCAGCCGGGGCGGCAGACCAGGTGGGGCCCGGAGCGGGCGGCGGCAGAGGCAAGGGCCGCGTCGGCGATGTGGGTGATGGAGAGGATCGGCATGGGGCAAGAACCTCTTAGCTGATGAACGAAAGCGGAAAGAAAGGCGTACTTCGCTCATCGTCTCTCTCACGACGCGTTCACGGTAGTTCAGGAGGACCTATGTCTCTCGTATCCGCAGGATTCAGTGCGGTGGTGAAAAGGCTGACCTTGGCGAGCTCTCCCCCCGGGCTTAGCTGTTGGCCGCGCTGACTCGGGCGAAGATGGCGTCTACGTTGGCGAGCTGGCGGTGGTAGTCGAAGGCGTGGGCGAGTTTTTCCGAGGTGAGGCGGAGGGTGATCTCGGGGTCCTTGGCGACTTCATCGCGGAAGACGAGATCTTCTTTCCAGGCGCGCATGGCGTGGGTCTGGACGAGGCGGTAGGCGTCTTCGCGGAGCATGCCCGATTCGGCGAGGTCGAGAAGGAGCTGGCCGGAGAAGATGAGGCCGCCGGTGGACTCGAGGTTCTTGAGCATGCGGGCGGGATAGACGAGGAGCTTGTCGAGGAGGGTGGCGGCTTTGGCGAGGAGGTAGTCGGCGAGGATGGTGGAGTCTGGGAGGATGACGCGCTCGGCGGAGGAGTGGGAGATGTCGCGCTCATGCCAGAGGGCGATGTTTTCGAAGGCGGTCTGGGCGTTGGCGCGGACGACGCGGGCGAGGCCGGAGATCTGCTCGCTGGCGATGGGGTTGCGCTTGTGGGGCATGGCGGATGAGCCTTTTTGCTTTTCGGAGAAGAACTCCTCGGCCTCGCGGACTTCGGTGCGCTGGAGGTGGCGGATTTCGGTAGCGATCTTGTCGAGGGTGGAGCAGAGGATCGCGAGGCTGCTGATGTAGGCGGCGTGGCGGTCGCGCTGGACTATTTGCGTTGCGACCTCTACGGGTCGCAATCCCAGCACGTCGCAGATGGCTTCCTCGTGGGCGGGTTTGAGGTGGCCGAAGGTGCCGACGGCACCGGAGAGCTTGCCGACGCGGAGGTCTTCGGCTGCGGCGTTGAAGCGGGTGAGGTTGCGCTGCATCTCGGAGAACCAGAGGAGGAGCTTGAGGCCGAAGGTGGTGGGCTCTGCGTGGACGCCGTGGGTGCGGCCGATGATGGGGGTGTGCTTGAACTCGAGGGCGCGGCGGGCGAGGACATCGGAGAGGTGGACGATGCCCTGGCGGATCTCCGCGGAAGCCTCTTTGAGCTGGAGGGCCTGGGCGGTGTCGACGACGTCGGTGCTGGTAAGGCCGTAGTGGAGCCAGCGGGACTCGGGGCCGATGTGCTCGGCGACGGCGGTGGTGAAGGCGATGACGTCGTGCTTGACCTCGGCTTCGATCTGGTTGATGCGGTCGACGGAGAAATCGGCCTTGTCGCGGATGGCGTCGGCGGCGGACTGGGGGACGATGCCGGCGGCGGCGAGGGCCTGGGAGGCGGCGACCTCGACCTGGAGCCAGCAGCGGTATTTATTCTCGTCAGACCAGATGCGGGCCATCTCGGGGCGGGTGTAGCGGGCGATCATGGATGTTTTCCTTAGTTGAGGCGGATGGTTGCAGTGTATCGTTGGCGGTTTACCGTGGTATACCCCCCACCCCCGGTGTTCGATGCAAAATCTTGCAACGATGAGGGTTAGGTCTGGACCAAAAGCCGCGAACTCTTAAAACACGAAGGCCCGGCTGGTGAGCCGGACCCTCTCTGCTACTGCTTCCATCTTACCCTGGCTGTCAAGTGTCAGAAACGATAGACGACGCTGACGCCAGGCTCGTTGGTGGCGCGCCAGCTGCGGGTGCTGATGGCGGCGTTGTAGAAGTTGGGAGCGCGGTAGATAAGCGATCGGCCCTGAATGCGGAAGGCGAGGTTGGGGGTGTGCGTGGGGATGTCGAAGCCGGTCTCGATAAGGCCGGTGAAGCGCTGCTGGTAGGGCAGGCCGCTGGGCAGAAAGAAGATGGCGCCGCCGCCCACGTTCACAAATGGCTGGAAGGGGATGTGGCGCGGGTGAAACTGGTAGGCTCCAGTGGCTTCGTGGAAACCGGTAGGGACGCTGAGGGCCTGGTTTGGGGTCGCGGCGGAGTAGTTGAAGGTGTAACGCTCGGAGTAGCGGGTGTAGCCATAGTTGACCTCCAACCCTGCCCAGGGGCGGGGATGAAAGCCCAAGGAGCCGAGTACCCCTGCCGAGAGGGTGGTGAACTGCTGCTGGTTGGAGACGGTGGTTCCAATAACGCCACCGGAAGGGGTGGCGATGTTGAACTGGCCGGTGGTGGGGCTGGCGGTGAGCTGGCGGGTGAACTCGCCGGTGCCGCCGACGGTGGCTGTCACGCCTTTGAGTTTGTAGAACTGGGCCTGGAGGCCGGTGCCGGCGGAGACCGCGACAAGGAAGAGGACGGAACGACGAACTGCTGAATGCATGACAACTCCTTCAATGTGTGTGCGCAGCGAGGCGCTACCCGGTTCCGGGGAGGAACGGGGTAGCGCCGTGTCGTAGTGCGCGGCTAGCTGATGGTGATGTTTCCGTTGAGGCCGCTGGGGAAGAAGCCGCCCTTGGACACGCCGATGGAGCCGACCGCACCGTAAACGATCTGGAGGACCTGTGAGGTGGTGCGCACAGGGTTTAGCCCGGTGGTTGCCCCGGTGTTGAAGATCTGCGTGGCGGTTGGAGGCTGATCCTGCGAGTCGACAGCAGGGGAGGCAACGCCGAGTGTGATGCAGAGCTCGCGGAGGAAGCCGGCGTGCTGTGCTTCCGTGTGCAGGATCTGTGCGGCGTAGGTGAGCGCGGCGGTACTGGAGACAAGGAACTGCGCGCCACCGATGTAGGCGGAGACACCAACTGCCTCAAGCTGGCGAGCAGCGGCGAGGAAGGTGACATCGGAGGTGACGGCACCGTTGGCGGCGAGGTTGATGTTGGGCATGGAGACCGGGGTTGCACCAACGGCGGTCAGGGTGGAGCGGAGGAATTCGACGTGCTCCCGCTCATCGGTGGCGAGCTGAGTGGCGATGCTGGCGACGGTCGGGTTGACGAAGTTCACCTTCGCGCCGCCAGAGACGGTTCCGGGAGAGGAGCCCATGTCAGCGGTGGCGAGGCCGCTGCCGGTGGTGACATATAGGTAGAAGCTGGCCTCAAGATATTCCAGGTTGAGAGCGAAGTTGAGGACATCCGCGACGGAGGGGCTGGCGGCGGGCAGAGTGACGTTTCCGCTGCTGCTGCAGCCGGTGAGGGTGGCGGCCCCGGTGAAGGCACCGGCAGCGGCGACGGTGGAGAGGAAGCTCCGACGGTTGAGGCGCGTGGCGGTGCGTGTGTCGGCAAGGCGAGTGGCCTTGGCGGCGAGAGCGTCCTGGTTGGTTTCAGGCAATAAAGTCTGGTGCGTGGACATGAGAGTTTGCCTCCTGGCAAGGGGTCTTAGCAACGGTGAGAGGAACGGACGGCATGCACGAGAGCCTGAACGCCTAGGTGGACTTGACGTTGCCGTTGACGCCGTTGGGGAAGAAGCCGCCGAGGGTCACTCCGGTGGTGGGGGTGGTGGTAGCGGCTGTGGAGGCCTTGTAGGCGACGCCGAGGACCTGCGAGGTGTTGCGCGCGGGCGCCAGCGCCGTGGTTGGGGCGACGATGAAGTAGTTAGAGGCGGAGGGTGGAACGTCTTGCGCATCGATTGCGGGGCTCATGACGCCCTGCGTGACGCAGAGGAAGTCGACAGCGCCGGCGTGCTGGCCTTCAGCGCCGAGGATCTGTCCGGCGGCGGTAAGAACGGCGGGGTTGGAGACAAGCAACTGCGCGGAGCCGACGTAGGCGGAGCCGCCGAGGGCGGTAAACTGGCGGGCGGCAACGAGGAACTGAGGCTGGGTGGCAATGGCGCCGTTGGCCGCGAGATTGATAAGCGGCTGCGGGATGGGCGTGCCGCCAAGCGAGGAGATGGTGGAGCGGAGCACGGCGATATGGTTGATTTCGTCCTGAGCGAGGGCCGCGGCAACCGCCATGGTGTTGGCATCGAGGAGAAGCTTGGGCGGGGCTCCCTGGACGGCTACGCCGCCGCCATTCTGGGCGGCGGTGAGGCCGGCACCGGTGGAGACGTAGAGATAGAAGTTGGCTTCGAGGTACTCAAGGTTGAGAGCAAAGTTGAGGACGTCGGTGATTGGGGGGGTTGCGGTGGCCTGCGCGTGCGCGGTGCGGGTGCCGGCCACAGAGGCGACGGCGGCAGCGCTAAGCATGGCAGACAAGAAGCCTCTACGATTAAGGTGCTGGATGGTTTTATCGAACGCCGCCATTTTGTGATCGGTTTCGAGCTGCTCTTCTGTCACCGATTCGGTAGGGCAAAGAAGGGATTTGAAGCGATATTGAGACAAGGGGCCTCCTCCAGGCGAAGCTGACGCACATCGAGCAGAGCTCGACGCGGGCGCTACATTGCATTGTTTGGGGTAAGCTCGATCTACGTACAACTCACCACGAATGACTACTCACGTTTCGTTATCAAAACGGGTCGTGATGTATGGATAGAGTCTGAGATGGTTCAGGGGGTTGTTCCGTGGGAGCAGGGCGGTTCGATGGCATGAACGTGTCTGGGCGGACGGGGTTGCGCTCTCTCTCGTTTGTGAGACGCGACTAAAATGCAAGGATGAAGGTTGTGAGCGGTACGCGGCTGCGGGATTACTCGGCGGGGCCGCGAGTTTTGTATGTGAGTGTGCTGGCGGCGGGGCTAGGAGCGGTGAGCGCAGTGCTGGCGTGGGCGCTGCTGGAAGGGATCGCGCTGGCGACCAACCTTTTCTACTTCAGGCGATGGAGCTTTGTGGATGTCGACCCGTGGCAGGCGCATGCGGGTTGGTGGCGGGTGTTTGTGCCTATGGCCGGCGGTCTGATGGTCGGGTTGATTGCGCGGTTCGGCACATCGCGCGTTCGCGGCCATGGCATGCCGGAGGCGGTAGAGACGATTGTGTTCGGACAGGGCAAGGTTCAGCCGCGGGTGGTGTTCCTGAAGCCTCTGGCGACGGCGATCTCAATTGGATCGGGCGGGCCGTTCGGGTCCGAGGGGCCGGTGATCATTACGGGGGGTGCGGTGGGCT
>CAXUNW010000095.1:0-9194 GCA_964252505.1 uncultured Acidobacteriaceae bacterium
CTACCCCGGTGACCCACAAACCCCCAACGTCGCCTCCACGCCTGAGCTCCCCGACTCACAGCGCATCCCCATGGACAAGCTCCAGTCCAACCAACCGTCCATCCCCGTCAACCCGCTTTCCTACAAGGATGCGAGCCCCATCCTCCACGCCCTCACCGGGCCCCCCGTGCCCCATGCCTGGCAGGGGGCGCTACCCTTTCCCTATCACCTCGCCGGCATGGTCACCGTCCACATGCATTTGGAGCAGGACTACGCGGTCCGCACCATCTGGGACGTGATTGGCCGCATCCCGGGCTCCGATCCTGCCGAGCAGCAGAACTGGGTCGTGGCCGGCAACCATCGCGATGCCTGGGTCTACGGCGCGGTAGACCCAAACAGCGGAACCGCCGCCATGCTCGAAACCGTTCACGGCCTGGGCGAGCTCCTTAAGCAGGGCTGGAAACCGAAACGCCCCATCATCATCGCGTCCTGGGACGCTGAGGAGGAGGGTCTCATCGGGTCGACCGAATGGGTTGAGCAGCATCAGGATCAGCTTCGCCACGCCGTCGCTTACTTTAATACCGATGTCGGCGTCTCGGGCCCCAGCTTCAACGCCGCCGCCGTGCCCTCGCTGAAGCAGTTCATCCGCGACCTTACCAAACAGGTCCCCAGCCCACGCGGCGGCACCGTCTACGAGCAATGGGCAAAAGATCAGGCCGGCAAGCGTACCGAAGAGCGCACCGCGGCCCCGCCTGCCCGCATGGACGAGGACGAGCCCGATTCCCCTGCACCCCGCCGCGCACCGCGGCAGGAGGCCGAGGTAGAGATTGGAACCCTTGGCTCCGGATCCGACTACACCCCCTTCCTTCAGCACGTCGGCGTACCTTCCACCGACATTGGCTCCGATGGCCCCTACGGCGTCTACCACTCAGTCTTCGACAACTACGCCTGGTTCATTCTCAACGCCGACCCCACCTTCGTCTATGAGCAGCAGCAGGCTCGCGTCTTCGGGCTCGAGATCCTTCACATGGCAGATGCGGATGTTCTGCCCTACGACTACGCCCTCTACGGCCGCGAGATCGTCAACTACGTGCACGCCGCTGAGCGCCGCGCCACCGCCGCCAATCTCCAGCTCGACTTTACTGCCGCCCTTACCGCCGCACGCCGCTTCGCCGCAGCCGGCAACGCCATCCACACCCGCCAGATGAACCCAGGCGACGCTGCCGCCACCCTCAATCGCACCCTCCGCGAAGCCGAGACCGCCCTTATCAACCCTGATGGCCTGCCCGGTCGCCCCTGGTACCGCCACACCATCTATGCGCCCGGCGAGTTCACCGGGTATGCGGCCGTCGTCATCCCCGGCGTCAACGAAGCGATTGAACTGCCCGATAAGGCCCGTGCCCAGGCGCAACTCACCGCCCTCGCTGCAGCTCTCAACCGCTCCGCGGCGCTCCTCGAATAAGCAGACCCAATCCCTAACGTGCAAAGAGGCGGCCCACAGGCCGCCTCTTTGCAACGCTTCAGAACGACTCCCGTTCTATCTAGTGACGACGTGGCGCAGGCTTTCTGACCGGCGCAGCCTTCTTGGGCGCAACCGGCTCCGCATCGCTCATCACGATCATGGCCGGGGTCTGCGTGTAGGAGGCGTACGTTCCCGTCACCGAGATCTTCGCCCCGACCGCCGGAACCGTCTTGAGCGGCTCCTTCATGTTGAAGGTAAAGTCAGCCGTCTTGGACTGCACCGCATCGTCGGAGACCGCCAGCTTCAGCACGGAGTCGGTCGCGTCGACCACGACGCCGTCCGGAATGGTGACTGTCTTGCCCTTGATTGTGGCGAAGACCTTGTCGGCATCCTCAGGCGTCCCGTTCTGCAGGATGAACTCCTTGTCGGAGAGGGCAAGCGTTGCCAGGTCGGCAGTGCTGGTGACGGTGGAGTGCGCAATGTCCGAAGCCTTCGGAGCCGGAGTGATCGAGAAGCCCGCGGGCGGCGTCAGGTTTGCCTTCGCAGCCGTAACCACCGCATCGTACCCATCCGAGTTGCCGTGGTACTTCTTGTAACAGTAGGTTGCCAGCGGCTGGAGCTGCGCGTTGAACGGCGCCGGCGCGTAGGAAGCCGCACGCGTCGTGTAGAAGGTGCAGTTCACATAGTCCGGCGGGGCGGAGGCATAGTATGCCTGGCCAAGATAGTAGGTGTCCTGCAGGAGCGGACCGGGCTGCGTGGTGTCCGCGATCGGAACGCCCTGGAGCTCCGAGGTGTACGCGGCGATCGCGCCGGGGTAGTCCTTCTTGTTGAGCGCCGCGGCGCCAATGGCGCTGTAGAAGATGGGGGTCGCTTTGCCCTTCAACGTGGTGAAGTCTGCATCTGACATGCCTTTGGGCTGGGTGGCTTCCGCCGCGATACCCTTGGTGGCAAACCCTGCAGCCGCATCGAGCGCCGTCTGCTTGGCGGCCGGATCGGTCAGCGGCGCAGCCTGCGAGCCGCGCACGAAGACCTCAAAGATCAGCGCGCGGAGGTTGGCCGGATCGAGCTGCAGCAGGCGATCCGCCGCGTCAATCGTCTTCGCCGGATCAAAGGCCGCGTAGGCCGCCATCAACTGCTGCAGCACGTCGACCTTCACCGGACTCTGCGGATACTGGGTCAGGTAAGCCTCAAGCGCAGGCGCTTTGGCCTGCGGCGTGGGCTGACTGATGGCGTTGTTGTACACGGCGAACTCGGCGGGCGAAAGCTGAACTTGTCCGGCGTCTGCCGCGGGCGCGGCCTGCGCCTGGGCAGCGCGCGCGCCAGGAGCGAACGCGGTCAAGGCGACAGCAGACAGGAGAGACGCAACCAATACCTTCTTCATGCAAAGCTCCTCAGGAAACTCAAATCCAGATCTATGGTTCGTTCGATGCTGCCGTTAGGCTACCAGTCACGTGCAACCGACGCATGACGAGCAGGACCGCGGTCAGGAAAATGATGACGCATTGCAGTAGAAGAAGAGCTTTGTGGCCGCTTCCCCCGGTGGTCCCGCTGCGTGCTGCCGGTGGGTTGGCCTTCGATGCAAAGGAGGAGCCCTCCGCCCCTTAGCCCGATGATGCGGATTATAAGAATGGTTCGCTAGGTCTTGCAAGTGGAGGCAGCATGCTGGGGTTACCGACGGGTTTGCGCCATAGGATGGGTATAGCGCAAGCTGAGCGACGGCTACTCGTACTTTATGCGGAGGGACGCATTTTTGCGAGCAAAGACTGCGGCCCGTATGCAGTGCTCGTTTCGAAAAAGCCAGGAACCCACGATCCTGGATGGAACACCCCGCTATTTCGCCTGTCTTATCCACACAGCGCCCCCAGAGATAGGTTGTTTACCGGTCACGGCGCGATTAAAGTGAAGGCATGCTCAAGCTCAAAAAGGTCCAGATCCTTGGATTCAAGTCCTTCTGCGATCGGACCGAGGTTCAACTCTCCGGGTCGGGCATCGCCGCGATTGTGGGCCCGAACGGCTGCGGCAAATCCAATATCTCGGACGCCATCACCTGGGTGCTGGGAGAGCAATCCGCGAGGAGCTTGCGCGGCCTCAAGATGGAGGACGTCATCTTTGCCGGCACCAAGGAGCGCCGCCCAACCGGCATGGCAGAGGTCTCGCTCACGCTCGTTGACCCGGAGGTCTACGACAGCCACACCGGGCAGCCAGACGAGGAGCACGCGGATGCGCCGACGCCCATCTCCGGCGACTGGGATGAGGCGCAACTGCGCGAGCAGCGCGCTGGAGAGACCGAGGAGGCCGTCGCCGAGGCGCAGCCAGGATCTCCGATCGAGGGCGAGGGAGAGCCCGCCGACGGCGTCGTGCTCAAGATTCGTCGCAGGAAGTTCGGCCGCACCCCTATCCGCGCCGGAGAGCTCACCATCACGCGCAGGCTCTTCCGCTCAGGAGACTCGGAGTACCTGCTAAACGGCAAAATCTGCCGTTTGCGGGATATCCAGGACATCTTTTTGGGCACCGGGCTCGGCGGGGAGAGCTACGCCATCATCGGCCAGGAGCGCATCGGGCAGTTGTTGAGCTCTAAGCCCGCCGACCGGCGCGGCATTATCGAAGAGGCCGCCGGCATCACCCGCTTCAAAACCAAGAAGCGGCTCGCCGAGCTGCGGCTCGAAGCCGCTCGGCAGAACCTCTCCCGCGTCAACGACATCTTTGAAGAAGTCACCAAGCAGATGGGCACTCTGAAACGGCAGGCCGCCAAGGCCGAGCGCTACGGCGCGGTGCGGGACGAACTGAGGAGCCGTCTGCGCGTCGCTCTTGCCAGCCGCATCGCCTTGATGGATACCGAGCTCGCCGGAACCACCGCGCGCATCGCCGCCATGGCTGCGCAGATCGATCGTCAGGCGGCTGACCTCGATGCCATGGACGCACAGCACACCGAGGGCGTCCGGCAGGGTTATGCCATCGACCAGCAGATTCGCGAGACGGCCCAGACGGCCAACCAGGCTGCCATCGAGCTTGAGCGCATCACCGCGCGCGTAGCCGCCAATACCGACCGTGTGGCGGAACTCGCCGCGCGAATGAGCCAGGGCACGGACGATCTTGCCCAGGCCCGGGCACAGCTTGCGCATCTGGCAGGCGAGCTGGAGCAGCATCGGTCATTCGCCGAGACCGCGGCCGCCGAATCCGGAGCCTCGCGCGCGCAGGCTCAGCGAACCCAGGAGGTTGCCCAGGAAGGCGTACGTGCCCTCGTCGCCGCCGAGCGCATGGCCGAGGAGCATCGCCGCTCCATGCTGCATCTGGTGCAGAGGATCTCGCAGGCCCGTAACGAGGAGACCGAGGCCGCCGCGGCGCTCGCCGGCCTTGATCGCGAAGCGGACCGCCTACAGGGTGAGTCCGTCCACGCCCGCCAGGAGCTGAGCACCTTGGGTCTCGAACGCGGACGCATCCGCACCTCCCACGAGGATGTGCAGGAGCGGCTTAAGCGGCTGGAAAGCGAGACCGCCGCGTATCGCGCCCAACTGGACCGCACCCGCCAGGACGAAGCCGCCAGCAAGCGCCGCGGCGACCAGCTTCGCGGCGAGCAGGCCACGCTGAACGGCCGCCGCAGCGCCCTTGAGTCGCTGATGCGCGAGCACAGCTACTCGACTGACACCGTGCGCAACATCTTCCGGGCCCACGCCGCCCGGGCAAAACAGAATCCCTCCGCGGTCGCCCCGCTGGGCACACTGGCCGACTTTCTCGAGGTCGATGGTCAGTACGAGAAGATCGTCGACGAGTTCCTCCGTGACGATCTGAACGCGATCGTTGTGCCCTCCTGGCAGGATGCGGACGTCTCCGTACAGATGCTTCAGAAGGAAGTGGCCGGCAGGGCGACCTTCCTGGTGGCGACGCCGGGCGCGCTGGCCGGCCAGGTAGCTCCCATGCCCGCCCCTGAAGGCGTCGTCGCACTGCGCGACTGCATCCGCGTCAGGGGACTGGACGGCTTTGAGCAGGTACTCCAAACGGTGCTGCCCAAGCTGCGTGACGGCTTTCTCGCGCCCGATGCCGCCACCGCCCGCACACTCGCCATGCAGTATCCGCAAGGCTTCTTCCTCTCTCCTGGCGGCGAGACGTTCCAGAACCTCACCGTCACCGGAGGACGCCCGTCCGCCCAGGGTCCGCTCGCGCTGAAACGCGAGCTGGCCGAGGTACAAAGCAAGGCAGACGCAGCCAGGGCCGCGCTTGCCCTCACCGAGAGCGAGACCGTGGAACTGCAGCAGCAGATCGCTGCCCTGCAGGTCGAGATCGAGAATCGCAACCACGAGCGTCGCGACGCCGAGCGCGAGGCCGCGAACTCCGGTGCGGCGCTGCGTCAGATGGAGGCTGAGGTCGCTCGTCTTGAACGGCGCCTGCAGGAGTGGGCCATCACCCAGGACCGCAATAAGGATGCCCGCGAGGCGAAAGCTGCCCTTATCGCCCGTCGCCAGGGTGAGATGCAGGCTCTCGAAGCCGAGCGTATCGCCCTGGAACTTCGACTCGGCGACACACAGGCCCAGCTGGAACAGCTCCGGGGCGAGCGCGAGCACCTCCAGCATGAGGCCGCAGCCGCAGCCGCAGCGCTCGCTGGGCTGGAGGAGCGGCGGCGCAACGCCGCGGCCAACCTGGAGCAGACCACGCGCCTCTACAAGGGCCAGGAGCAAAGGATCGCGCAGCTTGACCGCCAGTTATGGGAGATGGCCGCGGAAAAACTGACGCGCGAGGAGGAGTCCGCCACCCTGGGAGGCAAGCACGAGGCGCTGGCTGAAACTCGCTCGCAGGCCGTGGCCTCCGGCGCCCTCCTGATGGCCGAGGCCGCTGAGCTCCGCGCCGGCATGACGGCGCTCGATCTGAAACTTCGCACCCTCCGCGCCGAAACGGAAGCCTTGCGTGAGCAGCGCGCCGGCCACACCACACGCGCCGCCCGCCTTGCCTCGGACCTTGAGCACCTTGAAGCAAACAGCCTCGAGGACCTGGGCATTCCAGCGGCAGAGCTACGGGCTGACACCTCAATCTCTCGAATCGCAGGCGAGGCCCTCGCTTTCGAAGAAGAAGAGGCTCGAAGCCTGAAGCAGAAGCTCGAAGCTATGGGGCCCGTCAACATGATGGCCCTCGAGGAATACCACGAGACCGCGCAGCGCCACACCTTCCTCGAAACTCAGCGCAAGGACCTGCTCGACTCCATCGACAATACCCGCGAGTCCATCAAGGAGATCGACGACGTCTCCCGGCTGAAGTTTGAGGAAGCCTTCAAGGTCATCAACGACAACTTCTCCGTGGCCTTCACCAAACTCTTCGGCGGCGGCCAGGCTCTGATGAAGCTCACCGAGCCAGAGAACGCCAACGAGTCCGGCATCGACATCGTCGCCAGCCCACCGGGAAAAAAGCTGCAGAACATCCTGCTTCTTTCAGGTGGCGAGAAGGCCCTGACGGCGCTTTCGCTGCTTGTCGGCATCTTCCAGTTCCAGCCCGCGCCCTTCTGTGTGCTGGACGAGGTCGACGCGCCGCTTGATGAGACCAACGTCGGCCGCTTCGCCAAACTCATCGGCGAGATGAGCGCCGAAACCCAGTTCGTCGTCATCACTCACAGCAAGCGGACCATGAGCCAGGCCGACGTCATCTATGGCGTCACCATGCAGGAGCCTGGCGTCAGCAAAGTGGTTAGCGTGAATCTCGGCGCAGGTAACCGCAACCAGCGTGACGACGGTTCCCGCCGCGTGGCCTAGCAGCGTGGTGGCCGCCCACGGCCGCCTGTATAGTGCGGAATGTAATGTTTATAGATCGCCTCCGTCGCATCTCGCGAGACGGATCGTGGATTAGGGAGATTGACGGATTGCGCTTTGTCGCGATCTTTTCAGTGTTTCTCTTCCACCTCTCCGGCGAAGTCAGCAACCGGGGCCTGTTCGTGTCCGTGCTTGGCCCCGGCCTCTGGCCGCTTGGAAGATTGCTCGACAATGGCGACCGGGGCGTGTCCGTCTTCTTTGTGCTTAGCGGCCTGGTGCTGGCCCTGCCCTTTGCCAGGCATGCTTTGCTGCAGGCCAAACCCGTCCGGTTGCGTGGCTATTTCCTGCGCCGTCTTACCCGCCTGGAACTGCCGTTCGTTCTCTCCACCCTGCTGGCGTTCACCATGATCGTCGTATATCTGCATCATGTGCCGGCCGGCCTCATCGGCCATGCGCTCGCGACGCTGGGATACCAACACAGCCTCATCTACGGGACGCCCAGCCCGGTAAACTCAGTCACGTGGAGCCTTGAAGTCGAGATCCAGTACTACCTGGTAGCGCCTTTGCTGATGGTCTGGTTCCGCGTCCGGTCCGCGTGGGTACGCCGCGCGAGCATGATCCTGGGCATCGCCGTCATCGGCCTTGCCCAAGCTCCCTGGGCGCCCAGTCCGCGGTTCAGCCTTAGCCTGCTGTTCTATCTCCAGTACTTTCTCGCCGGCCTCTTCATGGCAGACATCTTTGTGTTGGATCTGAAACGGATCAGCCCTTCTCTGCTCTGGGACGCGGTGGGCCTGGCTGCGCTCGGCTTTATCTTCTGGCCGACTCATGGCGCGTTTTGGCCCCATGTGCTGCTGCCCTTCCCAATGGGAGCTCTGTGCCTGGCTGCCATGCGCTCCCGGGTTCTGCGTCGCATCCTGTCCAACAAGTGGATCGCCGTCATCGGAGGCATGTGTTACTCCATCTACCTTCTGCATTTTTTGCTGATCGCCACCGTCTTCAAGGTCACGCGCCATCTTATGCTGAGGAGCGTCAGTCTCGCTCCTAACCTCGTCATACAGCTCGTGGTCACCGGCTTGCCCGTCTTGCTGCTGTGCGCCGTGTTCTTTGTCCTGGTGGAACGGCCATGCATGAACCCGCAGTGGCCTGCGCTGCTTTGGCACAGGCTCGGCAGACGCTCCCATACAGAGGTCCACGCACGCAACATGTAGCTGGTTAGCAACTGGTTCACCCCGCATCAGGCACACCGTCCTCGTCCCCGGCAAGGTGATAGGTTGAAACGATGGACGCCCTGCTGACCTCCGACCTGTCTCCCCTGCCCTTGGTCGCCCGCGGCAAGGTGCGCGACATCTACGCCACCGGCCCGGAGCCGGACGCCGACCTGCTCTTCCTCGCCACCGACCGCATCTCCGCCTTCGACCACGTCCTCGGCTCGGCCATCCCGGATAAAGGCAGAATCCTCACGCAGATCTCCAGCTTCTGGTTTCACTTCCTCGCGGAGACCGTCGGCAACCATCTGCGCCATCCCGTCGCCCCGGACGTGCTTGCCCGCCTCGACCCTTTCGCCGACCAGATCTCCGGCCGCAGCATGGTCGTCCGCCGCGCCCGCATGTTCCCGGTTGAGTGTGTCGTCCGCGCCTATCTCTCCGGTTCGGGCTGGAAGGACTACCAGGCCACCGGCGCTGTCTGCGGCATCCCTCTGCCTGCGGGCCTCGGTGAGTCCGACCGCCTCCCCGAACCCATCTTCACCCCCGCCGCAAAGATCAACACCGGCGGGCACGATGAAAACATCTCCTTCGACGCCGTCATTCGCACTGTCGGCCCGCAGATCGCTGAGGAACTCCGTGCCCTCACCCTTGCCATCTTCCGTAAGGCAAGCGCCCACGCTGAAGCTCGCGGGCTGATCCTGGCCGACACAAAGTTCGAGTTCGGCCTGCTTCCCGACCAGGACGGTGTCGATCGAATCGCCCTCTGCGACGAGGTCCTCACCCCCGACTCGTCGCGCTTCTGGCCGGTCGAGGGCT
>CAXUNW010000096.1:0-9131 GCA_964252505.1 uncultured Acidobacteriaceae bacterium
ACCTTGTCTTCCCCCCCGAAGCGAAGCGAAGTGGCGAGCCCCCCGCCCTTCGCTTTGCTCTTGCCCGTCGCACCCTCTCCAAAAATCTTGTCATCCTGACCGAGGCCACTCGCCACTGTCCCGGCGTTCCTGCCGCAATCCCACAACATCTCCTCAAAAGGCCGAAACCTCCCGTATCCTCATCCATAAGCGTTCCATCGCAAGCCGTCCCGCCGCATCCAATCTCGGTACCCCGCACGGAGACCCAACACGGCCATGGAAATACTCGGCATCATCGCGCACCACGGATATGCCGTCACCGCCATAGTCCTCTTCCTCGCCGCCTCCGGCCTGCCTCTGCCCACCTCCGTCGTCCTTCTCGGCGCCGGGGCCGCCGCCGCCCATGGCCCCCTCCATCTTTGGATCGTTCTCCCTGTCGCCTGGTTCGCCGCCGTCCTCGGCGACACCGTCCTCTACTGCGGCGGCAAATACACCGGCTGGTGGCTCCTCTCCGGCCTCTGCCGCATGTCCCCTAACCCCGAAAACTGCATCTTCCGCTCCGCCGAGTACTTCTATCGCCGTGGCCCCAAGACGCTACTTTTCGCCAAGTTCGTCCCCGGCCTCTCCTCCATGGCCGCTCCCCTCGCCGGCTCGCTCAACATGCGTCTCTCCCGCTTCCTCCGCATGGATGCCATCGGCGGCCTCTTCTACGTTGGCTCCTGGATGCTTGCCGGCTTTCTCTGCGCGCCCTTCATCAACGTCGTCATCCACGGCGTCCAGGCCTTCGGCCACGTCGTCGGCATCTGCCTCCTGCTCCTTGTCCTCACCTACGCCGCCATGTACGTCATCGCCCGCATCCGCAACCGCAAATACAACCGCATCGCTCGCGTCAGCGCCTCCTCCCTCCACGAGCGCCTTCAAACCACCGACCACAACACCCTCGTCATCATCGCCGACGTCCGGAGCCACGGCTACTATGACCCTGGCGGCCACCGCATCAAGAACTCCATCCGCGTCGAGCCCGCCCGTCTCAAGGAAGAACTCATCGCTCTCCGCGAGTTCATGGCCCCTGAATGCGAGATCTATCTCTATTGCTCCTGCATCAAGGACACAACCAGCGTTCGCATCGCTCATATGCTTGAACAGGAAAACTGCAAGACCTCCGTCATCGAGGGCGGCCTGAAAGCCTGGATCAAAGCCGGTGGAGCTGTGGAGATGGTTCCCGCCAGCGACATTGAACACCTGCCCCGCTTCGACTGAATGCGCCCCGTCCCATCCGCCCAAAACCGTCATCTCATCCGCGTCGACACAGCTTCCCTCGAAATCCAGCCATTTTCGCGTGTCAAGCCCCGATAGAGCGTATCTCGTTCATTCCAAAAGAAATAGAGCTGGCGTACCAGTTATGGTCACTGCGGTAAACTGGGTACATCGGTCGAGAAAAGCGGGATTTCTTTGTAGGACAAGTTTCGCTTCAAGCTAAGTCGTTACGAATGACGACTTTAGTCATAACCCTTTTTAGAATCAACTTGTTGCCGTGTACGTGTGGGCGTATGTACAACATATGATGGAACTTAGGCGCGAAGAGGGGGGGGCACCCCCCGCCGGAACGAACAGGCGATCAGTTCCGCATCACAGTGGAGCCACCGTAATGTGTGACTTCATGGTATGCGTTGCGCCGGGGGCGAGGCTCACCGATTGCTCGCCTACGTTGACAGTTTCAACGCACACGAACTCATGCCACCCATCCGGGTGGATGTCCGGCATCTCGCCCCATGGGTTCCAGACGACGGTCGAGTTGGAATTCGTCTTCTCGATCGTGATCTGCCGCCCTTCGCCCGGGTCCCGAACCGTGCAGGTGGCGGCCGTTGCAAGGTAGACCCGATCCGTGGGCGCTGTGATGTGCATCGGACCGGCAACCTGTGGCTTCACCTTGAAGTCGTCTTTCTTATCGATGTAGTGTGTGCCGTCCAGGCCGCTCACAGTCACCTCGTGAACGTCCTGCACGGAAAAATACGTGTGCATTCCCTCCTCGTAGAGAAGGGGTGCCTGGCCGTCGTTTGCAACCGTGAGTTGCATCGTCAGACTCCTCCCCAGGGTTAACTGGAAAGCGAGCCGAAAATGATCGAACCCAAGAGAACGGCTCAGCTCCGTAGGCCCTTGGGTGAAGGTAAGGTGCAAATCCTCGCCGGTCATGGCAGCGAAGTCAAGCTGCCACGGCTGCGTCCGGGCAAATCCGTGAGCTGGACCTTCCTTGCCATCGTGGCGTGGGCCGAACCAGGGGAACAGCAGCGGCACACCCCCGCGGATCGCCTTGCCTGGGGCCATCTCCGACCTCTGGCTCAGGAAGAGCACCGGCTGCTGCCCCGAAGGTTGCCAGCCAAGCAGGTGTGCCCCCTGCAGGCAAACCGCCGCCTTTGCCGAAGGCGAGGAAACATCGGCAAACAGCAAGCCGTCCTTTTCGTGAAACGCCAGGACGCCCGCAATCGCAAATTGGCTGTTAAGTTCAGTGAGGGTCTGCAGCGGCATGATGAGGTTTGCTCTCCTGACTCGGTTTACCTGCGTGCTGAGTGTAGAGGTTTTCAGGCGCAGATCCTCAGAGTATTTTCCATCATGGCTCAAGTACTCTGTCTGTATAAGCGTTACGAAGGCGATGCGTCGGATCGACCGAGTCGCGAATCTGGCTGAACGCTTGCCACTGCGGATAGAGATGGCGAAATGTCTCAGGACCTGCTGAGAAGTGCTTAGCCCAATGAGGACGAGCTTGGAACCCGAGCATGCACTCCTCAAACGCCGTGAACCAAGGTCTCCAGGAAACCTCGCGGCCATAAGGAATGTACGAAAGAATACCAATCCAGCAGCGCGCAGCGCCTTGCGTTGGACTAAGCCAGATGTCATCGCCCGCAGCAAAGCGGATCTCGATCGGCAGATGCGCGTGGAATCCGCCTTGCTCCACCATCGCGCGCGTCTGCTGCGCCGCGTCCGCGGCATGTTCCAGCGGAACGGCCCATTCGGTCACATGCTGGTGAAACAGGCAGTCGAACGTAAACTCCTCCACGTTTCCACCCGCAGAGCGGCGCGGCGCGGTCAGGAACTCCTTGCTGTACGCTCGATTGACTAAGGGCAGCAAGCGCGGAAATGACGCAGCCAGCCAAAGCCCTGTCTGGAACGCGTGATAACCGACCAACCGATCCTTGATCCATCCTTTCGGAGGGCGAGGAGCGCGCGCACAAGGAGGGACACGCTTTGCTCGCCAACCCCAAGCGTGCGGGACATCCGGAAGGTACCAGACTCTGGCGTGATCGGCGGTTGCATACCAGGTGGGTTGCATCGCCTCCTCAAGGGGGATTGGGCCTTCTTCGACCTCCAGGTCGAAGTCGGGAACGACCTTGAGGCTGAAGGCTGTGTGCACGCCGAGTGAACCAAGCGAAAGGCATCCCGCAGCGAAGAGATCGGGGTTTTCCGTGCGCGAGGCGTTCATCAGTGTGCCATCAACGGTCAGCATCTCGAAGGAGTCTACCCAGGTTGAGAGCGAGCCAAAGCCAAGGCCTGTTCCGTGAGCTCCTGTGGCAACTGCACCACCAAGTGTCTGGCGCGCGATGGAGCCCAGATTCGGCAGTGCGAGTCCATGTGGAGCAAGAGCGGCAGCAAGGGCAGCAAGCGTGATGCCCGATTCCGCAACGACCACGCAGCGATCCCGGTCGATCGAGCGGATCTGGTCGAGACCACGAATCGCGATAAGCGTTTCGTCGCTCATTGCCATGTCGTTCGGGGATTGGGCAGCTCCGAGAATGCGGATTGAGCTCGCGCGTTTCGCCGCTTCGTTCAAAGCATCGGCAAGCTGATCGACCGACGCAACGGAGACGAGAACATGTGGATGCGCGGTGTGTGTTTCTGCCCAGTTGCTAACGGTTGACATAAGCGTTCTGGGTTGAGAATACCCAGGATTGCGGACTGTGGCTGCGGCAAACGCTTAAGTGTTCGCCCGACAGAGTTTAGGAGGCGCAGCTTTCACCAAAAAGCCGGCCGCCTAGAGTGTGCTGGACTCGCGGATGATCAGAAGGGGCTCGATCAGGCTCTCGCGGGCGGCGATGCCGGGCTCGGCTACCAGCTCCAAGGCCATTTGGGCGGCGATTGCACCCATGCGCTCTGTCGAGTGGTCGATGGAGGTGAGCGGAATCTTGAGGTACTGCGCATACCGCAGGTTTCCGCAGCCGACGAAGGCGATCTGCCGCGGGATCTCTACTCCCGCGTCGCTTGTTGCCTTCATGGCACCGATGGCGGAGAGGTCGTTGTAGCAAAAAACGGCATCTGGAGGGTGTGGCAGGGCTAACAGCTCCTGCATCGCCTGATAACCGGCGGTGTCGCCGGCCTCCTCAAAGCGTGCCCGGGTGACCACATACGCGGCGGGGGCAGGCAGACCAGCCTCTGCGAGGGCCTCGCGGTATCCTTTGAGCCGATCGATCGAGGGGCTCATGCCCTGTCCCCCGATGTGCGCGATCTTACGCCGGCCCAGGCCGATGAGGTGCCGGGTAGCGAGCTTTCCCACCTCCACATCGTTTGAGCCGACGAAGTTCACGCCAAGTGAGGGGAAGTTGCGATCCACGAGGACAAGCGGCGTGCTCCTGGACCCTCCGAGCAGTCCAGCCTCCGGGAGCGTGGCCTGGCAGGATGCGAGGAGCAGCACATCGATGCCGCGGCTTAAGAGGGTGCGAATCTCCTGCCGTTCGATCTCCGGATCTTCTTCCGAGGAGGCGATGACCAGAGCCCTACCGCTGGCCCTGAGTGCGCCGCCGAGAGCACGTGCGAACTGCCCGAAGAAGGGATGCACGAGATCCGGGACGATCAAGCCGACGGCATGCGAGCGTCCGCTGGCGAGACCCTGGGCGAGGCGGTTAGGCTGGTAGTCGAGCTCCCGCATCCGGTTGAGAACGAGCGTCCGGGTGCGCTCGCCGATATCGGGATTGCCGCGCAGGACCTTCGACACGGTCACGGTCGAGACGCCAAGCTCCCGCGCAATATCTTTGAGCCGTACAGCCATCCGCCCCTTCTATCTCAGGTCCGCTTCCTGCCGGTTCTGCCGGTGTGGCCGACCCTCCAGGGGGGTGCCCCCCCCCTGATCTTTGCGTCCAACCCCTTTGTTATGAGTCAGATAGAGGCGGCAAATAGCTGCAAAGTAGTCATAATAAGGGACTTATGCCCAAGATCGTCAAAACAAAGGAGATAAAGCCAAACCGAAAAGGTTTTCCTGCGGCAACGTCTGCAGGGTTCCCAATCTCTTGTGATCAACCTATATGTCTATTGTAAACCGCTGGACCTATCTTCTACGCCAAGTGTAAACCATAGATATGTATAGACTTCCACGATTAAACACTTGACACGCGGAGACGGGCTTGATCATAGGCGGTACGACGGGCCGATCAGCAGAAGCGGGTTCTTTTCCAGAGGGTCCAGGTTCCGGCGCCGAGAGAGAAGACGAGGATGACGCCCAGGCCCGCGACCCAGCGCAGGTTCATGGACAGGGCGGGAACGACGGCGTTCCATCCCAACCAAAGGAAGACTCCGGTGGCGGCGAGGAGGATGGCGGCATCCCACCAGCGACGGCGCTCGGTTCGTTCACCGAACTCGTCTCCGCTCTGCGCAAGGAGAACCTCTCGATAGTCGAGGCCGTAGCGCACACATTCGCGCTCCAAGGACCGGTTCTTCGAGAGGTGTTCCTTGCCTGAGGCGACGGCTGTGCCGATGGCGAAGGCGCCGAGGATCATCAGCAGGGAGCCTGCGAGGACAAGGGCGCGATGACCGCGGTCGGCGGTGGCCAGTTCTCCGAAGACCAGAGCCCCCCAGGCAAGTCCCCAGATCTGGTTGGTGTTTGAGAGAGGGATGCCGCGGCCGATGCCGAGGTATTTGGTGGCGAACTGCTGGAAGAGGTCGCCGACGACCCAGATGAAGCCGCCGAGGAAGAGCCAGAAGAGGATTTGGCGGCTGTGGGCGAGCTGGAAGGCGGAGGAGTGGCGTCCGCCATCGAGGGTCCAGGTGAGGATAGCCATGGTTCCCAGTTCGCCGACCGTAAAGATGGTGACGAAGGAGAGAGGATTCATGCCGCTGAGGTAGGCCTTGCGATAGGGCACATACATGGTGCCCCAGAGCAGGCTAGCCCCGGCTGCGGCGAGGAGGCCGCGGGCGGCATGTGGAGCCGCGGAGGCTCCGCCATGGATGGTGCTGAAGCCCAGCATGATGGCGGCGGCGACGATAGCCAACGTTCCGGCGACCACCTTGAGGATATTTCTGGTTCCTGCGCCTTCGAGTTCGCCGAAGAGGAGTCGACCCCAGAGCAGCCCGATGAGAGAGTTGGTATTCCAAAGGGGGAAGGCGGTCGCCAGCCCTACATCGTGCACGGCAAAGACGGTTAACGTGTTGGCGACAGCCCAGAGTGCTCCGGCGAGCACAGCCCACACCATCAGGTGCTTCCTGGCCATGAGGTCGGCGAAGACATAGCTGGTCCCTTTGAGCATGGTGGGGAAGGTCCAGCGGGCGGTAAAGACGCCAAGGACCATGCAGAGGGAGATGGCGAAGGGAGAGAAGCCGGCGTTGACGAGCTTGGTGGGGGCTTCCGCGGCACCGAGCCAGACGCCCGCGACGAGCCCGCAGACGACGCCGAGGCCGTGGAGGGAGCCGGCCGATCGGGACGTTTGGTTGTTGGTTCTACCGGGGTTTGCCGGCGGGCGCGACACGCCGGGGAGGCTTCCTGCGGCCATCGAGTTCCCCTCTTTCAGTGGATGAGCACCAGCAGCAGCACACCCCCGGCGAGCACGGCGGCGGGCACCCAGAACTGGACGTCGGTGAGGACGGCCAGGAGTGTCTGCTTTGCGGATTTTCGGGCGGCGGAAGGGGTCATGGGATTTTGGGTGTTGCGGGGTGAGTTACCGCTTGCGGAGCGTTACCCTATCTTCGTCCGTTGAACACTGTCAAGCATAGACTGAATTTGCGGGGGGCGGAGCTTGACTGGGTTGGGTTGGCTGCTGTAGGTTAGCGGTAACTAGCCCTCAAAGGCCGATGCGCGCGCCGGTGGCTACAAGGAGATATGCAGATGAACGCTGCCACGGTTGGCCCTGCCCCGGATGCACTGAACGCCCAGAATCCTCTGCGCGACCTGGACGACTGGGACCATTTTCTGGAAGGGCGCTACCAGGAGGGTAAGACGGAGGCGGAGTTTCGGCAGTACGACGCGACGGCTCAGCCGGGGGTGGCGGAGTTCTACCGGCAGAACCACGAAAAAATGACGGTTGATTACGTGCTTGCCAAGGAGAAGCAGTACTTCGGCCTGGACAAGGGGCAGAAGACGATTTGGGAGGCGGCGGAGTTTTTAAACACGCTGGTCGATGACAGCGATCCGGATACGGACCTGACTCAGATTGAGCATTTGCTGCAGACGTCTGAGGCGATCCGGCGCGATGGGCATCCGCGGTGGATGGTGCTTACGGGCTTTATCCATGACTTGGGCAAGTGCCTGTGCCTGTATGGCGAGCCGCAGTGGGGTGTTGTGGGGGACACGTTTCCGGTGGGGTGCGCGTGGTCGAAGGACATTGTGTTCCCGGAGTATTTTGCGCGGAACCCGGACCGCGAGGTGCCGGAGTACCAGAGCAAATACGGGATCTACGAGCCGCACTGCGGACTCCAGAACGTGCATATGTCGTTTGGCCATGATGGCTATATCGCGAAGGTGATGGCGCCGTACCTGCCGACCGAATCGCTTTACATGCTGCAGTTTCACTCGTTCTATCCCTGGCATCGGCATGGGGCGTACGACCACCTGGCAAACGATCATGATCGGGCGATGATGGAGTGGGTGTTGAAGTTCAACCAGTACGACCTTTACTCCAAGGGCCATACGAAGCCGAGCGTGCAGGAGTTGAAGCCCTACTACGACGACCTGTTTGCGGAGTTTTTGCCGCCGACCCTGGCCTGGTAGGGGCCGGCGGGAGTTACGCGGGGGGCTGAAGCGCCTTGACGACGGCAAAGAGATCGTCGCCGACGGTGCGGGTTTTGGCGATGGCGTCGGCGAGCGGGATATCCGAGATTTGGGTTCCTTTGAGGACGACGAGCCGGCCGAAGCGGCCCTGGTGCACCAGATCGATGGCGGCGACGCCGTAGCGGGTGGCGAGCATGCGGTCGTAGGGGGTAGGGGTTCCGCCGCGCTGGGTGTGGCCGAGATTGACGCTGCGGGTTTCATAGCCGGTTCGTTTTTCGATCTCCTCGGCAAGCACCTGGCCGATGCCGCTGAGTCGGACGTGACCGAAGGCGTCGAGCTTGGTGCCGACGGAGGTTTGGCCGGTGTGCTCGGGGAGCTTGGCGCCCTCGGCGACGACCACGACGGCGAAGCGCTTGCCACTCTCCCAGCGGGCGCGGAGAAGGCGGACGACGTCGTCGATGTCGATGGGGAGTTCGGGGGCGAGTACGACGTCGGCCCCGCCGGCGATACCGACGGTAACGGCGATCCAACCTGCGTCGCGGCCCATGACCTCAACGACCTGGACGCGGCTGTGGGCCTCGGTGGTGGAGTGGAGACGGTCGACGGCCTCGGTGGCGATGGTGACGGCGGTGTCGAAGCCGAAGCAGGCGTCGGTTCCGGAGAGATCGTTGTCGATGGTCTTGGGGACGCCGACGCAGTTGACTCCACGCTTGGCGAGTTCGACGGAGATGGACTGGGTGTCGTCGCCGCCCATGGCGATGAGGGCGTCGAGGCGATGTGCCTGGAGGACGGCGAGGCAGCGTTCGAAGCCACCCTCGATTTTTTTGACGTTGGTGCGGGAGGAGCGAAGGATGGTTCCTCCGCGGTGGAGGATGCCGCTGGTGGTGGCGAGATCGAGGGGCATGGTGCGATCTTCGAGGACGCCGCGCCAGCCTTCAAGAAAGCCGACGAATTCGTCGTTGTAGTGGAGGACTCCTGTGCGGACGACGGCGCGGATGACGGCGTTGAGTCCTGGGCAGTCGCCTCCGCCGGTGAGCATCCCGATGCGCATATGTGGCTCCCTGTTCGAACCCAGCGATGATACGCCAGTCCGGGGTGGGTTCGGTTGGTATGATCTGGGGTTGTATGCGGGACGATGCGGCGCCGACGATGCTGTGGCCGGTGGGGGAGCCGGATGGGCCAGGTG
>CAXUNW010000097.1:0-9090 GCA_964252505.1 uncultured Acidobacteriaceae bacterium
GGCGAGGGCGGGTCGGCCGAGGCGGTAGAGGGTGATGCCGCGGAGCTGGATGGCTTCGCGGTCGGCGGGGTCCTGCCGGGTGGCGGCGGCGAAGGCCTGTTCGGCGGCGACGAGCATGCCCTGAGCGTAGAGGGCGATGCCGCGGAGGCGGTGGACGCCGGGGGGAACGGGAGTCTGGGCGGCCAGGCGATCGAGTTCGATGAGGGCCTCGGGGGCATGACCGCGGTCGATCTGCCGGCGGAGCTGGGGAAGGGTGGCGGCCTGGGCTTGGGCGCCGGCTGCAGGCGCGGCCTGAGCGTCGAGTGCGTGGCGGGGGAAAATGGCCGCCGCAAAAAGGAGTCCGGCGAGAGCCAGGAGGCGCATGGTCCGGCGGCCAGGCATCGGTGGGGAAGAGCAGGATGTGTGCGCCATGACGAACTCCGAGTGTATCCGAATGCAGTTTTGCCGGAATGGGCTGAGAATGGTGTTCACGGGTACACTGAATGTCTTATCATTTGGCTGATAGAGTGGTCCAACCATCCGGCAGAGCTCCCTAAGGAACGATGACTTCATCGCAGCATAGCGCCGATGAGCTGGAAGGCCCCGAGGAGATGGGGCCGGGGGCGACGCACGCGGCTGTCCGGATGCCGAAGTATCGGCAGATTCTGGACGATCTTCGGCTGGAGATTGAGAGCGGGCGGCTGAAGCCGGGAGAGAAGCTGCGGACCGAGGCGGAGCTTGGCCGGCACTATAGCGTCTCGCGCATCACCGTGGCCAAAGCGGTGAACGAGCTGATGCAGCAGGGGCTGGTGTCGCGGCGTGCCGGCAGCGGGACGCATGTGCTGGCTTCCGCTGAGCCGCGCGGGCATGTGTTTGGTCTGCTGATCCCGGACCTCGGGCGGACGGAGATTTTTGAGCCGATCTGCCAGGGGATGATGGGGTCGGCGCTGGCTCGGCCCCACTCGCTGCTATGGGGCCACGCCATGGGCGAGGCGCATGAGCAGGATGTAGAGGCAAAGCAGTTGTGTCGCCACTACATTAGCCAGAGGGTCTCAGGGGTGTTCTTTGCGCCGCTGGAGTTTACGCCGGCGCGCGATGCAGTGAACCACCAGATCGCGGCATCGCTCGAGCAGGCGGGGATCCCGATGGTTTTGCTGGACCGGTGCTACGAGCCGTATCCGATGCGGTCGCGGCACGATCTGGTGGGGATCGACAATCGGGCGGCGGGTTACCAGATCACCCAGCATGTGCTGAAGCTGGGTGCGCGGCGGCCGGCGTTTGTCTCGCGGGCGCGGTCAGCCTCGACGGTCTTCGGCCGGATCGCGGGGTATCGGGAGGCGCTGCATGCGTTCGGATTGAGCGCGCAGGACGATGGCGTGCGGTACGGGAACACGGCGGAGGTCGGCTTTGTGCGCAAGCTGCTGCAGGAGCTTCGGCCGGACGCGATTGTATGTGCGAACGATCTCGGCGCGGGCCGGCTGATCCAGACCCTGGGGGAGTTGGGCGTGGAGGTGCCGGGGGAGATGCGCGTGGTAGGGATCGATGACGTGAAATATGCCAGCATGCTGCCCGTTCCGCTGACGACGCAGCACCAGAACTGCGCAGAGATCGGTGAGATGGCGATAGCGACGATGCTGCAGCGGATCGCACAGCCTACGCTGCCGGTGCGGGATGTGCTGTTGCAGACGCGGACAGTGGTCCGTGTGTCGTGCGGGGCGGGGCTGCCTAGTCGAGCTTGAGCTTGTGTTGAAGCTGCTCGAGCGTGAGGCCTTTCGTCTCGGGATAGATGAAGAGGACGACGAAGAACTGCAGAGCCATCATGGCGGCAAAGAAGGCGAAGGGAATGCCTCCAGAGGACTTCGCCAGCAGGGGAAAGATAAGGGCAATGATGGCGTTCATCACCCAGTGGGAGCCTGAGCCGAGCGACTGGCCCTTGGAACGGACGCGGGTCGGAAAGACCTCTGCGATGTAAACCCAGATGACAGCGCCCTGGGAGACGGCGAAGAAGGCGATGTAGGCGATGAGGAGATAGAGCAGCAGGCCCTGGTTGGTGTTGGTGAAGAAGATGGCCGCGACGCCGGAGAGGCAGAGGGCGGTTCCGACGGAGCCGATCATGAGGAGGGTCTTGCGGCCAAGCTTGTCGATCAGCGACATACCGAGGAAGGTGGCGAGCAAGTTGGAGAAGCCAACGATGGCGGCCTGCTTGTAGCCGGACATGGCGCTGTAGCCGGCTTTTTCAAAGATGAGGTTCTGATAGTAAAGGATGGCGTTGATGCCGGAGAGCTGATTGAAGAGGCCGATGGAGATGGCAAGGAAGAGTGGCAGGCGCAGCTTGCGCTGGAAGAGCGGCTCGGAGGTCGTCCCCGCGTCGAAGCGGATGGACTCCTGGATCTCGCGGAGTTCGGCCTCGGAGTCTGGAGATCCCATCATCTCCAGCACCTGGCGGGCTTCGTCGGTGCGGCCGCTGGTAAGCAGCCAACGGGAGCTGCGCGGGATGGTGTAAAGGAGGACAAGAAAGATAGCCGAGGGGAGGGCGGCGATGCCGAGTTGCCAGCGCCAGGTGTTGACGCCGAGATTCATGGTGGCGAAGGCAAAGTTGGTGAGGTACGCGAGCAGGATACCGACGACGATGTTGATCTGGAAAAGGCCGACGAGGCGTCCGCGCCAGGCGGCGGGGGCCAGCTCCGCAATGTAGACCGGACCAAGGACCGAAGACCCCCCGATGCCGACGCCGCCGATGAACCGGAAGACGAGCAGGGAATCCCAGTTCCAGGCGAAGGCGCAGCCGATGGCGGAGATGACATAGAGCACGGCCATAATGCGGAGGGCTTCACGTCCGCCGATGCGTTGGCCGAGGGCCCCGGAGGTGAGCGCGCCGAGCACGGTTCCGAAGAGGCCGATGAAGACGGTGATGCCGAGGGTGAAGTCGGTGAGGTGGTAGACGTTGGTGAGCTGGCGAGTGGTTCCGGCGATCACCGCCGTGTCGAAGCCGAACAGGAGGCCGCCAAGGGCACCCACTACGCTGCTCTTGAGCAGATAGGACGTCATTTTCACCGGCTACACCTGGCTTTCTGTGTGGAACGAGTCTTGACCGGTGACCCGGCAGGCATGTTTTCAGCCTATACCCGCCGAGGCACCCTTAGCGGATCTCCCCGATCCAGGCTCCGTAGGCGGGCAAGGTCATGGAGTGAAGGGTGGTGGGCGGAGTGGGCAGGTCTGTAAGCAGCGTGACGGGCTTGCCGCTGCCTGCAGCGTCCAGAGAGACCGTCTGGGGCTGTCCGGTAAAGTTGAGCGAGACCACGACAGCTTTGCCGCCCTGCTTCCGCAGATAGGAGAGTACATTCGGATTCGCAATGTCGAGCATGGTCATCGCGCCTTGGGCGAGGGCGGGATTGCTGCGGCGCATGGCAATAAGGCGGGTGTACCAGGTGAGGAGGGAATCGGGCTTGCCGGTCTCTGCCTTCACGTTGATGATAGCGGCCTGCGGCGGAATCGGCAGCCATGGGGTGGCGGCGGGTGTGGTGAAGCCGGCGTTTTTGCTGCTGTCCCACTGCATGGGGGTGCGATCGCCATCGCGCCCTTTGTCGAGCGGCCAGCCGGTGACCCCGACCGGATCCTTCACGTCCTCCTTACGCGTTGGCGGCGTGGTCTTCATGCCGATCTCGTCGCCGTAGTACATCAGAGCGGTGGCCTTTGAGGTAAAGAGGATCGTCGACAGCATCTTCTGGATGGCAACGCAATCGGCCGGGCTGGCCTCGGCAGATCCGGTTGCGGCGGCGGTGCAGTAGCGGTCCATCCGGGGGTTGTCGTGGTTGTCGAAGACGAACAGCGGGTGGTTCGCACCGATCATCGTCTCAGCTTCGTTGACGTTCTTACGGAACGTCGCGGCATCGAGCTTGTTGTACATGCCGACCAGGAAATCCATCGGGAGGTGAAGAACATCCTGGCTGGTTCCTCCGTAAAGTTTGTCCAGATCGCCGATGTTGCCCACGTAGGTCTCCCCCACGAGGAGGCGATCACCCGGGTAGCTGTCGGCGAGCTTGCGCATCCGGCGCAGCACATCCTGGACCTCAGGCAGGTTGTTGGTCTGGGTCTCCATCTGACGGATGTCGCCATAGGCGTTGGTCGAGGTTTGGCCGCTGGCGTCGCGGACGACCTGCTCGTCCTTCATGTCGGGATTTTCAAAGAGCGTCGGGATGGCGTCCAGGCGAAAGCCGGCGATACCGCGGTCGAGCCAGAAGCGGAGCATGTCGAAGATGGCTTTTTCAACCGCCGGGTTGCGCCAGTTCAGATCGGGCTGCTCGGCGTAGAACTTGTGGTAGTAGAACTGCTTGGTGGTGGGGTCGTATTTCCAGGCGGAGTGACCGAAGACGCTTTGCCAGTTGTTCGGCGGCGTCATCTTATCGGGGCCGATGCCGTCGGCCCAGACGTACCAGTCGCGTTTCGGGTTGTCTTTGCTGCTGGCCGACTGCTTGAACCACTCGTGCCTGTCGCTGGTATGGTTGAGCACCATATCCAGCATGACGCGTATATTGCGCTTCTTGGCCTCGGCGATCAGGCGGTCGAGGTCCGCGAGTGTTCCATACTGCGGGTCCACGGCCTCGTAGTCGGAGATGTCATAGCCGAAGTCCACCTGCGGCGAGGGGAACATGGGGGCGATCCAGATGGCGTCGACCCCGAGGTTCTTGAGGTGGTCCAGACGCTGGGTGATGCCGTTGAGATCGCCGGTGCCGTCACCGTTGGTGTCCTGGAAGCTGCGTGGGTAGATCTCGTAGATGACGGCGTGCTTCCACCACGGGTCTGCGGCGTGCATCGCGGGCCGGGTGTCTGACTGGGCTGGGGCGACGGGCATCGCGATAAGAGCCAGCGCGAGAGCGGCAAGGGCGCGGGAGAGACGGCGATGGGCGAGCGAGCAGGCTTGATTCATTCCAGCAATTCTCCAAAGGTCTTGAGGGCGCAACTATACCATTTTGAGCGGGGTAAGATAATCGTGTCTACAAAGAGCAATCTTTGTCTCGACATTTTAGGATGACGCCTGTACGGTCGTAGGCGTATTATCGCCGGTGGCATGGTGCGGGGCAGTATCGACCTGCATGCCCGGTAAGCGCACGCTGTATTTGGCGCGACTAACCCTCTGAGATTGTTTATGAGAGCCGTTTCTTCATCGTCGCGCCGTTCCCGTCGCTCCCTGGTCCAGGCTGCGCTCTTGATGGGCGTTTTCTGCGCCATCGCTTCGATTCCGCATGGAGTGCGGGCGGGAGCGAACGTCGATAAGCCTGAGCCGGACCCGGCGATAGCGGCCGCGGCGCGGCATGTGTATAGCGAGGAACAGGCGGCAAAGTACGACTTCCGCTATGGCAAGGAGAGCCCGTTTCTGCCCTCGAATGCCCGGACGGATACGGGCGAGTTCATCAGCCCGAAGAGCTTCCCGACCGCACAGTATTGCAGCCACTGCCACCAGGAGACACATACGCAGTGGCGCGAGTCGGCCCACTCGAACTCGAATCGCGCGCCCTGGTATCTGACGAACGTTGGCCTGCTCAATACTGAGAAGGGGATCGAGTTCAGCCGGCATTGCGAGGGTTGCCACGACCCGATAGCGCTGGTGGCCGGGGCGCTCACCAAAGGGGCGCCGAAGAAGCGGCCCTATGACCAGGATGGCGTGACCTGCATGGTTTGCCACTCGATCCAGCAGGTGGATACACGGGGAACGGGAAGCTATGTGATGGGGGTTCCGGCGGTGCTGGTGGATGCCGCGGGCCAGCCGATCACGCGGCAGGTGTCGGATGCCGAGATCCTGATGCATCTAGACCGGCATTCCAAGGCCGTGATGCGGCCCCTTTACCAGACGGCCGAGTTCTGCGCGGCCTGCCACAAGGCAGCGCTGCCACAGACGCTGAACGGGTACAAGTGGCAGCGCGCCATCTCGCTCTATGACGAATGGCAAAACAGCTCGTTTGCCAAGCAGTCGCCGCTCCCGTTCTATAAGAAAGACGTGGTGAGCACCTGCCAGACCTGCCACATGCAGCGCGAGTCGCTCCGGCTGATCGATGGCACCGTTGTGAAGGACTTTGGCGCGAAAAACGGCAAGCTGGCCTCGCACCGGTGGCTGGGCGCGAACACGATGGTTCCCAAGCAGTATGGGTTCGACGAGCAGGCAGCCCGCATCGTCGCGTTCCTGAAGAACAACGTCTTCAACGTGGATCTGTTTGCGGTGGAGCATGCGGATGGGACCAAGCAGGCGCCTGTGGGGCTGGTTCCCGTAACGCTGAAGGCCGGCGAGCGGATCACGGCGGATGTCGTGATCCAGAACAAGGGTATCGCCCACTCGCATGTTCCGGAGCAGCGGGACATGTACGAATCGTGGGTGAAGTTCACGGTGAAGGATGGCAGCGGGGGGACGCTGTACGAAAGCGGAGGTCTGGCTCCGAACGGCGACCTGGACCCCGAAGCGCACAGCTTCACCAATCGGCTGATCAACGTGAAAGGGACGCTGAACGACCATCACCAGGTTTGGAACAACCGGGTCGTGGCTTACAACAACACGATCCAGTCCGGGCGCTCGCAGCTGGTGCGGTACAGCTTCCCGGTTCCGGCGGCGGCAAAGGGGCCACTCACGCTGACGGCCAGCGTCCAGTATCGCCGGTTCGATCAGCATTTCATCGACTTCGGCCTGAATAAGCAGCACTATGTGCAGCCGATCGTGGAGATGGTCAGCGCGACGCGGACGCTCGGGATCTGCGACAATCCGCCGGATACGAAGCCCGCGGCCGGTACCCCGCCGGACCCGGCCGTCAACCCGGAGTGGATGCGGTGGAACAACTACGGCATCGCGCTGCTTGATGGGCAGCAGTACGCAGCCTCGGTGGCAGCGTTCCAACGTGTTGTAACGATGCGGCCGGACTACGCGGACGCCTACACCAATGTGGCCATCGCGATGATCGCCTGGGAAAAGTACAGCGACGCTCGGCCCAACCTGCAGAAGAGCCTCACGCTTGACCCCGGCAATGCCCGGGCTCTCTACTACGAGGCCCTCGTCGACCGCAATGAAGGCAATCTCGACGCAGCGATTGTGGACCTGCAAAAGGTAGTTGCAAAGTTTCCGCGGTCGCGCGACGCGCATCGTGAGCTTGGCTTCAGTTTCTACCAGCAGCATCGTTACCCTGAGGCGCGGGCAGAATACGAGACGATGCAGACGATCGACCCGGACGATCTTGCCGCGCACTACAACCTTGCCATCCTCTACCGTCGCATGGGGCTGAAGAAGGAAGCGGCGGAGCAGGCAGCCATGTTTGCGGACCAGAAGGATGATCCCACGGCGAGCACGTATGCGCTGGAATATCTGCGGGGGCACACCGAAGTCGCGAATGAGTCGATCGTGTGGCATGCGCATGAGCTGGACCATGCGGCGGGGGCGAAGGTGGTGGGGAGCCTGCCTGCGACCTTCAGCAACTCACAATAAGCGCCCCTCAATAAGAGCCTCACGGCGCGGGTTTGCCTTTACCTTCAGTAAGAGTGAGGATGCGGTCTGTCGCTTCCGGGGCAAAAACTTCCTTCTGCCCGTTCGGCCAGCGGACCTCAATGCGTCGAATCCGGGATTCCGTGCCAAGGCCGAAGTGCAGGCGAAGATCGCTCGATGAGTTGTAGCTGGAGCCTGAGCGGACCTCGTCGACCCAGATGCGTTTTGTGCCGGTGAGGGTGACGCGTGCGCCGATTGCGCTGGCGTTCGATGTGGTGCCGACCAACCGCAGGCCGAGCCAGTGGTTCTGGTTGCCAGCCTGGTTGACGAGCAGCATCGGCAGGTCGGACAGATTGTTGACGATCGCGGAAAGGCGGCCGTCGTTCCAGAGGTCCGCCAGCGCAAGGCCTCGGCCGCTCGCCGGGGTTTGCAGGCCTGGACCGCTGCTGCTGGTCGCGTCGCGAAACTTGCCATTGCCCAGGTTGTAGTAGAGGAACCGCTTCTGGCGGAATGTGGCGCCCAGCTTCGCGGAGTCAACCTCGGGGTAGACGTGGCCGTTGGCTACAAGCAGGTCAGGGCAGCCGTCGTTATCGACGTCGGCAAAGGCGGCTCCCCAGCCAAGGGCATCGGCGTTGATGCCCAGGCCGGCGGCAAAGGTGACGTCGGTGTAGGTGCCATCGCCGTCGTTGCGGTAGAGGGTGCTGGTGTCATCGGAGAAGTTGGTTTTGAAGAGGTCAAGATGGCCATCTCCGTCGAAGTCGGCGGCGGTCGCGCCCATGCCCGCCTGCTCGCGGCCGTCTTCGTTGTAGGCGGCCCCGGCATCGGCGGCAACGTCGGTGAAGGTGCCGTCTCTGTTGTTGCGATACAGGATCGCGGGCGTGGAGTCGCAGGCGACGTAGATGTCTGGCCAGCCGTCTTCGTCGAAATCGAGCGTGGTGACGGAGAAGCAGTAGTGGCCCGGCGTCTTCTGGATGCCCGCCGCCGCGCTTACATCGGCGAAGCGGCCGTTGCCGAGGTTGTGGAAGAGCAGGTTCGGGGCACTCTCCAGCCCGCGCGGGCCGCACATGACCGGAACGCCCTTCCAGATGCAGCCCGGAGCCTCGCCGGGGGCCGGGGTGTGGGCGAGATCGAAGTGGACGTAGTTGGCCACAAGGAGATCGAGCTTGCCGTCGCGGTCGTAGTCGATGAAGGCGCAGCCGGTTCCCCACTCCTGGCCGGAGCCGGCGGTTCCGGATGGCTGGGCGACCTCCTTAAAGGTGCCGTTGCGCTCGTTATGGTAGAGCCGATTGGCGCCGTATTGCGTTACATACAGGTCGTCGAAGCCGTCGTTATCGTAGTCGCCGACGCATGCGCCCTGGCCCCACCCGGTGGCGGCCAGGCCGGCCTTCTGCGTGACGTCGGTAAAGGTGCCGTCGTGGTTGTTGTGGAAGAGGTGGCTGGTGGGGCTTTCCTTCGGGGCGTTGGCGGCGTTGGGCATGGCGCGGCCGTTGACAAGGAAGATGTCGGGAAAGCCATCGCGGTCGTAGTCCAGGACCGCCACGCCGGAACCGGTCGCCTCGATGATGTAACGCTTGGTCTCCGCGCTGCCGTTGACGTTGCGGACGGTGATACCGGCTTTGGCGGCTACGTCAACGAACCAGGCCGGGGTGGGG
>CAXUNW010000098.1:0-7949 GCA_964252505.1 uncultured Acidobacteriaceae bacterium
GGATGGGGCGATCTATGCACAGGCGCAGGGGGCGCTGGTGGTGGGCGGGTATACGGTGAGCTCGAACGGAAACGCGCGGCAGGTGAACCATCCGAACACGGCGCGGATTCCGTATGGGGCGATGGTGGAGCGGGCGGTTCCGAGCGAGCTGGCGGGGCGTGACACGTTCGCGCTGCTGCTGAACGATGCGGACTTCAAAAGCGCGGGAGCGATGGCGCGGGCGATCAACCAGGAGCTTGGGCGGGAGGCGGCGCGGGCGGTGGATAGCCGGAGGATTGCACTGAAGGCGGAGCCGGGGGAGGAGATTACGACGCTGCTGGCACGGGTGGAGGCGATCGAGGTGCCGTTCTATCCGCGAGCGAAGGTGATTGTGAATGAGCGGACGGGTACGGTGGTGATCGGGGGGACGGTTGTGCTGCAACCGGTTTCGATTCTGCATGGGGGCTTGTCGGTGAACGTGGTGACGGAGTTCCAGGTGTCGCAACCGAATGCGTTTGGGCAGGGGACGACGCAGGAGGTGGCGCAGACACGGATCGAGGCGAAGGATAAGCCGGTGAGCAAGATTGAACTGCGACAGGGCGCGACGGTCGACGACCTGGTGCGGAGTCTGCAGGCGATTGGAGCTTCGGCGCGGGACGTGATTTCTATCCTGCAGGCGATGAAGTCGGCGGGCGCGCTGGAAGCGGAGATTGAGGTGCTATGAGCATGATTGCGGCTATTGCGGCGGGACAGAAGGCTGTGGATCCGGCGGCGCAGGCCCTGGAGAAGAAGAAGCTGACGGATGCAGCGCAGCAGTTTGAGGCGGTGTTTCTGCAGGAGCTGCTGAAGCCGATGCGCGCAGGGACAGGCGCGGATGCGGAGGGCTCAGAGGATGGGGACGCGGTTCCGGGAGCGGACACGATGTCGAGCTACGGTACGGAGGCGTTGGCCACCGCGCTGGCAAAGGGCGGCGGGATGGGGATTGCGCGGCAGATTGTGGCGAAAGTGAGTTTAGAGAAGGCGCAGCACGGGGGTACTGGGGCAGGTCTTCCGAATAAAGATTAGGGAAGCTTAATTAGTACTAAAGTTTGATGGCATGACGCCGATGAGTGATCTAGACGGAGGAACTGAACATGGCTTACTCAAACGGACTCGGCAACTTACTTCATCTTCTTGGCAATCTCGCGGTGAACTCGGCTCGGGATGTTAAACGTGCGGAGCAGGCGGCGGCCGCGCAGAGCCTGACCACAAACGGTGTGGCGGCGGCGACGACGCTGGACGGGCTGGACGGAACGCAGTTCAGCACGGCAAGCAGCCTGCTGAGCACATCGACCACGGATGTGCGCTATGACAAGGTGGCCTCGCTGCAGGACGCGATTGCCAACGGAACTTATAACGTTTCTTCTGCGGATGTGGCGAGCAGCTTGCTTAAGACATTGCTGGCGTAGCGCGGCTTTCCTGAGTGGGCCGGAACCATGGGGTATTGCCCCGCAGGAGCGTTTGCCCGAGGGGTGGAGCTTTCATGATGATGACGGTAGGGATGAGCAACCCGAGTGCAGCGGCGGCGACCAATGCCGGGCGGGCCACGGCGTCAATGACAGCAGAGCAGATGAGTGCGCTGCTGGATGAGACGATCGCGGCATTGACGAAGCTCGATACGGTGCGGCTGGAGGAGATTGCCGGAGCGGTGGAGGCGAAGCTAGGCGCAAGCGAGTTGCAGACGATGCTGCTTCCGGACCGTGCGATGTGGGAGCAGGAGCTGAGCCGGATTACGGCGCGACATCGGCTGCTGGGCAAGGTGCTCGAGAATACGAGCGTTAATCTGCGTGTGCTTGAGGGATTAAGCAGACGTAACCGGATCGGGGAGCAGACATGGGTACGCTGACGTCGTTGCTGGATTTATCGAAGAGCGCGTTGAGTTCGAACCAGGCGGCGCTGGATATTGTAAGCAAGAACGTGGCGAATTCGAATGTGACCGGCTATACGCGCGAGACGGTGAGCTGGTCGGCGGATGTGGTTTCAATCGGGGGACAAGGCCTTGGTTCGGGGGTGGACACGGGGCTGACGGCGGTGTCGCAGCGGGACCGTGTGCTGGAGAAGCGGGTGCAGCAACAGACACAGGCGGTGAGCCAGGCAACGGCGCGACAAGGCGCTCTGAATCAGTTGCAGACGATCTTCGGATTGAGTTCGTCGACAGCTTCCGCGGTATCGACGACGCTGGGAACGTCGATCGACGCGTTCTTCAACTCGTTCAGCACGCTGGCGAATCAGCCGACGGATACGGCGTCGCGGCAAGCGGTGCTCAGTGCGGCGGGAACGCTGGCGACCGCGCTGCAGTCGGCGTCGAGCCAGGTGTCTTCTGTTGGCGACGATCTGTCGCAGTCTGCGGCGTCTGTGGTGGACAAGATCAACTCCTTGACGGGCGAGATTGCGAACCTGAATGTGCAGATTGGTGCACTGCTGCCGCTGCGTGCGGATGCGGGGACACTGGAAGACCAGAGGCAGCAGGCGATTGCGGATCTTTCGCAGTATGTTGGGCTCGATCAGGTCTCAACCGAAAGCAACGGGATTACGCTTTCGACGACGAATGGGACGGTGCTGGTGAGCGAGGGAACATCGGTGGCGTTGAGTGCGGCCACGACGGGTGGGACCACCCAGGTTTACTCAGGCAGCGGGACTGCGGATATATCAAGCCAGATCACAGGCGGGCAGTTGGGTGGTCTGCTGACGGTGCAGACGTCGGAGATTGCGCCACTGAAGAGCTCTCTGGATCAACTAGCGTATGCGATCGGGACGGCGGTGAACACGCAGAACGAGGCTGGGATTGACGGCAACGGAGCCGGAGGGGCTGCGCTTTTTCTTCTTCCTGCCACGGCTGGGGGTGCGGCGGCCACGATTTCAGTAGCGACGACGGACCCAACCAAGGTGGCGACCGCATCCGGAGGGCAGGGAAGTCTGGGCAACGGAAACGCGAACGCGCTGGCTGACTTGGCGACGGCGAACCTGGTGGGTGGACAGACAGCCGGTGGTTTTCTGACTGGGGTGCTTTCGGGACTGGGCACAGCGGTGGCGAACGCGACGACCGACCAGACAGCACAGCAGGCCGCTCTGGATCAGATTACGACGCAGCGCAATGCGCTATCGGGTGTCTCGCTGGACGAAGAGGCGGCAAGCCTGACGCAGTATCAGAGGTCCTATCAGGCGGCGTCAAAGTTGTTCTCGATTGTGGATACGCTGCTGGCGGCGGCGATCAACCTGGGAACCGAAACCACGGTGTAATTGAGCGTTTTGGGAGCGATGCGATGCGGGTTGATCCGAACTACATTACGAATCTGTCGACGTCGTTGTCTCAGTCGACCCTGCAGGAGGCGACGCTGACGAATGAACTGTCGACCGGGCTGCGCGTGACGCAGCTTGGCGATGATCCGGTGGCAGCCTCGCAGGCACTGCAGCTGAGCTCGGCAATCTCGCGCAGCGACACATTTGTGCAGACGGCGTCGCGGGAGAGTGGCGCCCTGCAGGTCGCGGATTCCACGCTTGGCGAGGTGGTGTCGCAGTTGACATCAGCCATTTCACTGGCGACGCAGGGGGCGAATGGGACGCTCAGCGCGTCCAACCGAGCGGCGATCGTGACGCAGCTGCAGGATATCCAAAAGCAGGTTCTTTCACTTGCGAACACGAGCTACCTGGGGCAGCATCTCTTTTCGGGCAGCCAGGGGGGAGCGGCACCGTTCACACAGGACCCGACCACCGGCGTGGTGACGTACTTGGGTGACACCGTGCAGAATACGGTGGAGACACCGAGCGGACAGCAACTGGTGACGAGCCTAGCGGGGTCTAACGTGTTCCAGGCGGCCGGTGCGGATGTGTTTGGCGCTTTGAACAATGTGATCGCAGACCTGACCAACGATGCAGCGGGAGCAACATCCGGTACGGACACGGGAGCGCTATCAGCAGCGCTGGCCCAGGTCTCCGACCAGCGAAGCATTCTGGGTAGCTCGGCGAGCCGTCTGCAAGCGACGAGCACTTACGTGCAGACGCAGGAGACCAGCCTGAAGGCGCAGCAGGGGACTCTCGTGTCGAGTGACTATGCGTCGGTGGCGACCGACCTGAAGTCTGCGGAGACGCAGCACTCAGCGCTGGTGAGCCTAATCGCGGCGTTGAGCAAAGGAAGCTTGTTCGATTATCTGAAGTAGCGTTCCAAGGCGCCAGGAATATACTTGGAGGATGATCTTTCTATGGCGGGCTACGCGCGGGTACCGGTTGTTTCCCTGGCGTAGCCCGTACCTGCGTTGGCGATTGGAGACGTACACGGGCAAGCCTGCTGAGACGGTGACGGGCGGGGACTTTCTTCGTTTGGCGCTGCGAGACTGGCGGCAGATGCTGCGTTTTTTGCGGTGGACAAGCGAGATCCGGAGCTATGCAGAAGACGTCACGCGATAACAGGCGCGTGCGTTCTTCGATGCAGTCAAGGTGTTGCAGCAGACGTACTTTTGGGGGGTCGGTCTCGCCTATGATGAGGCAAGGAGAGCGACACGCATGGGTGAGTGGAGGAAGATCACAGCGTCAGACGGGCATGTGCTGGATGCATATAGTTCCGGCCCCGCGGGTAAAGCAGCGGGAGCTGTGGTAATCGTGCAGGAGATTTTTGGGGTCAACGGGCATATTCAATCGGTCGTAGACCGGTATGCCGACGATGGCTTCAGGGTGGTTGCGCCGGCGCTGTTTGATCGGCAGCGGAGTGGGGTGCAGTTGGCGTATGAAGGGGAAGATGCGCAGACGGCGTTCAGGCTGAGGGAGGGATTGAAGCCAGAGACGGCTCTGCTGGATGTGCAAGCGGCGTTTGCCTCGATCAAGCAGGGTGACGAAGGTGTGGCGGTGGTGGGCTTCTGCTACGGCGGATTGATTAGTTGGCTTTCGGCGACGCGCGGGCCGGCGATGGGGATGAAGCCGGCGTGTTGCGTGGGCTACTACGCGGGCGGCATCGGGAAGGCGGCGGTGGAGGAGCCGAGTTGTCCCGTCATGCTGCACTTTGGGGGATCGGACAGTCACATTGGGTTGGATCAGGTTGAGGCGGTGCGGCGTGCGCACGCAGAGGTGGAGATTTATATGTACGACGGGGCGCAGCACGGCTTCAACTGCGATGCGCGGGCGAGTTATAAGGCGGATGCGGCGGCGCTGGCTCGAGAACGGACGATGGCTTTCTTGAAAGCGCATTTGGCTCAGGGCGTGGAGGGCCTAGCCGGAATGGGACGGTGATCTCGCCCGCAATTGCTCCGCGTGGTAAGCGGTGCTATCGTTACGGTAGACACCATTGTGAGTGGACTGGAAGATCAGACAGATCAGGAGTAAGAACAGCTGTGTTGGCACCCGTAAAGAAGACAGATATCATAGCGAAGTTTCGTACGCACGACTCCGACACCGGGAGTCCTGAGGTTCAGATCGCGATCTTGAGCGAGCGCATTGGCGAGTTGACGGAGCACTTCAAGACGCACAAGAAGGATCATGGGTCGCGCCGTGGACTGCTGATGCTGGTGAGCAAGCGTCGTCGTCTTCTGGATTACCTTAAGAAGATTGACGCTGACCGCTATCGCGACGTGATTGGCAAGCTCGGCATCCGGAAGTAACAAGAAGGATCTGGCACAACACGGCTGGATCTTTGTTCTCCGCATGCAGGAAGATCTCCCAATTTATGGAAGTTCGTTGTTCCCACCAGCCTTCGGCCAAATACCCCGTCCGGGATCGGTCACGATTCTGCGGTTGGAGTGGGTGACGATGACGGATGCTGCTCGGGCTTCCTTATTGAGTATTCCTTGCATGGTCCAGTCTGGACCCGAACGACAGCAACAGAGCGCGACCCGGGTGCGGCCCCTGCCGTAGGACGAGGGTCGCGCTTGCTTGTTTAGGCTGTCCGACGTTTGTGCGAGAGAACTTTTGACCGTGTAGACAGAGAAAGAAGAGGCGAACGATGAAGCAGGATGTGACGGTAGAGCTTGCCGGCGGCAAGCAGATCAAGTTTGAGACGGGCCGGATGGCCAAGCAGGCGCCGGGTGCGGCGTTCACAACCTCCGGCGATAATGCGGTACTGGCGACGGCGACTGCCTCACCGGATCCGAAAGAGGGGATCGACTTCTTCCCGTTGACCGTAGAATATCGAGAGTTTACCTATGCGGGCGGGCGGATACCGGGTGGCTTTATCAAGCGTGAGGGCCGGCCGAGCGAGAAGGAGATCCTGACCTGCCGGCAGATCGATCGGCCCATTCGTCCGCTCTTTCCGGAGACTTTTCGGAACGAAACGCAGGTGGTGGCGTTTGTTTATTCCGCTGACAAAGAAAACGACCCTGACGTTCTGGGTATCAACGGAGCGAGCTGCGCCCTGGCGCTCAGCGATATCCCGTTTCATGGCCCAGTAGGGGCGGTACGGATCGGTATTGTGGATGACGCCTTCATCGTCAACCCGACATATGCGGAGCGGGCAGTCAGCACGCTGAACATCATGGTCGTCGGAACGAAGGACGGCATAGTCATGGTGGAATCAGGCGCGAAGGAGATTGAGGAAGGCCGGGTGGTTGAGGCGATCGAGTTCGCGCATGAAGAGATCAAGAAGATCTGCGCGGCGATCGAGGATCTGGCGGGCCGGGCGGGCAAGCCCAAGAGGATGGTTGTTCCGGCGGAAACGGATGTCGCTTACCTGAATGAGTTGAAGGCCAAGGTGGGGACGAAGCTTGAGGATGCTTTGGATACGCAAAAGCATCCGAAGTTCGAGAGCTACGCGCTCGTGAAAGCGATTAAGGACGAGCTGAAGAAGGATTTGCCGGAGGGAGACGCCGGCGCCGGTAAGAAGTTGAGCAAGTACTACGAGCTATTGCGCGAAACGATCTTCCGGGAACAGGTGCTGGATGAACGCATCCGGCCAGATCACAGGGCTTTCAACCAGATACGCGAGGTGACGGTTGAAGTAGGGGTGTTGCCGCGGGTGCATGGCTCCGCGCTGTTCACGCGCGGGGAGACGCAGGCTTTGGTGTCAGCGACGCTGGGCACTACGGATGATGCGCAGCGGCTGGAGAGTTACGAGGGGGAGCAGAAGCGGCGTTTTATGTTGCACTACAACTTCCCACCGTTCTCGGTGGGTGAGGTAGGGCGGATGAGCGGCGTCGGTCGGCGCGAGATTGGGCATGGCGCCTTGGCGTATCGAGCAATTGAGGCCGTGCTCCCGGCTGAAGATGAGTCTCCGTACACGCTGCGCGTCGTTTCTGACATCCTGGAGTCCAACGGTTCATCTTCCATGGCGACGGTATGCGGCGCATCGTTGGCGCTGATGAAGGCCGGGATCCCCTTGAAGGGCGCGGTGGCGGGAGTTGCGATGGGCTTGGTGAAGGAAGGTGAGAAATACGCGATCCTGAGCGACATAGCCGGTGCTGAAGACCACTACGGCGATATGGACTTCAAGGTAGCCGGGACACGCAAAGGAATCACCGCGCTGCAGATGGATATTAAGATCATGGGCATCACGCCGCAGATCATGCGTGAGGCGCTGGAGCAGGCACGGGTGGGCCGGCTGTCGTTGCTGGACACGATGGACGCAACGATCGCTTCGGCCGCCACCGAGAAGTCGGAGTTTGCCCCGAGGATCCATACGATCCAGATTCCTACGGACAAGATCCGCGATCTGATTGGGCCGGGTGGGAAGGTCATCCGCGGGATTATCGATGCGACCGGAGTGAAGATTGACGTGGACGATACGGGTCGCGTCAACGTGGCTTCAAGCGACGCTGACGGGCTGGCGCGCGCGATCCAGATGATTTCCGATATCACGGCGGTTCCCGAGATTGGCAAGATCTACCTGGGCAAGGTGGTACGCATTGCCGAGTTTGGTGCGTTTGTCGAGATCTTCCCGGGAACGGATGGATTGCTGCATGTATCGGAGATTGCCGAGCACCGCGTGAAGGAAGTGAAAGACGAGTTGCGCG
>CAXUNW010000098.1:7959-8630 GCA_964252505.1 uncultured Acidobacteriaceae bacterium
GGTGAAGGTCCTCTCTATCGAAGGCAACCGCATCAAGCTTTCGCGGAAGGCTGTGCTGCGTGAGCAGAGAGCTAAGCTTGGTCTGCCGGAGGTTCCGGAGCAGGGTGGGTCGGCGTACCCGGCGCCACGGCAGGCCGCCCCCGCGGAGGAGGTGCTACCCCAAGGTGAGGCGGACGACTTCGACACGGAGGAGGACGATGAGGGTGATGAGCCAAACTTCAACCGCGCCGATGCTCCTGTCACGGTGCAGGCGGGTGCGCCTGCGGCAGGTGGAGGGCGTCCCCAGGGCGGTTCGGCTTCGGGTGACCGGCGACCTGGCGGCGACCGTCGGCGGCGGCGTGGAGGCCGGCGGCCGGGCGGGCCGGGTGGCTCCGGAAATGGGGCTCCGCAGAGCGGGGGCGGCGGCAATCGCTAGCCTCAGACAGGATGGAAGAGTAAGGGCCATGCTTACGCATGGCCCTTTGTGCTGTGCCGGCGGGCACCGGTGAACTGGAGGCAAGCTTTAGGTTTTGGGGTTCTATGTCTCTGGTCTTCGCTGAGTTGGGTAACGGCGGAGTGGCTGCCGGTGAGGCTAACTCCTCTTGCCGGGGCTGGGTTCCGGCTTCTGCTGGTCGGGTTGGTGGGAGTTTTTGCAGGTGGACTGCACCCACGGGGCCGCTGGAGCATAGCAG
>CAXUNW010000098.1:8722-9088 GCA_964252505.1 uncultured Acidobacteriaceae bacterium
TGGCCTTGGATTAGTTGGGGGGCCGTTCCTGCTGCTGCATGGGGCAGAGGGGCTGATTGCCGCAAGCGTCGGTGTGCTGTTGTATGCGCTGATACCGGTTGCGGTGATGATTGCCGGAGGGGATCTGGGGCGACTGCCGTGGGCTTTAGCGAGTGCCGCAGGCCTCTTGGTCATCCTTCCGGCAGCTCTGCCCGACTCTGACCGGGGATGGATGGGTATCGGCCTGGTGATGGCGGCAGCAGGGATGACAGCGTCTGGCCTCGTGGTGGGGGGTAGTGTGCTGCGGGGGACGAGCTTAGCGGGCGCAGTTGGAACTGTGGGCTGGGCAAGTGGAGCCTTGCTGCTGGGCGCAGGCATACTGGAGGG
>CAXUNW010000099.1:0-8809 GCA_964252505.1 uncultured Acidobacteriaceae bacterium
CCCTCGCCCGCGGCCCACACCGGCCGCGGAAAGCCCATCCGCAGATAGGCGGGGAGCGGCAAGGTAACTCGCGGACTGCGCGCCATCCGCGACTGCACCTCCGCCATGCTGCCCGCAACCACCGCGGTGGCCTCCACCCGCTGCGTCCGCTCAAACGATAAACTCGCGTTCGTCCCCTCCAGGCTCATGGGAAGCAGAACCAGCAGGCAGCAGCCGAGCGTTGCCCTCCGGTGCCGACCCCGAAAGTAGTCCGTTGCAGCGCCGACAGCCAGGCCCACCAGCAGAAACAACGGAGCCGCCATCAGCACGCAGATAAACCCTTCACCCAGCAGCGGCCCCGAGAGCAGCAGGAAGAAGGTGATACCCCGCAGGATGCCCCCGGTCAGCGATTTGGCCGGGGGCGCCAGCGCCAGCACCAGCGCAAGCACCATCGGCAGCCCGATAAACAGCAGCGCCGTCTGCTCCAGGTGGTGCCGCACTAGCAGCCGATACGCCACGCTGCCGACGGTGATGGCGGCGATCAGCGCGATCAACTGCGTCTGCGCGCCGCTCAGCTCGCCCCAACCTCGCTCCCGCTGCTGATCCTGCTCGATCATGTGTGCCTCCCCGTCGCGTTCAATGTTTCTGAACATGATCAAATATGCGGCAGGTCGTCAGCATCTGTCAATCAAATATGAACAAGTTCAAAATTTCTTTTTGATACCCCGTGCGGGGAAAGTTCCGGCCCCTCGATGCCCTCGCCGCATCCTCCGTCCCCCTCGTTGCGTATGCTGTTCTCAAGACCATGACACCAGCCGTTCTGACCACCGGCCTTACCCGCCGCTTCGGAGATTTTACCGCCGTCCAGGATGTCGACCTCGCGGTTGCACCCGGGCAGTTCTTCGGCTTCCTGGGCCCCAATGGCGCAGGCAAATCGACGACGATCAAGATGCTCACCGGCCTGCTTGCGCCCACCTCGGGCCGCATCGAGATCCTCGGCATGGATGCCGCCGCGAGCCCCATGGAGGTGAAGCGGCAGATTGGCGTCGTCCCCGAGGGCCTCGCGCTCTTTGGCCGCCTCACCGGCGCAGAGTATCTGCGCTTCGTCGGCCAGATGTACGGCCTGGACAAGGCTCTTACCGCTCAGCGTACCGCGGAGCTTCTCGACTTCATGAGCCTGGCCGGTGAGCCGAAGAAGCTCATCACCGACTACTCCCACGGCATGCAGAAAAAGCTCGCCCTGGCCGCGGCGGTCATCCATGCGCCCCGCATCCTCTTCCTGGACGAGCCCTTCGAAGGCGTGGATGCCATCGCCGCGGGAACCCTGAAGGCGATGCTGCAAGGCATGATCGCCCGCGGCGCCACCATCTTCCTGACCTCGCATGTGCTTGAGATCGTCGAGCGGCTGTGCACGCACATCGCCATCATTGATCGCGGCCGCCTCATCACCCATGGCTCGCTGGAAGAACTGCGCGCAGGCAACGATGCCCGCTCCGAGCCCGGTCAGGCGCCGGGGCCAACCACGCTTGAAGAGATCTTCATCCGCGTCGTCGGCCAACACCACGCCGGCGATGAGCCCGCCCGGGAGTTGACATGGCTGGGTTAAGCCCGCTGCCGAAGCGGCGCAGCCAGATTGCGGCGGTCGCCTCGCTCCGTGGGCGGCTCTTCATCAATGCCTTCCAGCGCAAAGGCGCCCGCGGCGAGCTCATCGCGCGTGTGCTGCTGATGCCGCTCTTTGCGCTGCTTGCCCTGGGCCCTGTCGTGGGCGCCGGCTTCGCCGGGTACTACATCGTGGCCGAGCACGAATACTCCTTCTTCCCCTACCTGCTCTGGTTCATCTTCTTTCTCTGGCAGACCTTCGTCATCAGCACCAAGACCGTCGCGCCCACCTTCGACCTCGGTATGTTGATCCGCTTTCCCCTGCGCTTTTCGACCTATCTCACCCTGCGCCTGCTGTTTGGGCTGCTCGATGTTCCCACCGTTCTCTGCTCGCTGGCGCTGCTGGCTGCGGCAATCGGGGTGGGCGTGGCGCGGCCTGCGCTTTTCCTGCCGGTGGCCGGCGTCTTCCTGGTCTTCGCGGTAACGGTCGTCCTGTTCTTCCGCATGGTGTTCCTGTGGTTCGATCGCTGGTTCGCCCAGCGCAAGACCCGCGAGATTCTGGTCGCTCTCTTCTTCGTCGCGATGCTTGCCTTCCAGTTCGCGAACGTGACGTTCAACCTGAACTCGCACGCTCGTCGCGATCCCGTGGCTCGGGCACAGCATGCAAAGCGGATCGCCATGCTGAAGCAGGCAGCCCACACCGCCTCGCCTTTCCTGCGCGCGCTGCCCCCGGGGCTTGCGGCCACGGCGGCCACTCGCATTGCCATGGCCAAACCCGCCGACGCAGCCCCGCCGCTCGTTGGCCTCACCGCGTTCGCCGGGGGATTTCTGCTCCTCTTCAGCCGCAGACTACGCGGGGAGTTTCAAGGGGAGAGCTTTAATGAAGCTCCCCCGAGAACCGCCACAACCGTCGCCGCTCTGGCGCCTCAGACGGCGTCGAGTGCGGCGTCCAGCGTCGTCCGGCCTCCCGGCTTGTCCTTCGCGCAGCCTTCCTTACCGCCTGCAGCCAGCGGTCCGCTCTCTCCCGCCACGACCGCCGTCATCGGCAAGGAGCTCCGCTACCTTGTGCGTTCGCAGCCGCTTCTCTTCGCGCTCATCACCCCCATCTTCATGGTCTTCCTGATCGTCACGCGAACAAGCTTCGCACGAACCCCGACCGAGTGGATGCTGCCTTCGACCCTCGCCTATGTTCTGCTTGGCCTCACCGCCGGCATGTACAACATCCTGGGCACTGAAGGCGCGGGCGTGCAGCTCTACTTTCTTGCGCCTATCCGCCTGCGTGACGTCGTCATCGGCAAAAACCTCGTGAGCCTGTGCATGGTCAGCATCGAGGTCGCCATCGCGTCGACGATCGTGATGACGGCAAGCGGAGTTCCGCCGCTGCCGCTTCTGTGTGCTACTTACCTTTGGCTTGCATTCACGTTGACGCTCAACGTCACGCTCGGCAACATCCGCTCGGTCTATGCGCCGCGCGTCATCGACCTGGGCAAGTTTCGTCAGGGCCGGCAGGGACAGCTCAACGTCCTGATCGGGCTCGGCGTGCTGGTGATGTGCCTGGCGCTGGGCGCTGCTACGCTCTTCCTGGCGCGGCATGTGGGCCACCCGTGGCTGCCGGCGCCTGTGTTCGCTGTGCTTGCCGCGGTGGCCGTGGCTTTCTACCGCAGCAACCTGAACCACCTTGCTCAGATCGCGCTCGACCGGCGCGAGACCATCAGCGCCGAGCTTTGCCGCATCTAGCGCATGGGGCGGAATGCGATATGCTGCTGGGACGATGAGAGTTTTCCTTTCCCTTCTGGCCGCGGCGCTTCTGCGGTGTCCCGCCCTTTCCGCACAGCTTGCTGAGCCGGAGCAGACCGTCATTCTGCATGCTGCGCGGCTGCTGGATGTCGCCTCCGCCCGTATCGTCGCACCGGGCGAGGTGTTGGTTCGCGGTGACCGGATCGTGGCCGCTGGAAGCCATGTCGACCGCCCCGCCGCGAAGACGGAGGTTCTCGACCTCGGCGATCGCACCCTCATGCCCGGGCTCATCGACGCGCATGTACACCTCTTTCTGCATCCCGGCTCGGAGGATCTTCAGACGGTGGAAGAGAGTGTGCCCAAGCGCACGCTGCTTGCCGCCGCCGCCGCCCAGGCTGACCTGATGGCCGGCTTCACCGCCGAGCGCGACATGGGCACGGAAGGGGCAGGCTCCGCCGACACCGCCATCCGCGACGCCATCGACGACGGCGCCCTGGCCGGGCCGCGGCTCCGCATCAGCGGCAACGCCATCGACGTCACCGGCGGCCATGAGGACGCCAACCGCTTCAACCCCGCGCAGCATGTGCTCTCGAACGCCGACTACGCCGACTCCGCCCAGCAACTCGCCGAAGTCATCCGCCACCAGAGGAAAGAAGGCGCCGACTTCACCAAGATCTATGAGACCGGGGCCGACCACTTTCATGATGGCCTGCTCGAGACGCCCTACCAGTACACCGAGACGGAGCTCCGAGCAGCCGTCGCCGAAACCGCCCGCTACCGTCGCGGCCCAGGCCACGGCGTCGCTGTCCACGCCACAAGCGAGCCAGGCACCGGCTACGCAGTGGCCGCGGGCGTCGAGTCCGTCGACCATGCCTACCAGCTCAGCGAACCCACTATGGCCGCGATGAAGGCGAAAGGCATCTTCGCCGTTCCCACCTTTGCCATCGCGGAGTACTTCGCCGAGCACGCCGCGTCCCCCGCCGCCGCGGCCCGCGAGCGCGCCCAGCAGGACTTCCACGCCGCCAACTTCAAGCGGCAGCTCGCCGCCGGCGTCCCTATGGCGGTGGGCTCCGACGTCGGGCCTTTCCCGCACGGCACGCAGGCCCGCGAACTCGTCCTGATGGTCCGCTACGGCATGAAGCCGCTCGATGTGCTCCAGGCCGATCTGTTGCACAACGCCAGGCTGCTTGGCTGGGAGGGACAAATCGGTGAGCTCAAGCCCGGCTACCTCGCCGACATTATCGCCGTCGACGGCGATCCGCTCGCCGACATCGCTGCCGTCCAACACGTGGTCTTCGTCATGAAGGGGGGCGTCGTCTTCAAGCGCTAGCCCGAATCGCGGGCGCGCGGTGTGGTTGCCCCCCAGGGATTCGAACCCCGATTGATCGGTTCAGAGCCGACTGTCCTACCATTGAACGAGGGGGCAACAGGATGGTGCAGGAGCCGCGCCGCACCAACGCGCCGACTGCCTCTTAGAGTGTACGGGCTCGGACCCGCCCGGTCAACGCGCGGCGGCCTCCGGATGCGCCCATCTTCCAGCCCCGTCTATCATCGAAGGACCGGCGCCGCCGCGCAATCTTCCCTCCGAAAGAGTCTTCCCAATGCACGATCAGCAATCCCCCGCGCCCTACCCCCACTGGATGCTGAGCGAGATCCATGAGCAGCCCCGGACTCTCCGCGCCACGCTCGACCAGTATCTTGACCACGGTGCCTTCCGCACCGACACCTGCGCCCCCATCCGCCAGTGGCTTGCCGCCGCGCACACAGAGATCGTCATCGCCGCCAGCGGCTCCAGCCGCCACGCCGGCATGGTCGCCGAGATCCTCATCGAGGACGCCAGCGGCATCGCCGTCGATGTCGAGTACGCCAGCGAGTACACCTATCGCTCCGCCTCGGCCGGATCGCCCGCCGGCATCAAGCACGCCGCCGTCCTCGTCGTCTCGCAGTCCGGCGAAACCGCGGATACGCTGGCCGCCCTGCGCCGCGCCAGGCAGGCCGGCTACGCCACCCTGGCCCTCACCAACGTTCCCACCTCCACCATGGCCCGGGAGGCCACTGCCTCCTTCCCCACCGCCGCTGGCCGTGAACGCGCCATCCCCGCCACCAAGAGCTTCACCGCCCAGCTCCTCAACCTCTACCTTCTCTCACTGCTCGCCGCCGAGTCGCGCGGCACCCAGGACGCCGCCGCCCTTGCCCAGCAACTCGCCGCCGCCTCCGCCCTGCCCGAGCTCATCGAAGAACAGCTTGCCGGGTGGGAGGCGGACGTCCGCGCTGTTGCCGCCCGCTACACCCACGCCGCCAGCTTCCTCTTCCTGGGACGCGGCGTCCACTATCCAGTCGCCCGCGAGGGCGCGCTCAAGCTCAAGGAATCCGCCTACCTTCACGCCGAAGGCTATCCCTCCGGCGAGCTCAAGCATGGTCCAAACGCCCTGGTAGGCGAAGCCATTCCCCTCGTCATGATCGCGACCGCCGACCGCGCCGACGCCGGGTCGGTAGAGCGCTACGAAAAGGTAGTCCAGTTGATGACGGACATGCGCTCCCAGGGAGCGGACATCCTCGCCCTGGCTAACCCCGGGGATAGCCGGGTCGCCGCTCTGGCCACCCATACCCTCTATGTCCGCGAGGCGCCGGAGCCGCTTCTACCGCTCTGCGAGGTCATCCCTCTCCAGATGCTTGCCTACTTTATGGCCGTCAACGCCGGCATCGATGTCGACCACCCGCGCAACCTCGTCAAGTCTGTCGTGTCCGAGTAGCCTCAGACTGCCGTCCCGCACTTCGTTGCGCGGCATTTCTCCATGATTGCCCTCTGCAGCTTCGTCTGCAGCTCCGCGCTGAACTCGTAAATCTCGTTGTCCCGGTAGACCTCGATGGTCTGCCGGGTCGTGTCCAGCACAATATGGCAATGGTGGCACTCGGCAATGTGACCTTTCACCTCGGCTAGCAGGTCAGGACTGATCTGCCCATCGAAATAGTCTGTCAGTTGGCTGAGGAAATCGGTGCACGTCACGGCTTGGGGCCCTCGCTCTTGCTTTTCCGGAAATAGCGGCTAAGGCGTTCACGCAGTTGCAGCCGCGCCCTCAGCAGTCTTGACTTCACCGCCGGAACGCTCAGGCCCAGGGCCTCCGCAGTCTCTTCCGTCGATAAGTTTTCGATGTCCCGCAGGGTGAAAACGGTTCGAAAACCGGGGGGTAAACCCTGAATCGTCTTCCGTAGGATCTCCCCCAGCTCGCCGGTCCCATATTGCTGCTCCGGATTTGGGCTCCAATCCGCAAAGTCCCGCGGGATGGAACCCTCCTCCGTCTGCACATTCTCGTCCATCGAAACCGTCTTCGAGGTCTTCCGCTTCCGAAGCCGCATCAGGCTCTCGTTCACGGCAATCCGCACCAGCCAGGTGGAAAACTTCGAATTCCCCTGGAACTGGTTCAGCTTCTCGTAGGCCTTCAAAAAAGCATCCTGCGTGATGTCTTCCGCGTCTTCACGGTTCTGCGTAATATGCTGCGCCACCCGGAAGACCTGCCGATCGTACTGCCGCACCAGCTGCTCGAACGCCGCCGTGTCGCCTTCCTTGGCGCGCGCCACCAGCGCCACGTCCGGATGGATCTCCGGGGGGGGAAGCAGCGTCTCATCGGGATTCAGGGTCGTCGCCGTTGCCATAGAGTATTGAGGTTCCGATCCGGGAAGCCTGTCGCCATTTCACATCGCATCATCGCAACGGCGGCCCGTCCAATCCAATACTAACCGGGCGGAGAGTCGGACGACAATGAAGTCGCCAATGCATGCCCCGTCCGACAGAACTCTCCCCGCGTACCCTGCGAGGTTCCAGACTCCGATTGCCCGATGCACACAGGCAAGAAGGCGGCTACAGTCATGAGTATGGGTTTTGCTGTCTGGATTTCAGGGGCGTCGCGCGCCAGACGCGGGGTGCAGGCGGGCCTTCTCCTGGCCTCCCTGCTTGTGATCACGCCGCCACTCCACCCCGCAACCGGAAAACCGAGCCACAGCAAGACCACGGCGAAGCCCCCCGCCAAAGTCGGAAAGACTGCCGCTAAAACGACCCGCAAAGCCTCTACCGCCAAAAGCAGAACCACTTCAAGATCCGCCGCCAGGGGCAAGCCGGCCGCTGGCCCCGCGCCCAGCGCCCAGACCGCCCGTCTCACCAGCGCGTTCCTGGCGTCTACCCAGCTCCGCCCCATGGCGCAGCAGCTCGCCTCCACCCGGTCCGCCGCGGCCTATGACGGCGTCTTCACCTACGCCAAAGGCCACCCGGGCGATGGAGCCTCCACCGCCTACCTTGCCCTTGGCCATGCCTATATGCTCGACAAACGCTTCCCGGAGGCCGCTGCCACCTACCGCCAGGCCGCCGGCAGCGAAGCGCTTGCCGACTACGCCGACTATCTTGGAGCCCAGGCCGCCCTTGCCGCTAACCACGGCGGCGATGCCTACAGCCTGCTCGACCACTTCGCCGATCGCCATCCCGGCAGCATCTTCATCGCCTCCGCCCCGGTCCTGCTCGCCAACCTCTACCTGCAGCAGGGTAACCCGCAAGGCGCCCTCGCCGTGCTGACACCGTTCGCTGCTTCGCCGCAGGCCACCCGCTCGGACTTCCGCTATGCGCTCGGCCGGGCCTACCAGATGTCCGGCGACACGGGCCATGCCGCCCCCATCTTTCGCGACATCTTCCTTACGCTGCCGCTCACCTTAGAGGCCGCCCAAAGCCGTACGCAACTCAACGCCCTCGGCGTTCCCCTCACCTCTGCCGAGCGCAAGATCCATGCCGATGCCCTCTACAACGCAAAGCACTACGCCGAGGCCAGTCAGGAGTACCACGCACTCGAGAAAAACGATCCCGGCCTCAGCACGGCAGACCGCGACGCACTCGAAATCTACGCCGCCGTCTGCGACCTCAAGCTGAAGCGTATTAGCCGCCACGATGTCGAGAAGCTCCCGGAAACCGACGACGACAGCGCTGCCCTTAAGGTCTACCTCCTGTCGGAACTCGCCCGCAACGAGAAAAACACCGCCGAGAATGACCGACAGGTCGCCGAGATCGTTCGCCGCTTTCCGCATAGTCGTTGGACCGAGGAGGCCCTGTACTCCGGTGGCAACATGCATCTGCTCAACCATGAGCAACCGGCCGCCGTCTCGGACTACGAGTCGCTCGTGCGCCTCTTTCCCACCAGCACCTATGCCCCCTCCAGCCACTGGCGCGCCGCCTGGATGAGCTACCGCATGCGCCGCTTCCCCGACGCAGCCCGCCTCATGGACGAGCAGATCACCCTTTACCCCGCCGGCATCGAGGTGCCCAGCGCCCTCTACTGGCGCGGACGCCTCTATGAGGATGAAGCACGCGACTTCGGCCAGGCCGCCAACTACTATCGCTCCCTCTCGGCCAACTACATCAACTTCTACTACGCCATTCTTGCTCGCCAGCGGCTTGCGGTCATCGCCTCACAGGCCTCTGCTGTCGCGCCCGCCGCGCCCCTCGCCTCCGTTC
>CAXUNW010000100.1:0-8802 GCA_964252505.1 uncultured Acidobacteriaceae bacterium
GACATGCCGGGCATGGGTTTCGCCTGCGGGAAGGCGCGCTGGGCGGTAGAGAGGACGGTGGCAGCCGTTAGCTGCTGGAGGAACGTTCGGCGGGAGGAGGGCAGGAAGGAAGACAACTGGCTGGGGCTCCAGGTTGAGGTGCACGGAAACGCGGCGGAACTTCTTGATCGTAGAGGCCGGGGGTGACGGGGTGATGAATGGAGGCGGCGGTGGCGACCTGCGGTGGCGCTATAAACAGGGGCGCGCCGCTTGCCCGGCCGGAAGGGCGCCGGGGCAGGGACGGAGTGGCTGGGCACAGCGCCCACGCGGAGGCATGGGCTACCCCAACGGTGGCCCTGGGCGTGGACGTGGCAGCACCGAAAGCGCGTGGGCTGCTCGGTTGTCTGTGACATGCAGTGTGCACCCCCCAGACCCGGTGTTTGATACTAAAGTCTTCAAACGATCCGGCTTAGGTCTGGACTTGAGTCTGACCTGGCGTTTGTTTGTGTAAGTTAAAAGCGGAAGCCCGGCCTGGTGGCCGGGCTTTGATTCATCTGGTCATATTGTACCGGGAGTGTCAAGTGTTTCGGCTGGAAGATGGCTGTTCCGGGCGGAATCTGCCGGCGTAGAGCTAGTCGGACAATGCCCTTGAGGCAGCATCCTCAAAGCGAAGCTGTGCCTTGAGGGATGCTGCTTTAGTTGCCGGTGGTGACGGCTCCGGTGGCTGGGTTGAGGAGGACGACGTTGGGGTTGGGGGCAGCGGCACCGTTGCTGAAGTCGAACATATTGTTGAGGGAGCCGGCGATGGAGTCGAAGGAGCCTCCACCAATGCGCTGGCCGACCAGAAAGGTGTCTTCAATAAATTTCGTGACGGAGGTCTGGTCGGTAGGGGTCGCGTCGATGACGTTCTTTTTGGCCCATGGTGAGATGACCATCAAAGGCATGCGGGTTCCGTAGCCGCAACGGCCCTGCGCAGGCGCCGTTCCGGTTAGGCCGGGGAGGGCTGCGGCGGCCGCGGTGGTGCTGATGCAGACGCCGGGTCCGTTGATCTTGTCGGCGGTGGTGGCTGAGCCGTTGATGAGGTCGGAGAGGTGATCGTACCAGCCGTCGGAGTCGTCGTAGGCGAGGATGATGGCGGTGCTGGACCAGAAGGGAGACTGCTGGATGGCGTTGATGGTGTTGACGACGAAGGTCTGCTCGTCGAGAGGGTCGGAGTTGGCGGCGTGGGCGTCCTGGTAGCGGGAGGCCTTGAGGAAGCTGACGGCGGGCATGTTTCCGGCGGCGAGGGCGTCAGTGAAGTCATGGATGTCGTACTGGTGGTTGGCGGCGTCAGTGGAACCGATGGCGGCGACGGCCGAAGGGCGAGTGTGGTTGAAGTTGGCGGTGCTGGCGTAGTACTGGAAGGGCTGGTGGTGGGGGGAGTAGTCGGTCTGCGTTCCGGTAAGGGTGGAGACGGTGGAACGCTTGCAGCCGGTGGTGCCGTTGGGGTTGGTGAGGGAGAGATCGAAGCCTCCCTGGAAGAAGCCCCAGGACACTTTCGCGGCGTTCAGGAGATCTCCGATGTTTTTACCGGACAGGCTGACGGAGGAGGTGGTGCTGGAGCAGATGTCGCCGGTGGGGTCGGCGTCGGAGATGAGGGTGAGGCCGCCGTTGCCGTCGGCGACGACGGAGCCCCCGGGATTGACGGTATTGACGACGCCGTTGGTCTGGCCTGAGATGAGGTTGATGGCGCCGGGGGTAGAGGGGCCGAAGTTGGTAGAGAAGGAATGGTCATTGAGGGCGTAGTGCTGGGCGTAGTTCCATAGCGCGGTGACGGTGCTGCCGTCGTAGTAGCCCATGGTGAGGCCCTTGGTGGCGGCGACGGCGGAGGCCCCGGTATTGGCGGCGACGGCGGCGCTATCGGCGTTGCCTACGGAGAGGGGGAAGAGGTCCATCTTGCCGTTATCGTAGGCGGCCTGCTCGTCGGTGTAGCCGTGGTCCTGGTCGGCGGTGACGGCCTGCGCGGGGGAGAGGCGGAAGGGGTTAGACGCGCCGGCTCCGTTGGCGGCGTTGAGGTTCGGATTTGCGGTAAGAAGGCCGGTGGTGAGGCCGGCTGGGGTGGGAGTTCCGGTAGCGGCGGTGAACTTGCTTTCGCCGGGCAGGTTGGCGGCGTTCGGGTAGGTTCCGAAGTAGTGGTCGAAGGAGATGTTCTCACCGAAGATGACGACGACGTGCTTGATGGCGACGGCGCTGGTGGTGGGGGTGACCGTAGGTGTGACGGCGGGCGTGACAAAGCTGGAGCCGATGCCTCCGCAGCCGCTGAGGACGAGGGAGAAGGCGAGTAAGGATGCGGCGGATTTCCGGAACATGGGGAGGGTCCTTCAGAGGAATTTTGAGTTCGCCTCGATTATTGGCGCACGTTCGGATTCTTCCGTGAAGGGAGGTTGAATGTGGGATGAATTTGCAACCTCGCCGGCCCGGGCGGTCAAAATCGGCGAGGTGGAAGAGGCCCGGGCCATCCCACCTCCGCCCCAGGGCAGGAGGTGGGATGCGGGCTGGGTGGGTTAGAAGGTAATTTTGCCGGCGAACTGGAGCTGGCGCGAGGAGCCGGCATCGCCTACCTGATTGCGGGTTGCGTTGATCTGGCCGAAGGTTCCCGTGGTGGATGCGGTGAGGTTGGGGTTGGCGAAGTTGACGTGGTTGAGAAGGTCGAACGAGTCAAGGCGGAGGACGAGAGCGACGGACTCGGCAAGGCGGGTGGTCTTTTGCAGGGAGAGGTCGACGTCGGAGAAGTCGGGGCCGCGGAGGGCGTTGCGGCTTAGGTTGCCGAAGCCGAAGGACTGGGTGTAGAAGGAGCAGCCGGCGGTGGGTGTGGTGCAGACGGCGGCGTTGATGAAGGGGATGTTGCCGCTGGGCAGGATGGCTCCGCGACTGGTGGAGTAGGCGCCGAGGACGGTGGGGCGGATGTTGCCGGAGCCGGTGAAGCTGGTGTTGGACGTGGTGACGTTGAGGGGGTTGCCGGACTGCGCCTGGGTAATGTTAGCGAGGAGCCAGCCTTCCTTGAAGCGGTTGCCGTGGAAAGGGAGATTCCAAATGCCGGAGAAGACGAAGTGATGGCGGGTATCGAAGTCAGAGCGGCCGTAGTCTCCGGCCGGGTTGGTGCTGTTCTGGACGCCGTTTCCGGAGAGGGAGTTGTCGTCGAGGGACTTGGCGAGAGTGTAGCTGGTATTGAGCTCGACGCCACCGCGGAGGGACTTGCGGGCGGTGACCCAGAGAGCGTTGTAGCTGGACATGGAGGCGAAGTTGACTTGGGAGATGTTGCCCAGGGCGGCGTTGGGGCGGAAGGCGCTGGCAGCAGAGAGAGTGGGGAATGGACGGACCGCGGTGGTTCCGACGGGATAGGTGAACTGGTTGAGGTTTAGAGGGATGCGGAGGTGGCGTCCGCCTGAGCCGATGTAGCCGACCTGGAGGACAGTTCCGAAGCCGACGTCCTGCTGGACGTTGAGGTTATAGGACTCAGTGTAGGCGTTGCGGTAGTTGGGGTTGGTAGAGGCGGGAGAGAGGCCGCTGACGGCAGCGCGGGTGTAAAGGGTTCCGATGGGGAGGTTGCCGCCCGTGAGGGAGACTGGAGTGGAGTTTGGCGGGTTTCCGGTCAGGCCGGAGACGACTCCCTCGTTGGGCTGGTCGGCGAGGATGCCGAAGCCGCCGCGGAGGACGGTCTTGCCGGTTCCGAATGCGTCGAAGGTGAAGCCGAGACGGGGGTCGAAGTTGTAGTTCTGGTTGTAGGGCTGATTGACCTGCTGGAGGGTGTCCGTGGCGGGGAGGAAGTTGACGAAGCGATGGGCTCCTTCAGAGAAGGTTCCGTTCCACTCGAAGCGGACGCCAAGCTCAGCGGTCAGTCGCGGGGTGACCTTCCAGTTGTCCTGGAGGAAGCCGGCGGCGGCACTGTCGAAGATGCGGCTGACGACGTTGGAGGCGTTTCCGGAAAACGTGTTGGCGAGGCCGTTGATGAAGTTGGCGGTGGTGGTGAAGTTAATGGTTCCGGGGGTTTCGGAGAAGTTGTTGCCTTCGAAGCGGCGGAACTCGCCGCCGATCTTGATGGAGTGCTTGCCGACCAAATAGTTGAGGGTGTCGGAGAAGACGCCGGTGGTGACGAAGCGCCCCTGGGGGAAGCCGCTGGGTCCGCCGAAGTTCAGGTTGAGGTCGGTAACGCTGATCTGGGGGATGCCGAGGGGCGCGGAGACGCCGTTTGAGATGCCGTAGGTGCTGGAGGCGGCGAGATAGTTGGCGTTGAAGGAGATGGCAATGCGGTTGAAGCCGATGCGTGCCTCGTTGACGACGGAGGGCGAAAAGACGTGGATCTCGTTGATGGTGCCGATTTGGCGGTGGGCGGTGCGGTGATCGCCAAAGGCGGAGACGTTATTGCCCTGGAGGTTGGGCTCGGTGCGGGCGTCCTGCTGCCAGGCGTAGTAGAGGTGGAGGGTATCGACTTTGGTGATGTTGTGGAAGAGGTCGCCGGAAAACTGGTCAGTTTTGACGGGGCCAGGGGAGGAGCCGGTGGCGACGGCAGTGGTGACGCCGTTCGTGGTGGTCTCGGCGCCAATAGGAAGGAGGTTGATGATCTGCGCCCACTGCGGGCCGGCGGGACTGGTGGCGAAGGCGGCGCGTTGCGCCATGGTTGGGACGTTGCTGGTGAGCAGGATGGCCTGCTTCTGGCGGAGGCCTTCGTAGCTGAGGAAGAAGAAGGTGCGGTCTTTGAACACGGGTCCGGAGAAGGCTCCGCCGAAGTTGTGGCGGTTGAGCTGGTTCTGGCGGCCGGGGGCGCGATTGAAGAAGTTGCGGGCGTCGAAGTAGTTGTTGCGAAGGTAGTCGAAGCCTTCACCGTGGAAGGCGTTGGTGCCGGAGCGGGTGGAGACGTTGACGATGGCACCGGAGCTACGGCCGAACTCGGCGGAGAAGGTGGAGTTGATGATTTTGAATTCGGAGGTGGTGTTGATGGAGGGCTGGAAGGTGATTTGACTCTGGGTCATGTCGTTGAGGTTGATTCCATTGATCTGGAAGTTGTTGGTGTCTTCGCGGTTGCCGGCGGTGACGAAGGAGTTGGCTCCGAGGCCGCGGCTGGGGGCGGTGAGGCTGCCGTTGTTGGGGGGGACCACGGTGCCGGGCGTGAGATTGGTAAGGTCGAGGAAGTGGCGACCGTTGAGGGGAATCTGCTGAACGGTTTCGCGGTCGATAACCTGGCCGACTGTGGGGGTGGTGGCCTCAATAACAGCGGCTCCTCCACTTTCGACCTGGATGGTTTCGCCGGCGCTTTGCAGGCCGAGCTTCGCGTCGATCCTGGCGTTGGCGTTGACCTCAAGGGTGAGGCGAGGGACGGAGAACTTGCTGAAGCCGGGAGCGATGACGGTGATGGTGTAGTCACCCGGCTGCAGGGAGGGGGCATTGAAGGCTCCGGAGCCATCGGAGGTCGTATCCCGCTCGGTGCCGGTGGCGAGCTGGCGAATAGAGATGGCCGCGTTGGGGACGACGGCTCCGGTCGGGTCGGTCACGGTTCCGGTGAGATTGGCGGTGGACTGGGCGAGGAGCCGGTGGCCGGAAGCAAGAAGCAGAGGGGCAAGCAGAAGGATTTTTGGAAAGGACTTCATGGAGGGCTCCTGATGGTTGGCAGTGCGAGCCACGGAGGCGAGATGCCGCGGGAAGGGGGTACGGTGGAGGAGGCTTGTGCGTATCAACGGGGGTTGACCGCATGAGCTCTCAGGGAAGAAGTGATTAATACGACATTACAGGGGAAGGGGAAGTGAGGCAAAACCGCAGGGTTGCGCCAGGGGATCAACAGATGTCTTGCGGAGGCGCTTGGCGTCCGGAGAGGTGCGAGGCGGTCGGCATGGCGACCTAGAGTTTCAGTTAGGGACGATTGGCTTAAGGTGCAGCGCAATTTGCGGCGCGCCGGTGGAGTGTTCTGGTACGTTCGCCAAGGAGTGAGGCTTGGGCCTCAGTTCTGCGGTGCGAAGTTAACCTGCATCAGGTGCTTGCGTTTGGCCAGGTGGCTGTGACGACTCATAAAAGAGGTGAACGATGGTCTCGATCGACTACGAGAAGATGGACTTTGAAAAGATTCTTCTCGACGAATTGGATGTGATGACGAAAAAGCAGGCGGATCGCCTTCCGTTTGGCGTGGTGGGCATGTCCCGGGACGGGTTGATCGAACTGTACAACCAGACGGAGTCTAATCTTGCGGGGTTGCCGGCGGCGAGCGTGATGGGAGAGCCGTTCTTCTCGAATGTCGGACAGTGCATGAACAACTGGATGGTGGCGCAGAGGTTTGAGGATGAGGTGCGGATCGACGCCGTGATCGACTACGTGCTGACGCTGCGAATGCGGCCTACGCCGGTACGGCTTCGACTGCTGAAGGCGCCTGCGATCAGCAGACGCTACATTCTCATCAAGCGCTGAGCGGTGTGTGGCGGGATATTTAAGAAGAAGCGAAAGAGTTCTTTAGAAGGTAGCCATGACGTTCGACCTTGAGCTGGAGCATACCCAGTTGTTGCAATTCATGTACGCCTGTCCGATTGGGCTGGCGCAGATTGACTCAGAAGGTGCGATCTCGCTGATCAATCCACTGGCGATGCAGATGCTGATGCCGATCGCGCGAACGCCGCTGATGACGAACCTGTTCCAGTTGATGGAGGTCTGCGCGCCGGAGCTGCGGAACATGATGGATGCCTTTGCCGAGGTGAAGGGGACGGTGTGCGACGGTCATCGGATTGTGGTGAAGCCGGGCCGCCGCGAAGAGGACTACGAGGCGAAGGTGTTCTCCTGCACGATGGTGAAGCTGGGACGATCACGCTACATTGTTGCGTTGTCAGATATCTCACGCCAGGTTTTGCAGGAGCGGCGGCTTAAGCAGGCAGAGACGTGGTTTGCATCGCTGGTGGACTCAGTGAACGACTTTGCGGTAGTGTCGCTCGATGCGGAGGGCATGATTGACAGCGTGAACACGTCGGTGCTTCGGCAGACGGGATTTCAGGAGTCGGAGGCGCTTGGTCAATCGCTGGCAATCTTCGATACGGAGAGCACACCTGGAACGCTGACGATGCCGGAGCAGACGGCGCTAGCCCGACGGGACGGATGGTGCCTGCATGAGTGCTGGCAGCAGCGGCGTGACGGAACACGCTACTGGTGCCAGCGCCTGATTGCAGTGCGGAGCGAGACGGAGGCGCCGGACGGGCGGGTGATCCTGGGGTACACGGTGATTCTGCGGGATGTGACGCAGCAGAAGTCCGACACGGCAAAGCTGGCGCAGATGCTGTGGCGGGATCATCTGACGGGGGCATACAACCGGGCGTATTTTTTTGAGGCTGCGGAGCGGGAGTGCGCGCGCGCGGTGCGGTATGGGCAGCCGCTTTCGTTAATTGCCATCGATCTGGATCGATTCAAGCAGGTGAACGATACGCATGGACATGCTGCGGGCGATGCGGTGCTGCATGGCATGGTGCGCGCATGTCTGCCGTTGTTACGGCCAAGCGATACCTTTGCACGGGTCGGGGGCGAGGAGTTCGTCATTATGCTGCCGACTACGACGCTCGATGGGGCAGCGCTGCTGGCGGCGCGGCTGCGGGTGACGATTGCAGGGACGCCGATGGAGACGGTGAGCGGTGTGCTGCGGGTGACGGCAAGCCTGGGATGCGCGGAGTTTGAGCCGCATGCCGGCACCTTGACGGAGCTGATGGCGGCGGCAGATGAGGCGCTGTATGCAGCGAAGACGGAGGGGCGGGATCGGGTGGTGCTCTCGACGCGGGCCGGGCGTCCGGATGCGGAGAGGATGGCATGAGCGGGGGTTTACCGCTCTCACGCGAGGCCCTGGCGCGGGTGCTGCAGAGCCTGGTGATCGCAGAGTGGGCTGCAAGCCGAGGCGGGCACGGGAACAGGCTGGGCGAAGGGCTTGCGGCGGTATGGCCAGGGTGCCTGGGGATGCGGGAGGCGGATGGGCCGGGTCTTGGAGTGGACTCACTGGAGGCGCTGCGGCTGGGGGCAGCGACTAACGAGATGTTCCACTTGTATGAGAGTGGGTGCGAGCGTGACTTGTTAATGGCCCGCACGTGGGCCGACTGGCTGGAGGTGGTGGAAGGGAGCTGGCGAGCGGGCGTGGGTCGACTTACGTTTTCGACTTCCGGTTCGACAGGCTTGCCGCGTCGATGCGTGCATGAGTTGGCTTCGTTGGCGAGGGAGGCTGACTATCTGGCGGCTCTGTTTGCGGGGCGAAGGCGGATTGTGTCGCTGGTGCCGTCGCACCATATCTATGGCTTCCTGTTTACGGCTATGCTGGCGGATCGGCTGGGGGTCGAGGTGGTGGGGTCCGGCACGCAACGGCACGGGGACCTGGTGGTTGCGGTGCCGGAGCAGTGGGCGTGGATGGACCGGTCTGTCGCGGAGTGGCCTGCGGATGTCGAAGGGGTGACGTCGACAGCGCCATGCTCACGGGCGCTGCTCTCCGGGCTGATGGAACGTGGGCTGGAAGGAATGACGGAAGTGTATGGGGCGTCAGAGACGGGGGGGGTGGGAACGAGGCGGTGGCCGGAGGAGATATACCGGCTGATGCCGCATTGGAGCGTTGCGGAGTATGGGACGATCGTTGATGCTACAGGGCTGCGGGTGGAATTGATGGACCGCATCGCTCTTCGTGGTGACGGCTTTGTGGTGGAAGGGCGGCTCGACGAAGCCGTGCAGGTGGGTGGGACGAATGTGTATCCGGAGCGGGTCGCGGCAAGGCTGCGGGCGCTTCCGGGGGTAAAGGATGCGGTCGTTCGCACGATGTGTGTGGGGGAGGGCGTGCGGCTGAAGGCG
>CAXUNW010000101.1:0-8755 GCA_964252505.1 uncultured Acidobacteriaceae bacterium
CTCTGGCTCCTGCTCAAGGTCTTTGCCTCAGGATGCACTGCCATGACCGGCGTCGAAGCCGTCTCCAACGGCGTCAATGCCTTTCGCGCCCCAACGCAGCCCAATGCCAAACGCACCCTCACTATCATCATCGTGCTGCTGATGCTTTTTCTTGGCGGCATCGCCCTCCTCTGCCGTGCCTACAACATAGGCGCTACCGATCCCACCGGCCCCGGCTACCAAAGCATCCTTTCCCAGCTCATCTCCGCTGTTATGGGACGCGGCTGGTTTTACTACGTCGCCATAGCCTCCATCCTCTCCGTCCTCGCGCTGTCCGCCAACACCTCCTTCGCCGACTTTCCCCGGCTCACACGCGCCATCGCCGACTCTGACCACCTTCCTCACGTCTTCAAAATTCGCGGCCGCCGCCTGCTTTACACCCACGGCATCTACGCCCTCGTCGGGTTCACCGCGCTGCTCCTCATCGGCTTCGGCGGCGTCACCGACCGCCTCATCCCCCTCTTCGCCATCGGAGCCTTCCTCGCCTTCACCCTCTCGCAGGCCGGCATGGTCGTCCACTGGAAGCGTTCGAACTCTCCCGGGCGCACCCACCGCATGGTCGTCAACGGCGTCGGAGCCCTTGCTACTGGCATTACCCTCCTCGTCGTTCTCGTCGCCAAGTTCACCGAAGGTGCCTGGATCACCGCCCTCCTTATCCCTCTGCTTATCCTGTTGATGAGCTCCGTGAAGCGCCACTACATCGGGGTCGCGCGCAACATCGCCGTCGTCACGCCGATTCAGCTCAACCACTTCGATCAGCCTCGAGTGGTCGTGCCAGTCGACCGTTGGACCCGCATCACCGAGAAAGGCCTTCGTTTCGCCATGAAGATCAGCGATCAGGTCGAAGCTGTTCACGTGGATGCCGAAGACTGCTCTGACGAAGTCCGCGCCATGTTCGAGCGCAACGTCATCCAGCCCATCAAGTCGGTTGGCCTCACCCCCCCGGAGTTGATCTTCCTTCCATCTCCGTATCGCTTCGTGCTTATGCCGCTCGTCGAGCACATACTCGACCTCGAACGCCTCCACCCGAAGCGCCAGATCGCCGTCCTCATCCCAGAGCTCGTCGTCAAGCACTGGTGGCAGGCTCCCCTCCATAACCAGCGCTCACAACTCCTGAAGCTGCTGCTCCTTGTCAGGGGCAATCAGCGGATCATCGTCATCAATATCCCGTGGTACCTCTAGATAACAGACAGCCGTGCGCGGTTGGAGCGTCCTCGGCGGCACGGTGCCCGGGCACCGCCGTCGCTCGCCGCGATCACCTGCTCTGCAGCGGCTTGGACACCGCCTCTAACGATTGTCCAGCCGCCTCAACGCCGATCTTCCACTCAAACCCTGCCGCCACCAGCATCAGTAGGGCGCCCAGTCCGTAGCCAAGTCCAACAAGCCCCCGCGATCCGCTAGCAATCAGCACTCCGAATAACAGCGGAGCGCCCACGCCGCCAACCAGCGTCCCCATCGCGTAAAACAGAGCAATCGCAAAGGCCCGGATCTCGAGCGGGAAGATCTCACTGACTGTCAGGTAGGCTGCGCTGGCCGCGGACGAAGCGATGAAGAAGACGATTGATAAACAGATGCCAAACCCTCGGGGGCCAATTGCCCCCATCGCAAACGGTACGGTTGAACCAGCCAGCATCAGCCCCGCTCCCGCGTAGGTCGCGGTGATCATCGGCTTGCGTCCGATCTTGTCAAACAAACGACCGAGCGTAAGCGGCCCAAGAAAGCTTCCCAGCGCAAACGGAAGCAGATGCAGCGGAAGGTCCTTGTCCGAGACGTTGAAGAACTTCTTCACCACCAGTCCATAGGTAAAAAATACCGCGTTGAAGAAGAAGCTTTGCGCCACCATCAGCACCAGCCCTAGGATTGATCGCTTCCGGTTCTCACCGGTCATGTTGTCGAAGATGTCCTTCCACGGTGTGTGGTCGCGGACCTCGATCTCTAACGGCTCACCGTCCACCTTCGGAAGCGACCTTTCATCCCCCTTGGACACACGTCGCTCAATGTCTTCGACAACCTTGCTCGCGTCTTCTTCCTTACCCCGCAGCATCAGCCAGCGTGGGCTCTCCGGTACAAACAACCGCAGAAACAGCACCCCAATACCTAAGCTTCCCCCGATTCCGAACGCCAGCCGCCATCCCAGGTTCGATGGAATCCGGTCACCATGCAACAGGAAGTACGCCGCCAAAGCACCGACTGAGCCACCTACCCAGAACGTTCCATTCACGATCAGGTCGACCGTCCCTCGCACCTTGCCGGGAATTAACTCATCCACCGCCGAGTTGATTGCCGCGTACTCGCCTCCGATCCCGACCCCGGTAAAGAACCGGAAGATTGCAAAAGAAACAAGGTTCCACGAGAAGGCGCTCGCCAGCGTCGCCACGGAATACGTGGCCAATGTCACAAGGAAGAGCCGCTTGCGGCCAAGCCGGTCCGTCAGGTAGCCGAAGAAAAGCGCCCCGATCACAGCACCGCAAAGATAGACCGTCGCGGCTGCTGAAACCTCGGGGTCAGTGAGCCGTAACCCTGCGGGTGATTGCAAAATACCAGCCAGCGATCCGACCAGCGTCACCTCAAGCCCGTCGAGCAGCCACGAGGTACCGAGCGCCGTAATAATTCTCCAATGCCAGCCGGACCAGGGAAGCCGGTCTAAACGTGCTGGCACGTCTGTTTTGATGGTCCGTCCCCGCTCCGCAACCTCTTCCATCTGCACGCCCTATCTCTGCTCGTCGGGAGCGATTGTCCTATTCGTCTTCTTCTTTTTCGATGACGCTGATACCGCCATTCCGCTCGAGTACTGCGTACTCGATCGACTCGTAGCCTCCGATTCCTTTGGTACGCGCCGCGGCAAAGACATCCTCCCGCGCAAGACTCATGCCCTTCATCGTCCCTTCCTGCCACTCCCCGCCTTTCAGCAGGACCAGCGGCGTTCCATCCACGATCGCGCCGAACCTCGAATTCTTCGACTTGATCCAGGACACCGTCCGATGGAGCAGACCCACCACCATCACCGCGCACGTACAGTTCGTCACCGACCGGTCGTTGCCAACAGTGGAAAGGATGATGACACCTCCCATCAGAAAGACGATGACAAACTCGAACTGCGTCATTTGTGCGCCCGGGCGTCTCGTCAGCACCCTGACTACAAGCAACAGCACAAAGTATCCAATCACCGCGTGAACAATCGTTGCCATCGACAACCTCTCTCCCCCTAGGGAACAACGACGACGCGCTCGCGCACCGTGGATAGGCCGGGAACCCCCACTTCGAACCAGTGCACTCCAGGAAACGATGGTTCCAGCATGATCTCCACCAGGGCATTCGAGTCTGACGCCGGAAATGTATACGTGATCCCGCCATTTCCGATCACCGACTGCGCCGGCTGTGGCGAGACCCTCTGTGCCCCAAGCGTCTTCACAACGTCCTGGCTCACAAACAGGTGAATCTGTCCACCACGCACTGCTTCAGGCCCAAATCTGAACGTCATAATGGAGGGTGTGCTCGCTCGCTCGATCCTTTCGTACTTCAGGTCCATAGACCCGTCCGGCGTCTTCCGCTCCGCGTTGGCGAGATAGCCGCGGCCGAACAGTCCGGCCACATCGCACAGGATGATGAAACCAAAGATCACCCATGCAGTTCGCTCAAACCTCCACCAGTGCCGTTGAAACTCGAGGTCTTCGCCAACGGCAATCGTATCGTCAACCTTCGGAACAGAGTCTTCAACCGGTTTAGTAAATGGTACGGGGCTCGCCATTGCGGATCTCCAATGTAGGTCCATCGTGATACATCTGCGTGCTCACTGTTTCATGGGCACAATACTGATCTCACCGTTGCGCTCCAACGTCGCGGTATCGATCTCCTCGAGCGTCTTCAATCCTTGGTTTCTTGCCATCGCCATAACGTCGTCATCCTGGACACCCATCCGGCTCATAGTGTCCGCCCGCCATTGCTTTTTTTCGAGCAGGACCAAGGGTGTGCCATCCAGCAGGCGCGCCAGTCGCGATGAGCGCTGCCGACCGCGGCTGATGAGGTAATGGCAAGTGGCAAGCGTAAGGATCTGGCAGAAAGCATTGGCTAACGAGACCTCCATCCCGACCATTCCGGTCAGGGTGAGGCCACCCAGGTAGAAGACCAGCACGAACTCAAAGGGCGTGAGCTGCTTGCCGGGGCGTCGTCCTACAATCCGCACAATAAAAATCAGGAACAAATAGCCAAACGCCGCCCGAAAAACCGTCCATAACGCCATCATCGTCCAACACCTCCGCGAAACTCGGCTCGCGTGCTGGTCCCACCGATATGCACTAGGAGGCGCGGACCGCGATCAAGCGTTGCCTCAGCAACAGGCCAGCTGACCGCGTAAGCCGCAACGCGTCCTCCCGAGCGCATCGCACTTTTCGTCTGTCAAGCCTTAAAACATCTAAGCTCAACCGAAACAACAAGTTGAGCTTGGCGTAGTTGACCCCCCACATGCGAGATAATTAAGGAAAGGCTGTTTGCTCCACGTGAGATCGACTAAATAGAGGTCCAGACCTAAGTCGTTATTTATGAATATTTTGCAATCAAATAAGGGGGAGGGGGCCAGCACAATGCCTATTGCCAAGCTCATCGTGGAAATCGAGATCCCCCACGCACATTCCCTCAAAGACCGCCGCCAGGTTGTACGGTCTTTGAAGGACAAACTCCGTAACGGCTTCAACGCCGGAGTAGCCGAGCTCGATGATGCTCTTGTCTGGAACCGTGTCACCTTGGGCGTCGTCGCCATCTCTAATTCCACTTCCTACCTGAAAGGCCAGATCGAGCAAATCGACCGTAGCATCGTAGGACTCGCCAACACCCTGGGGGCCCAGATCACCGACTCCTTCGCCGAGATTCTCGACGAGTAAACCATTTATGATTTAACAACGATGCCTGAACCACGCGCACGACAGTATCACCGCAGCCGCGTTGCCAACACCTTCTCAGAGGAGATCGGTTCGATGCTCGAGGGTGAACTATCTGACCCGCGTATCGCGCCTGCCCACGTGACGGAGGTCGTTCTTGCCCCAGGCGGGAAGTCGGCCCGGATCTTCGTCGCCGTTCAGGGCACCCCGGACGAAGAGGACTCTACCCTGGCAGGACTCACGACCGCACGCGAGTACATCCGCTCCCAACTCCGCGACCGTATGGGGGTGCGCCACATCCCCGAACTCTCCTTCGCCATTGATCGCTCGGAGAGAATGACGGGCCGCATGGACGAACTCCTGGGCCGGATGAAGAAGCGTGACAGTAGACGCACTAATGCCGCGCAGAATGCGGCCGGGTCACCCAAGTGAGCTCCTCCGTCTGTTAGCCTGATTTCGCTTCCAGGAACCCACCTTGACCGTGATCCAGCAACCCGTCGATCCCGGCGCACGCAAGCCTGGCACAAGTCAGCCTGGTTCCCTTACCGCGCGCCTCCGCCTCCGGTTCAACCTGCCTCCTACGGCTGAGCTGCGAGACCTTTCGATCCTCTTCGTCGTAACTGCGTTCCTCCTCTGCTTTGGGCTTGCCCCGCTTACCGGCGGAGACCGTTTGGGATTGGTTGGCGCAGACGAACCGAGGTATGCACAGATAGCTCGCGAGATGCTAGCGACTCACGAGGCTACGTGCGCTGCTGTGCATGCCGACATGCTGCCTCGCAGTCTGCGCCCTCCTGATCTGGCGGCCGCAAGCCGCTGCCTTTTAGGTGGCACTGTGACGCCAATCCTTTACGGTCGGCCTTGGCTGGAGAAGCCGGCGTTGTACTACTGGCGCGCAATGGGCTTCTTCCGGGAGTTTGGGGTGTCTGACTGGTCGGCCCGCTTGCCCTCCACCTCCGGTGCTGCCTTTCTCGTGGTCCTCATCTTCCTGCACATGCGCCGCTTTCGGCCTGGAGGTCAGCTCTACGCGGCGCTGATCACGGTATCGTCGCTTGCCATCATCGCATTCGCGCGTGGCGCTTCGACCGACATGCAGCTTGCCGCGCCGTTCTGCATCGGGATGCTTGGCTGGTATGCGTGGTATGAGACCGGCAAGAAGTTCTGGCTGTTTGACCTGTACTTCTTCGGGGCTGCGGCAACCCTTGCAAAGGGTCCTGTAGCGCCGTTCCTTGCCTTCTCGATCATCCTGCTGTTTCTCGGTCTGCGGCGGGAGTGGTCTGCGCTCCGCCGAACGATCTGGATCCCTGGCATCTTCCTGTACCTCGTGATGGTTCTACCGTGGTACATCGCGGTGCAGCGGTCGAACCCGACGTTCCTGCGGTCCTTCTTCCTGGAGCATAACCTGGAGCGGTTTGCCACCAATCGCTATCAGCATCATCAGCCTGTGTGGTACTACCTTGCGGTTGCTGTGCTTGGCTTGATGCCGTGGACTGTGCTCTCGGTGCGGGCGTTTGCCTCCGCCATTCGGGTTTGCTGGGCTGAGTGGCGTGTCCGGAAGGATCCTCGGCGCTACCTTGGACATTCGCGCGCCGGCGATGCCTTTCCGGAGTTCCTGGTGCTGTGGACGCTTGTTCCGGTCGTCTTCTTCTCCTTCTCCGGGTCGAAGCTGCCAGGCTACATTCTGCCGTCGATTCCACCGCTTACCATCCTTACGGGAGACTTCCTGAACCGAACCCGGCGGCGAGGACTTTCTCCCTCTCTGCTTTGGTCGCACGCCGGTCTGTGCAGTGTTCTGGTGTTTGTGCTTGTGCTGGCCCCGCAGCACATGAAGTATGAGACCCTGGTTCCTTCGACCATCTGGTTGATCTCCGCGGCGCTTGCGGCGCTTGCGATGGGTGCAATCGTCTTCCTGGTGGCGCGTCGATGGGGAGCTCCTCAGGTGACCAATGCGACGCTGATTCCGGTGGTTGCAACGCTGATCTTCCTGCTGGGATTCCATGGCAGAGAGCTGGACCTGAACTACTCGGCTCGACCGTTAGCTCGGGAGATTGCTCAGCAGGCTCCAGGAATCGAGCTGGTGGCGACTGGCACGATCAAGCGAGATATGGATTATGGTCTTGCCTTCTACCGCAATCACCCGATGGTGCATTACGAGAGTGATGGCGTTCCCGCGGGCGAGCATCTGCTGGTGCTGCGGGCAAACGACACGGACTCACTAACGCGCTGGCTTCCGGATCGACTCTACAAGCCTCTGTTCCTCTATGAGTCGCAAGGTCTTGAGGTCTATACCGTGTATGCGGCAAGACCGAACGTTCGCTAGGCTACAGGTTCTGGCCGCGGAACGCGAACTTCTCTTGTTGTGGAGTAGATCTTGTAGATCGCGTAGCCGCAACTGAGAATGATCCCGGTCCAGAGAATGATCAGGACGGGCACTGCCCACTTCTGGGAGAACCTGGCCCAAAGGCCTAAGACCGCTGAGCCGTAATGGACACCAAGTGCAAGCGCGATGGCGTGACGAACGAAGCGGCTGATGGTGAAGGTGCTCATGAACGTGCTGCGACGCATCTTGAGCGCACCTGCGGCGAGGACGAAGGGACTTAGAGGCATTGGCGGAGGAAGAATGGCGGGAAGCGCGACCGCAAGGATGGCGTGTTGCTCCATCCATCGCGTCACGCGACGAAAGATGCGTCTTGGAACGCGCTTCTCCAGAAAGGTCATTCCTCCGGATTGTCCTACCTGGTAGCTGAAGAAGCCTCCTAAGGCTGAGCCGAAGGTCGCGAGAGCGAGGAGAAGGGCAAGATGCGGCCAAGGAAAGCGCTGGGCCGCGATGACGACAACCATGATGTCTGTGAGGCCAGGAAGCGGAAGCGGGACGAAGGAAGAATCGACGATCGACACGAGAAAGACGCCGAAGATGCCCAAGGAAAAGAAAAGATGGAGGAGAGCGGCGGAATGGGGGCCGACCCAGAGGGCGGCGTTGGCGGCGAGTGCGGAGGACGGAGCGAGCGCACACGCGGAGCAGCCGGGAAAGAGGGTCATGCCTCTTGAGACGCCGGATGGAGGGTAGAAGTCGCGCACGGGCGCCTTGACCGGGCAAAGTTTCTTTGCTTGCACGGCCTGGGCAGGTTACATGTCCTCTGGGGATTCGAGAAGGGGATCGTGGGTGGGGCGGCGAACCATCTCGTGAAGGGCGGCGCCGGGGGCGATCATGGGGTAGACGCCGTCTTCCTTTTCTACCTGGAAGTCGATAAGGAAAGCTTTGCCTGAGGTGCGGGCCTGGGTGACGGTAGGAGCGACATCGGCTCGTTTGGAGACGTGGGCTCCGGCGATGCCGTGGGCGGCGGCGAGGAGGACGAAGTCAGGGCTGAGGATGGGGCTGGCGGCGTAGTTCTTGTCGTAGAACGTCTCCTGCCACTGGCGGACCATGCCGAGGAAGCCGTTGTTGATGACGGCGATGTTGATGGCGTAGCCTTCCTGGACGATGGTGGAGAGTTCGGCGGCGGTCATCTGGAAGCCACCGTCGCCGGCGATGACCCAGACGTCTTTCTCGGGGCAAGCGGCCTTGGCTCCGATGGCGGCGGGGAGGGCGAAGCCCATTGTGCCGAGGCCACCGGAGGTGACGAGGGAGCGGGGGGCGTCGTGGCGGAAGTACTGTGCCTCCCACATCTGGTGCTGGCCAACGTCGGTGACGATGATGGTTTGGTCGCCGCGACCGGCGGCCTTAGCTTCGCGCCAGATGTCGTGGATAACGTGGGCGGCGTAGAGGTGGCCGTTGTCGGGGAGATTGATGATGTCGCGAACGGCGGCGGTGCCCTTCATCTGGTGGATGGTGTGGAGCCAGGGGG
>CAXUNW010000102.1:0-8693 GCA_964252505.1 uncultured Acidobacteriaceae bacterium
TCCCCCGCCATAAACCCCGGAAAGATTGACCTCCCAGCACCATCCACCCCGCCTGCATACAGCTTCTTCAGAGAAGCCACCTGCGGCCCCGTAAGGCAGCTTAGCGCGTCCTCGCTCTTGCACAGCAGCGTCGCCGCATCGAACCGGCACGCCCGCGGATCGTTCAAGACACCATCCTTTACCCCGTCCTGCGCATCGCACGCCGCCAGCACCGCCTTCGTGATCGTGGGCAGCTTCATCGCCGGGATCGCTCCTGCCGGGTCCGCCATCAGCGTCTTCTGCACGTCCACTCCGCCAGCCACCATATGCGTCCAGAAGTTCGCCGGAGCCCCCGCCAGAATGCCGTCATAGTCCTCCGGATACCGCTGCGCCTCCATCAGCGCCTCTCGCCCCCCGTCCGAGCACGCGTCGAAGTAGCTTTTGCTCGCCGCCCGCCCGTAGTAAGCCGCAACCAACGCCTTCGCCCGTACCGTCGTCAGGTGCAGCCCGCGGTGCCCAAAGTCCACCACCTTCTCGGGATGCCGGTACGCCCAGCTCGCATCCTCCGCGTCCGCTTCGTGCCCCGTATCCGTTCCCGCGGTCGCAAACCCTCGCTTTAGATTGCCGGCCAGCGACTCGTACCCGATGGAGCCCGCAAACCCACCGTTTCCAACCCCCAGAAATCGTCCATTCCACCCCGCCGCCGGCATCCAGACCTCGAACTTGATCCGCGAGTCCGCCGTAGGCCGAAGCACGCCCGTCACCCGGCAGAACGCCGGAACCTCCGCGAGCGGCCGGCCGTACGGTGGCAGAAACGCTCCCGCGGGAACCGCCTCCGCATGCACAATCGTTGTGTCGGGCAGCTGTAGCCCACCCAGTCGGTCGCAAGCCGAACCATGTGCGAGCGGGGCGAACGCGGCCAGGACAATCGGCGCGGAAAGGATCGAAAGCAGGGTACGCATAAGTGCCGCGAGTGTACCACCGTCGCCTGCCGCGGCGTGTGAGGGCCCTCACCTTCTCAGTCGGCTGTGGCCCCTCGTGGCCTCAATCCTAGCGCGGCCGCGGCATCGTCAGATCCAGATCCCCGCCGGTCATCTGCTTCGTCACCAGAATCACCTGGCCTACATGCTGCTGCACATGCCCCACCACCTGGTAGATCGCCTCCAGCACCGTGACCGTCCGTCCCTGGGGATGAATCGTCTCCGTCAACCGCTCCGGCGGAAGCGACGCGATCACCTTCCCCACCGCCCGCACCGTCTCGTCGAACCGGACCATCAACGCCGCCTTCCCCACCTCGCCCGCTGCGGAGAACTCCTCATCCCGCACCCGCACATCCGCATCCCCGCGAACCCCATGCAAGATCCACTGCCGCATGTTCCCGCAAAGATGCAGCATCAGGTTCCCCACCGCATTCTCATGCGCCCCCTGCTTCGCCCACATCTGCTCCTCGCTCAACCGCCCCACGCAGTCCGCAAGGTTCCCGGTCATCATCTCCAGCTTCTCCGAGGAGAACCTCAAGAACAACATTCCAACCTGCTCGTCCATGCCACGGATTCTAACCAACAAAGTCCAGAAAACCCGGCAAATTTGCATGTCAAGCCCCATTTGCCTCTAAGTGCTACATTCAAAAGCGAATAAACTTGGCGCAGCAGTTACCCGCAATTCCGTACAATTAACGCAGCAGTTGAAACTAGGCACAAGTGGCTCATCCAACGGGTCTTTTAGGCATCTGGTCACAAAAGGTGCTCTAAGTTCCTTGTTTTGTCGATCTTAGGCGTAACCCTTTTGTTATGTGTACTTTGCCGAGAGTGTCAGGGCGTAAATTGCACAAAGGAAAGAACTTGCGCGCGAACAATAGGGGGGGGACCCCCCACGGCACTTGCACCTATCCCGCGCCACATAGAACCACCTCCACTGCACGCCGCCGGACCCACCCCGGCCATCGCGAAAGGTAATGCATGAAAGCACTTGTGAAGGCGCGCGCCGAGCGCGGCCTCTGGCTTCAGGACGTCCCCGAACCCGAGATCGGCATCAACGACGTCAAGATCCGCGTCCTCCAGACCGGTATCTGCGGCACCGATCTCCACATCTACGATTGGGACGCATGGGCGCAGAAGACCATCCCCATCGGCCTCACCATCGGCCATGAGTTTGTCGGCGAGGTCGTCGAGTTCGGCTCGAACGTCCCTGACCTGCGTGTCGGCCAGATCGTCTCCGGCGAGGGCCATGTCGTCTGCGGCCGCTGTCGCAATTGCCTTGCCGGCCGCCGCCATCTCTGCGCCCACACCGCCGGAGTCGGCGTCATCCGCAACGGCGCGTTCGCCGAGTTCATCGTTCTGCCCATGTCCAACATCTGGCAGCACGCGCCCGGCATCCCGCTTGAGGTCGCCGCCATCTTCGACCCCTTCGGCAATGCGGTCCACACCGCCCTCGCCTTCCCCATCCTCGGGGAAGACGTCCTCGTCACCGGAGCCGGTCCCATCGGCATCATGGCCGCCGCCGTCGCCCGCCACGCCGGCGCCCGCCACGTCGTCATCTCCGACCCAAACCCCTATCGCCGCGCGCTTGCCGAAAAGGTCGGCGTCACCCTGGCCGTCGATCCTGTCGCCTCTACCCTTGCCATGGTGCAGCAACAACTCCAGATGCACGAGGGCTTCGACGTTGGCCTCGAGATGTCCGGCAACCCGCAGGCCTTCCGTGACATGCTCGCCAGCATGAGCCATGGCGCCAAAATCGCTATGCTCGGCATTCCCAGCACACCCATCGCCATTGACTGGAACCAGGTCATCTTCAACCAGCTCACCTTGCGCGGCATCTACGGCCGTGAGATGTACGAGACCTGGTACAAGATGACCGTCATGCTTGAGTCGGGCCTCGACATCTCGCCCGTCATTACCCATCGCCTCAACTGGCAGGAGTTCGAGCAGGGCTTCGACGCCATGCGCTCAGGAAACTCCGGAAAGGTCATCCTTGATTGGAGCGACGTTTGAAGGCGTCGCCGGTGCCGACTGCTTCGCCGGAAGCCGGACCAGGAACATCGTGCTGCCCGGGCTCGATGTGAAGCGGATCGTTCCGCCGAACTGCTCCACAAGCCGGTACACGATTCCCAGGCCGAGCCCGGTGCCCACGCCCACCGGCTTGGTCGTATAGAAAGGATCGAAGATATGCGGCTGGCTCTCGAGCGGGATTCCCGGACCGTCGTCCTCGATGGTGATGCACAGATCCGGTGAGCCGCCCGGATGCTCTTCCGCCCAGGTCCGTATTTGAATGTGTCCATGCTCGCCGACCGCATCGATCGCGTTGTCCAACAGGTTTGTCCAGATCTGGTTCAAACCCGAACAGGTCGATTCAAGCGGCGGCAGAGTATGGTCCAGGCTCTTTTTTAAAACAATCTGCTTCTCCCGCATCTTGTGACCCAGGATCAGCAGCGTTGCGTAAAGCGTTTCGTTCACGTTGATCGCCTGACGCTGTCCTTTGCCTTCGTAGGCATACGACTTAACGGCCACAACCAGCGTCGAAACTCTCCCGATGCTCTCCTCGATCGTTCCCACAAGCTGCATTGAAGAGATCAATGCATCCAGCCAATTGAGCGCGTCTGAGAAAACCGTACCGTCAAACGAGGAACGCGCACAGCCAAGCTCATCCGCGTTGATGCCAACCGAAGCCAACGTTGGAGCGATCTTCCAGGCATTCTCGATCTCGGCCGCTTCCATCCAGTCGACAAGCGCCTCTTCCGCATCGCTCTGTTCAAGCGTATTGAGCTGAAGCGGCTTTGCCTGCAGAACATGCGCTTGAAGCTCCAGAAGACAGTCCTTCTGCGACTCACTCAGCGTGGTCCGCGTAAAGCGCGCGCCAAGCTCATGCAGTCGTATCAGGTTCTCGCGCAGCTGCGTTGATGCTCTTCGAGCAGCAGCTCCTGGATTGTTCAACTCATGCATCAAGCCCGCGGCTAACGTGCCGAGCGAAGCCATCTTCTCCTGCTGAACGATCGTGCTCTGCATCTTCTGCAGCCTGAAGGCCATATTGCCCAGAATCGCCTTCCGCACCCCGCTGCAGGTCGTCATCAGCTTCCAGAACTGATCCTCGGTCAGTCGCAGCATCGTCGAGAGCCGCGAAGCATAGATGTTCGCTGGATTCTGGATGCCCGCAAGCAGAGGAAGCTCTCCAAAGGCCGAGCCTTCGGGAAGAGTCACCATCTGCTCGATCTTGTCTTCAGACCTGCGAACAATGCTTACTTCGCCTGAAAGCAGTATCCAGAAGAAGCGCGCTGCATCGTCTTGACGTTCGATCAACTCACCGGCAGCGAACTGCAGTTGATCGACTCCATCAAGGCAGCGAAGTCCCACTTCGTCCAGACTCGCCAGAATTGGGACCCGCTGAAGCTGCCTGAGAAGCTCGCTTCCACTGAGCGGCGTTGCGGTTTGTGTCGGATTGACCTGCTGTGTGGGAGTCATGGTTTCAAGTGGAGCTAAAGCGTAGCAAGATACTGGTGAACGAACTGGATCGCGATCGAACCCTCGCCGACAGCGGACGCGCAACGCTTGATGGAGCCGAAGCGAACGTCTCCCGCAACAAAGATGCCTGGAACACTGGTCTCCAGCAGGTACGGATCGCGCTCAAGCTTCCAGCTCTCGCGTGCCTTTGCCTTCAGGTCTGGACCCGCGAGGATAAAGCCCTTCGCATCGCACACGATCGGGTCAGGAAGCCATTCCGTCTTGGGAGCTGCACCGATGAAGATGAATACCGAGGAAGCATGACGCGTCTCCGTTCCTCGCGGCGTCATCACCGTGATGCACTCCAGCTGTTCGCGTCCGCCGAGACTGGTCATTTGTGTTCCTGTCTCCACGATGATGTTTGGCCTTCCCGCAATCTGGTCAATCAGGTATTTCGACATACTCCGCTCGAGCGATGGTCCGCGCACAAGCATGCGGACAGAACGAGCATGACGGGAGAAGTGCATTGCAGCCTGACCCGCGGAGTTCGCTCCGCCGACGATATACACCTCTTCATCGGCACAGGAGATCGCCTCGGTGAGCGCAGCGCCATAGAACAGACCAGAGCCGGAGAACTGCTGCTCCCCAGGAATATCCAGCTTGCAGTACTCCACGCCGGTCGACAGGATGACAACACGGCATGTGATCTCGCTGCCATCGCTCATCTGGACTAGGTGATATCCGTTATCCGAACGAATGCATGTCACGCGCTGGGTCAGGAACTCCACACCAAGACGCTGTGCCTGCAGATAGGACCGCTTGGCGAGTTCATCCCCGGAGAGACCTTCGGGAAAGCCCAGATAGTTCTCGATCCGTGAGCTCGAACCCGCCTGTCCGCCTGGAGCGTAAGCATCGACAAGCAGCGTCTTCAGTCCTTCGGAAGCACCGTAAACCCCGGCTGCAAGCCCCGCAGGACCAGCTCCGACGATGATCACGTCGTAATATTCCTGCTCTGCCTGCGTGCGCAGCCCGACCTTAGCTGCAAGTTGGATCGTTGTTGGCTGCACCAGCGCGGTGTTGTCACCGAACAGAACGACAGGCAGCTTGGCGTCATCGACGCCTTTCTCCCGCAGCAAGGGAAGCGCCTCGGGGTTTAGCTCCGGATTGAGCCACTTGAACGGTATACGGTTGCGCGAGAGAAAGTCGCGCACCACATGATCGCCTTGGGCCCAACGGACGCTGATGACCTGGATGCCATCGTAAGGAGGCTTGTACCCCTGATTCCACGCCTGCAGCAGGTCATCGATTACAGGGTAAAGCTTCTCCTCGGGAGGATCCCACGGCTTGTTGAGGTAGTAGTGAATCTTGGCCGAGTTGATGGCGCGAATGGCCGCTTCGGTGTCTGCATAGGCGGTCAGCAGCACACGGCGAGCTTCAGGGAAGATCGGCATCGCGGCCTGCAGGAAGTCGACTCCAGTCATTCCCGGCATGCGCTGGTCGGAGAGAAAGAGCGCCACAACGTCTTTACGATCGGCAAGTTGGCGACAGATGTCGAGTGCAGCGGCGCCTGAGGCAGCGCGCACGATGCGATAGTGTTCACCGTACTTTCGGCGCAGGTCTTGAACCACAGCCTCAAGCACACTGGTATCATCGTCGACTGCTAGAAGGATTGGCTTGGGCATGACAGAGGCACTTCAGCTACGGTAATTGGATACGGCGGAACGCAGTTCGGATGCACAAAGCAGCATACCTGAACCGCAGATGCTGCGCGAAGCTGAGTATAACGTTGCGGCTGGAGGCAAGTGTCGCAGAGTAGGACGCTTTGCTTGCACCAACTTGTACGATTTGCAGACACGAAGGAGGGTGACAAAGGGATGGCCGATGAGGAGACTGCGGGCGAATACGTGATCCCCACACGGAGGCAACACGAGATGAATCGCATTATTCTGGCGGATAACCAGGCAATCTTCCGAGCGGGCGCAGCGCGTGTGCTGGCGCTCGAGGACGATATGCGGATTGTGGCACAGTGTGAAGATGGAGGACGTTTGCTTGCGTCGATCGACTCCTTCCGGAACGCGGTGGTGTTGTTTGCGGCGAGCATGACAGTGGACAAGATCGCCGTGTTGACGCGCGTGAAAGCAGTTGGCAGTCGCGCGGTGATGATCGGCGAAACCGGCTCGGAGATTGCATCGGATGTGCTTGCGATGCTCGATGGAACGATCATGCGCAGCATTGCGGGCGCAGAGCTGATCGACTGCGTTCGCCGCGTCGGTCGCGGACAACGTTGCGTCGATGGCGGCAAAGCGACGTTGACGCAGGTTCCAGACAGCGTTGGCGCGCGCGTTCGCGACCGTTTGACGCCCAAGGAGCTGCAGATTGTCTCGCTGATCGTGCAGGGATGCAAGAACAAAGAGATCGCGCATCAGCTTGGGACCAAAGAGCAGGTAATCAAAAACTATCTGCGCAGCGTCTACGACAAGACCGGGGTTTCGGACCGTCTGGAGCTTGCTCTTTTTACCATTCACCACAGGATTCTGGCTGAGGCGGCGGCGCAGGCAGGGGCGATGCTGCAGATGAACCGGATGAAGACCGCTTAAAGCTCAGGGCTTAGAAAACAAGAGGTCGGGGGCTGCCCTGGGCGATGTCAGAGGCCCATGGTGGCCTCTTCTTTTTCGTCGGCGGGGGCAGCCACGGAGACCTTTTCGGCAATCGACTTGGCCTGGGTGAAGAGCAGCAAGTAGTCGGGGCCACCAGCCTTGGAGTCGGTTCCGCTTAGATTGAAGCCGCCGAACGGATGTGCGCCGACCATGGCACCGGTGCATTTGCGATTCAGGTAGAGGTTGCCGACGTGGAACTCCTCGCGGGCGCGGGCAAGCTTTAGGGCCGAGTGCGTGTAGATGGCCCCCGTAAGCCCATATTCGGTGTTGTTGGCGATGTGGAGCGCGTCCTCGAAGTCGTGTGCCTTGATGACGGCGAGGAGGGGTCCAAAGATCTCCTCCTGGGCGAGGCGAGAGGACGGGAGTACATCGGCGACGACGGTGGGAGCGATGTAGAAGCCGTCGCTGGGAGTTCCGAGGGCGTGGCCGCCGTTGAGGATACGGCCTTCGGACCGGGCGATCTCCAGGTAGTCAAGGACGCGCCGGTAGGCGACGGGGTTGATGACGGGGCCAGCGTAGAAGTTCCGCGCGGGATCGCCGGATTCAATGGCGCCGACGCGGCGTGTGAGGCGCTCCAGGAAGGTGTCGTAGACCTGTGCATCGACGATGGCGCGCGAGCAGGCCGAGCACTTCTGTCCGTTGAAGCCGAAGGCGCTGGCGGCGACGCCCTCGACGGCGGCCTCCAGGTCACAGTCGGCATCGACGATAATCGAGTCCTTGCCGCCGAGCTCCAGGATGGTGCGCTTGATGAAGCGCTGGCCGGGCGGGGTGCGGGCGGCGCGCTCGTGGATGTCGAGACCGACCTTCTTCGAGCCGGTAAAGGCGATGAAGCGGACCTCGGGGTGCTCGACGAGCGCGGACCCAAAGGCGGCGCCGCCGACGCAGAGGTTGACGACGCCGGAGGGAAGCCCAGCCTCTTCAAGCAGTGCAAGGAAGCGGGCGGCGATGGTGGGCGCGTCCGGCGAGGGCTTGAGGACGACGGTGTTGCCGCAGACGATTGCGGCGGCGGTCATGCCGGCCATGATGGCGAGGGGAAAGTTCCAAGGGGGGATGACGGCCCCGACGCCCAGGGGGACATAGCGGAGCTGATTGCGTTCGCCGGGGAACTGGATGGGTGTGGTTGCGGCGTGGAGCTTGAGGGCTTCGCGAGCGTAGAACTCCAGGAAGTCGATGGTCTCACCGACGTCCGCGTCGGCCTCAGCCCAGTTCTTGCCAACCTCGACGGTGAGCCAGGCGCAGAAGTCGAAGCTGCGCCGGCGGATGAGGTCGGCGGCGCGCAGGAGCAGCGCGGCGCGCTCGGGCGCAGGCACTCTGGACCAGGTGAGGAAGGCATTGCAGGCGGCGGTGATGGCGGCCTCGAGGTGCTCCGGGAGCGCCTCGGCGTGACGCCCGATGACCTGCTCCGGGTGGGCAGGATTGGTGGAGACGATCTGCGTGCCGGCCTGAAGGCGTTTGCCGTCCAGAACCAGGTCGTAGTCCTGGCCAAGCTGCGCTTCGACGCGAGCAAGGGCCTGCTGCATGCGGCTTTGATTCTCGACAGACGTGAAGTCGAGGAAGGGCTCGTTCTTGAAGGGGATGCGGGCGGTTTCGAGAGGGTTCGACATGGCTTGGTCCATCTTACCTG
>CAXUNW010000103.1:0-8677 GCA_964252505.1 uncultured Acidobacteriaceae bacterium
CCATCACCCCAAACCACCCTGCCAGCAATAAAGTCGTCAAACGCATCCCGCACCTCCTGCAGCATCGCATCGGCCCGGGGAGAAAAGTCGTTCAGTAAAATGCAATGACTCTCGCAAACTTTCGGGATACCCGCTGCTCACCCGTTTGCTCTTTATGGAAACCCTAGTGTACCGCCAGGCTGTTACTCGTTGGTTACTGTGCCTGAAGACAGATGAATCGATCTCGGTAAGGTACAAATAACAGATGCAAACCCCATCGTCCGACCGGCAAGCAAACGGCTGGCTCCTCGCGTCGGCGGCCGCTCTTTACCTTGTCCTGGTCACCTGGGCTGAATGGGTCCACACCCTTTGGCGAGACGAGGCAGAGGCTTGGATCGTCGCGCGTGAAAGCCACGGCTGGCTCTCCCTGCTGCACAATGCCCGCTACGAAGGCCATCCCCCAGCTTGGTACGCCGTCCTCTATGGTCTAACGCGCTTCACCACCAATGTGGAATGGATGAAGCTGCCGAATCTCCTATTCGCCGTGGCCGCCGCCTGGATGATTCTTGCCGCTACCCGGCCCGCGTGGCCCATCCGGGTCGGCCTGATCTTCTCGTACTACCTCTTTTTTGAGTATGCGGTCATCGACCGAAACTACATGCTGGGCATCGTCTGCCTGACGGCTGCCATCACCTGGATGCGCCGCGAGCGCAGCGCCTTCGCCGTGCCTGTGCTGCTTTCGCTCGCCGCCCTCTCCTCGCTGCCGGCGTTGATCGTGGCCGTCTGCCTCTATCCGCTGCATCTGCTACCGGATTTGGCCACGGAAACGCCGCGCACCCTAGGGCACCGGCTCCGGACGCTCGGTGCTGCCCGCTTCGCTGCCATGCTGCTCTTCACCCTCTCTGTCCTTGCCGCCCTGGCGGAGATACGTCCGCCTGCCGACTCCGGCCTCATGCTTGACAGCCTGCCGCGTACCAGCCGCACCAACGCAGTCGCTCGCGTCTTCCACGATGTGTCTAAAGCCTACCTGCCCCTGCCACCCTTGCAGGTCGCCTTCTGGAACAAATTTGCCGCCGATGGCTTTTCCCCCCGGCTCTACACCCTCATCGGTATCGCTCTCGCCGTTGGCCTGTGCCTCTTTTTTCGCCAGCGCATGGCTCGCGGCTTCTTCCTCGCAGCCACCGTGTTGCTTGTCGCGCAAATGGCCATGTCCCGGCGGTCTGAGGCGCGGCACGTCGGCTGGCTGTTTGTGGTCTTCGCGCTTGCCCTGCTGCTGGAAAGCGTGCCTTGGCTCCGAACGACGCAGAGCGTTCGATCAGGCTGGAGGGCGGGCTTGCTCTACGGCGTTCTGGCCGTCCAGGTGTTTGCAGGTTTCTTCGCCATCTTGGTCAGCACACACCACACCTTCTCTGGCAGCAGGGATGCAGCTCGCTTTCTTCGGTCGCAAGGCCTGGATACGCAGCCGATGATCTTTGCGCCGGATTATGTCAGCCTGCCTGTCATCGCCTATCTGCAACGTCCCTCCGCCTACTATCTGGACCTGCGGGGTCCGGGCGCGGTCGTAGTTTGGAACAAAAGTGAGTTCTATAAAAGACACATGCCAAGCCGCGAAGAGATGATAGCGGCCTCGCAAGGAGGACCGCCCGCCGTCTTAATCACAGAGCACCCACTCAGCGCCGCAAAGATTGCGGAATTGGGAGTTCACCAGCTCGCAGTTACTACCGGCGAGATCGATACTTATACCTTTTTCATCTATCGATAACGAGCGAGTGTCGTCCGGGTCCATCGACCTTACGAATCGGCGGGGAAAGGCGCTAGCTCCACAGCCGAAGACCCGCCCGCCACTAAACCGACCTCGGAAACAGGTTCGACAGCAGAGGAAGGTTCACAATCGAAAGCAGAATCAGCAGCACCACGCACACCAGGAACGGAACCATCAAGCGCGGCTCTTTATACAGCTTCTCCGGGTTCTGCACCGCACTCTCATGCTGGAACGAAAGGCTGAAGTAAACCATCATCAGCCAGGCAATCACCGGGAAGGAAAGTACAAGCTCGATCCTATACCGCATCAGGAACGCCCCGAAGAACAACATGGCCGCCGCGGCATAGAAGATCGCCGCGTTCAGCAGAGACTCCTCTGTATACCGCGCAAACGACCGTCGGTAGGAGGCAGCCAGCGCAGCATCGTTGATCTGCCGATATTCGCTGAAGCGCTTCAAATCCATGAAGTAAGCGCCCAGCATCCAGTAGGAGATCAGCAGCGAGACCGGAGGAAGAAGCATCGGCGCCACGATGTACCAGCCCAGGCAGAAGCGCAGCGGATTGTTGATCGACTCCGTCAGAACGTCGACATAGGGAACATCCTTGCTGCGTAGTGGAGGAATGTTGTAAATGCACCCCATCACCCACAAAGCAGCCGCGGAGAGCATGAAGCCGGTGCTGATGAAGTGTGCCAAAACCAGCCCCACCACCATCATCAGGATCCACTGTACGTAGCCCCACCCCGTATGCACCACGCCCCGCGCCGCCGGCCGGTTCTTCTTGATGGGGTGCAGCCGGTCGAAGGGTGCGTCCAGAATCTCATTGACAACATAGTTGCTGCAGGCGATCAACGTGGCCGAGATCAGCCCGATCACAATGCGCCACGCAAGGCCCCCGGTCAGGTGCACCCCCGCCAGCGAAAACGCCACCACGATGCCCGGCAGGATGAACACCTGCTTCACGCTGTGGTCTAAACGGGCAATCTGGAGATGCGCCCGCAGGCGCTCCCCAAACGTGAAGGGGGATGCTTCCGTACCTCGGCTGTCCTGCTGAATGGTCAAGGGTCTCCTGGCGATCCGGAATTCTCGTGTGGCTTGGTGTCTCGCTTAAGTATGAAGGACCCTCCCGGCAGGCGCAACCTTCCCCTCTTCAATTTTCGGTGTACCGGCCACGAAAGTTTGGTAGCCACGCGCGGCAGCGCGGCAGCGCGATCAGAAATCCAGCGCCGCGCCACTGCGTGTCAGCGGCCGTCAGTCGCCCATGTACTCATCGCATTTCCCGACCGTGCGGCCCCCAGGCGCGCGCCCCGGAGCCTTCTAGTTGAAGCCCCGCCGCGTCCGTCCCCGCGCCTCGTCCCGTTCCACTTCCTTATCCCGCATTCGTTCCGCATACTGCGCGGCCTGGTCGTTCCGGGTCTTCTTTTCGGCCGCGGAAAACGCCCGCTCCTCGGTCCGCGAGAGCCGCTTGTGCGCCGTCATGCCTTCCAGCAGGAACTCCGCACCCGAAACCGCGATCTCCGGCGGCGCGTCTTGCTCGATCTTCAACGGGGCCATCTTCTCAAACAAACCCTGGATCTGCTGCAACTCCTGCAGCGACCCGGCCGCCGAGTGCTCGTCCGTCAATGCCACCGTCCCCCCCAGGTTGAACCACTGCTCAATCTGCTGGGTGTTCGTCTCCGCAAAGTACTGGTCGAAGACGTTGACCACCGCTTGCCGGATGATCTCGCGGATCACCGTGTCGGCGCCACGCATCTCGCCTTCATACTCCAGCTCGATCTTGCCGCTGATGCCCGGCAGCGCCGCGATTATGTCGCTCACCCGCGGCACCGCCAGCGTCTCGTTATGCAGAAACGCGCGCCGCTCGGCATTCGAGATCACAAGCTCCATGGTCGAGATCGGCAACCGCTGCGACACGCCACTCCGCTTATCCACCTTCTTATCGTCGCGCGCCGCAAACGCAATCGTCTCGACAATCTGCGAGATGTAGTGGGGCACGTGGATCTCGCTTGCCGCCCCGCGCGCGCTCCACGCCTCCTGCTGCGTGATTGCGATCGCCTCATCGACCGATTCCGGGTAATGCGTCCGGATCTCGGAGCCGATGCGGTCCTTCAGCGGCGTCACAATCTTGCCACGCGCCGTATAGTCTTCAGGGTTTGCCGAGAACACGATCGCCACATCGAGCGGCAGCCGGATCGGGTACCCTTTAATCTGGATATCGCCCTCCTGCATGATGTTGAACAGCGCCACCTGGATCTTGCCCGCAAGGTCCGGAATCTCGTTGATCGCAAAGATCCCTCGGTTGGCTCGCGGCAGCAGCCCATAGTGCATCGTCAGCTCGGAGCCCAGGTCCTGGCCCGATCGCGCCGCCTTGATCGGATCGACATCCCCCACCAGGTCGGCGACCGTCACGTCCGGCGTCGCCAGCTTCTCGACATATCGGTCATTCGGCGTCAGCCACGCAATGGGCGTCGCATCCCCCAGCTTGGCGATCCGCTCCCGCGCATACTGCGACAGCGGCGCATACGGGTTGTCTCGCAGCTCTGACCCCGCCACGTAGGGGGTGTGCGCGTCCAGAAGGGTGGTCAGGGCCCGCAGAATGCGCGATTTGGCCTGCCCGCGCAGACCCAGCAGGATGAAGTTGTGCTTCGACAGCACCGCGTTCACAATCTGCGGCACTACCGTGTCTTCATACCCAATCACGCCAGGAAACAAGGGCGTCTTCACCGCGGACGCAGCGTTCGCCCGCAGCCGCGCAATCAGGTTCTCGCGAAGCTCTTCCTTGACCGTCCGGCCAAGCAATTCAGGGGTGTATTTCGATGTGCGGAGTTCGCCAAGAGATGTGGGCAGTGCAGAGTTCGCCATAGGTCAAGTATAGATGTCACGGCTACGCTGGAAGGTGCGTTGAGACGCCGGCTCGCGCCCGCTTTCACCCCGCGCAAAAACCGCCGCCACTTGACAGATTCACCCGCCGCACCGGCCCCCACCGCACCACGCCACCACTACGCGGGAAAAAATTGCTCCAAAAAACGCAAAGCGCCAGTAAAGACGCACCCTCCACCACGTTTCGTTCGTGACAAAACACCACAATAGCCATGCATTTCACCACAACGGCACCATATCCGCCCGCACTGATTTCAGCCGATCGCAAGATCGTCGAGCAAAGCCTGCATCTCTCCCTGCGCATGGCGGTTCCCGGTCCGCTCCGCCGCCGCAACCCCCCGGATCAAGGCCGCCTTCGCCTCTTCCGTCCGGCCCAGCTTCACCAGCAGCTGTCCCGCCATCTGATAGCCCGGCACATAGTCCGGACTTCCCGCCTCTAGCCGCTCAAACTCGCCCAGAGCTTCCTCCGTTCGCCCCGATTCGCTAAGGGCTAACGCTAACCCGTAACGCGCAAATGCATCATTTGGCTGTACTTGCAAGATCTCATTCAACATCGCAATCCGGTCCATTGCTCCAGTCTAAACTGAGTGGATGACCGTGGATGTCAACTCCAGAACCGTCGCCGAGTCTCAGTCCGAGCGCTCGGAGATCGTCTTCCCAACCGACTCGAACGCCCTCGGCAATCTCTTCGGCGGGCGGCTTATGCAGTACATCGACCTCGTCGGCGCAATGGCCGCCTCGCGCCACGCTCGCGCCATTACGGTCACAGCCTCCATGGACCACCTCGACTTCGTAGCCCCGGTAAGGGTCGGCGAACTGTTGATTCTAAAGGCCTCAGTCAACCGCGCCTTCCGAACCTCCATGGAAGTCGGCGTCCGCGTCATGGTAGAAGACGTTCGCGCCCAGCGGCTTCGCCACGTCTCCTCCGCCTATCTCACCTTCGTCGCCGTCGAGCGCGATGGCTCTCGCCTCGTCGTCCCTCAGGTGGTTCCCGAGACAACACACCAGACCCGCCGCTACGAGGATGCTGGTCGTCGACGCGAGATGCGTGCGGGCGAAACCCAGCGAAAGCGGGAGATGCGCGCAGCGCTTGGCGGTGACGAATGGCATCTGTAACCCGGTAGAATAGACTTTCAGGAGCGTGATCGATGGGCAACATGGGAGCGCAAATGCAGCAAGGACCGCAACCTTTACCCGGCGTGGCGCATGTGGTCGCCATCGGCAGCGGCAAGGGCGGAGTGGGGAAGACGACGGTCGCGGTGAACCTGGCCATTGCACTTAGTAAGCTTGGGTATCGCGTAGGCCTCATCGATGCCGACATTTACGGTCCGAACGTGCCGATGATGCTCGGTGTGACGCGACAGCCCAACATCGTCGGAAACTCCATGATGGAGCCGATTCTGTCCCATGGTGTGAAGTTCATCTCGGTAGGCCTGATCTCTCCCGGGGACAAACCCATGGTGATGCGTGGGCCGATGCTGCATCAGATCGTGCGTCAGTTCCTCACGCAGGTTCAATGGGGCGAACTCGACTTCCTCCTTGTCGATCTCCCTCCAGGGACAGGAGACGTGGTAATCTCGCTCGTCCAGACCGTTCCGTTGACCGGTGCTGTGGTCGTCTCTACCGGGTCGAGCGTGGCCTTGCAGGACGCACGGAAGGCGCTCGAGATGTTCCATCAGGTGAAGGTTGAGGTTATGGGGATGATCGAGAACATGTCCCAGATGACCTTGCCTGGAGGGCAGATCATGGACGTCTTCGGAGCCGGAGGCACAGAACGGACGGCTGCGCAGTTCGGGCTCGACTTTCTGGGTGCGGTCGACCTCGATCCGGCGATCCGTGAAGGTGGCGATCGCGGCATGCCTGCGGCGCTCGCTGGGCCTGAGTCCGTCCTTGGCAAGCCGTTCTTCGATATCGCCCATCGTGTGGTAGGTCATGCGCTGGAGATTGCGCGGCGGGAATCGGACGTGTTGGAGATCAGCTAGGCAAAGACGGCAGAAGGCTCGGGCAGGCGTACACTTGGGCCAAAAGCCTCGGAGGCCGGAAAGGGACACTGATGCCGAACGGTGAACGATCTACAACGCGACAGCGGCTGATCCTGACGGCGATCGTCGAGAGCTATATCGAGACGGGCGAGCCTGTGGGCTCAGGAACGATTGCCGCGGCGTTGACGAGTGGTCTTGGTCTCGGGCTAAGCGCTGCGACGGTGCGCAACGAGATGGCCGAATTGGCTGAGGAAGGTTTGCTGGAGCAGCCTCATACCTCTGCTGGGCGCATTCCGACTGCGCGCGCGTTCCGGATGTATGTCGAGCAGCTGCGGCATGGAGCAGGTTCAGAGGGCGGTTTAGTGGGTCTGTCGGAGAGTTCGCGGTCGCAGATCGACCGGAAGTTTGCCGGAGTTGCGGGAACGCAGCAGGTTCTGGAGCGGACCTCGCACGTGCTTGCCACGCTTTCGAGCGGCGTTGGGCTTGCGGTGACTGCCGCGGTCGAGCGGGTTGACACGCTCGAGCACATCCACTTCTCGCGGCTTGCGGAGGCGCGTGTGCTGGCCGTTCTGGTCACGCAGAGTGGCCAGGTTCGAGACAGAGTTCTAGCCATGGACAAGAACCTGAGTTCGCTGGCGCTTGAGACGGCATCGCGGTTCCTGAACGAGCGCTTTCGGGGCTGGAACCTGGAAGCGATCCGTGAAGAGCTGGCACGAAGGGTAGAGGGAGAACGGAGTGAGTATCTGCAGATGCTCGAGGCGCGTCTGCTCTGGGCAAAGGCTGTTCCGGAGGGAGTTCGCTCCGGTCAGACGGTATATGTGGAGGGAGTGGCGAACCTGATCGGCATGCAGATGGCGGGAGAAGATGCGGCGCGTCTGCGGGAGTTGCTGGCTGCGCTTGAGGCGAAGGAACGGCTGGTCGAGCTGCTGAATGCCTACATCGATGCGCGACAGGAGAGCGTGCGTGTCGTGTTCGACCTTGAGGCGCAAGCTCCGGAGATGGCTGGTTTGGTGCTGGTTGCGGCGCAAGCGAGGATGCAGGGTGAGAATCGCGGGACGGTTGGTGTGATTGGTCCGAAACGGATGCGTTACGAAGATACGATGAATGCGGTTTCGTACATGGCTCAGGTGTTCGACCGGATGTTGCAAGCTCCGGAGACGAGCCGGTAGAACGGCTGGTGGTTGGGATGGCGGAGATGACGGGCTGGGACAAAGTCGCGCGTTGGGCGGGAGTCGGCAACAATAGAGAGGTCACTGAGCAGACGATGGAGGATGAGATGGAAGGCCGCGAGACGATGGTGGATGAGCTGAGCGATCAGATGGCGGGAACGAGCGCAGATGCGAGCGCGCGCGGCGTGACGGAAGCGGGGCAAGAAGGATCTGAGCATGTCGCGGGAAGTGGAACACACGCCGAGATCGCGCAGTTGAAGGGAGAGCGGGACCAGATCATGGATCGTCTCGTTCGGTTGCAGGCTGAGTTCGACAACTTCCGCAAGCGCGAGGCGAAGGAACGTCAGGATGTGCGGGACTACACGGTTTCGGCGACAGTTGAGCCGTTTCTCGGGGTTATGGACAACTTCCAGCTGGCGATCAAGGCGAGTGGAAGTGTGGAGCAGCTGCGTCACGGTGTCGAGTTGATTTTGAAGCAGATGGATGATGCGTTGAAGGGGCTGAATGTGCAGGCGGTTGAATCCGTCGGCGCACAGTTCGACCCTCGCATCCACGAGGCTTTGGGGAGCATCGAAACAGCGGAGTTTCCCGACCATCAGGTGCTTGAAGAGATTCGGCGCGGCTACCGGATTCGGGAGAAGCTGTTGCGGCCGGCGCTGGTTCGAATCGCTTCAAACAGCGCGCAGGTGGCGGAGTAACGGAGAGGGAGAGATTTCGGGGGATGGCTACGGCAAACGTGACGAAGACCGATTTTTACGAGGTATTGGGAGTTTCCAAGGGCGCGAGCGAGCAGGAGTTGAAGGCGAGCTATCGGAAGCTGGCCATGCAGTACCATCCTGACCGGAACCCGAACGCGCGCGGCGTGACGGAAGCGGGGCAAGAAGGATCTGAGCATGTCGCGGGAAGT
>CAXUNW010000104.1:0-8621 GCA_964252505.1 uncultured Acidobacteriaceae bacterium
CCCTACGCACCCTAGCTTTCCAGGAGCACCCCCCATGCAGGACCTCTTCACCCAGTCCCCCCACCGCCGCTGGAATCCGCTCCGGCGCGAGTGGGTCCTCGTCTCGCCAAACCGCACCCAGCGCCCCTGGCAGGGCCAGACGGAGGAAAAAAGCGCCGTCGCCGCGCTCCAGTACGATCACGCCTGCTATCTCTGCCCAGGCAACATGCGCGCCGGCGGCCACCAGACCCCCCACTACACTGAAACCTTCGTCTTCGAGAACGACTACGCCGCCCTCAAGGCGGACGTGCCTACCGCCGCTATCGACGTCGACCAGGCAGGTCTCCTCCGGGCTGCCACAGAGCGCGGCGTCTGCCGTGTCCTCTGCTTCGATCCTCGCCACGACCTCACCCTTGCCACCATGGAGCCCGCCGCCATCCGCCGTGTCGTCGACGTCTGGGCCGCGCTGGAGGCTGAGCTCGCCGCCCGCCCGGAGATCGGCTATGTCCAGATCTTCGAAAATCGCGGAGCCATGATGGGGGCCAGCAACCCGCACCCCCATGGGCAAATCTGGGCCACCGAGCACGTCCCCAATGAGTCCGCCGCCGAGCACGCCGCCCAGCAGGCCTATCTCGCCCAAAAAGGCGTGCCCCTCCTCGCAGACTACCTCCGCCTCGAGCTCGCCCAGGCCGAGCGCATCGTCGCGGAAAATGACGGCTGGGTCGCCCTTGTACCCTTCTGGGCCGTCTGGCCCTTTGAGGTCATGCTTCTGCCCCGCAGCCCCGTCGCCACCCTCCGCGAGCTCAACGCCCCCGCCCGCGAGACCCTCGCCGCCATGCTCAAAACCGTCACCGCCGGCTACAACCGCGTCTTCGATACACCCTTCCCCTATTCCATGGGCTTCCACCCCGCTCCCGCGGATAACGCACCGCACCCTGAGTGGACTCTCCACGCCCACTTCTTCCCGCCGCTCCTCCGTTCCGCCACCGTGCGCAAGTTCATGGTCGGCTTCGAGCTCCTCGGCTCCCCTCAGCGCGACATCACCCCCGAAAGCGCCGCAGACACCCTTCGCCGCGTCATGAACCCGTAGCCGCGCCTGCCTTCAAAGCATGACCTCTCCATACCCCCGCCCAGGCGGCGCGCCTGAAATTTGTCAAGGGGTAAATCGTAGAAGTCGTTTCGATACAACGAGTTATAGTGGCGTAGCAGATATGCCCAACAAGCTATAATCAAAGCTACCGCAAAAAACAAAAACAACGCAGGGAGGTGGCAGCTTCGAGTGATCGTCTCGAAGCAACCGCCTTTCTCCTTTGTTTTGACCACTTTAGCCGTAACCCGTGTAGAATGAGGACTTTAGGAGGGATTGCGCACCGTAACCGTATCATTCCAGGGAACTTACGCGCCAGCAACGGGGGGGGCACCCCCCTGCGGACCGCACCTTCACCCAACCCGGCCGCTTGCGCTCAGTTCAGGAACATCGTGCGGTAAAGAGTATCTCGCTGCACCGGCTTGAAGCCCGCATCGCGGATGATGCGTCGCAGTTCCTCTTCGGTCGTTGTGTTCGCCGTCCCGGCGGCCTTCACGACGTTCTCCTCGAGCATCACTGAGCCTACGTCGTTGCCCCCGAAACGCAGCCCCATCTGCAGAACCTTCAGCCCCTGGGTCACCCAGCTCGACTGCACGTTCTCAATGTTGTCCAGCATCATCCGGCTGATCGCCAACGTCTTCAGGTACTCAACTGACGTCGCTTCGTCCCAGCCGCGACCGCCCAACGCCGTGTTGTTCGGCTGGAAGCTCCAGGGAATAAAGGCCGTAAAGCCGCCCGTCTCTTCCTGCAGCGCACGGACAACCTCGAAGTGGTTCACCCGCTGCTCCATGGTCTCGCCCACGCCGAACATCATCGTGGCCGTCGTCCTCATGCCCAGCGCATGTGCCGTCCGGTGAACATCCACCCAGTCCTGCGTCTTGCACTTCAGCCGCGCGATGCGGTGGCGAACCTCATCGTCGAGGATCTCCGCGCCCCCTCCGGGGATCGAATCCAGCCCCGCGTCGCGCAGCCGCAGGATCGTGTCTCGCAGCGTGATCGCGGAGTACTCCGCAATCGCCAGGATCTCGGATGCCGAAAGGCAGTGCAGCCAGATGTTCGGAAAGCGCTCCTTGATCCCCCGGAACAGCCTCTCGAACCAGTCGATCTTCAGGTCCGGGTGAATGCCGCCCTGCATCAGCACCCCCGTCCCCCCCATCGCCACCGTCTCGCGGATCTTTTCATAAATCGTGTCGAAGTCCAGCAAATAGCCTTCCGCAGCCATCTTGCCCTTCAACGGACGGTAAAACGCGCAGAACGTGCAATATTCCGTGCAGAAATTCGTGTAGTTGATGTTCCGGTCGATGACATAGCTCACAACACCTTCGGGATGCAATCGCCTGCGGATCGCATCTGCTTCCATGCCAATCCCGATTAGGTCGTCTGAGTTGAAGCAATCCAGGGCTTGAGCGCGGCTGATTCCCATAGCAAGATTCTACGCTTGCGCTAGCTGCGATGCAGCAGATCGGCTAGAAGCACCAGCACAACCACCAGCAACGCGCCCACCGCAAGCAAGCCTCCCTTCAGCCACGCTGTCAGAGCCGAGACCTTGCCTTCAGCCTGCCGAACAGCTGCATCAAGTCGCTCGGTCACGATGCGCGCGAACTGCACCTCTTGCTCGAGCGCCGCGATCTGCGTGGTCGCTTCCGCCCGATGCTCCTGAATCTGCCGGTAAAGTGTCGCATGCGCAGCAGCCATCTCGCCGATGCTCTGCTGCAACCCTTCAGATGCAGTCGACATGGCCGCGAGTCTGGCTTCGATCGCCTTGTCATTGGCAGCTTTGGAGGAGAAGAACTTGTCCCACATAGGCACCAGACGCGACAGGTGCGGAAGCAGCTCGATCAGCATCTTGGGCCACATCAGCGTTTGCTCCTCTTATTGTGTGCGATAGTTGAGTCGTTCGCGCGAGTTCATCCAGACCGCAATGACCGCCGCAAGCAGCACTGCCGTCACAATGGCTTGCGACCACACGCAGTAAATACACCACTTCTCCAGCACATACGCTTCAAGGTACGTGAGAAAGCCAGCAGCCATGAAGCCCGCAAGCGCCAGCTCCCGAACCCATCGAAGACGTCCTGCAAGCGCAAGCATCAGCATCAGGCTGTAACCCGCAATGCCGATCACAGCGACAGGAATGTGGATCTTGCCAGAGTTTGGCGCTTCGTCGAACCCTCGCGGCGGAAAGTCCGCAAACCGGCTGTGATTCACCGCACCGCAGTCCCAGTGCTCTGTAACCGCACAGGGAGGAGCCAAACCAGGATCCATGTTGTGCACGCGCAATGCCAGCACGCTGACGAACAGGCCCGCAAACGCCAACAAGGCAAGGAGGTATCGCATCATCCTCATTCTAGCCTTGCCTTATCGTCTTCTCGTCCGCGGAACTTGTCCCCGCTTTGACCCCGCTCAATCCGTGGTCGATGCGCAGAGAGCTGCTTCGCCAGCACCTTTGCCAGGCGCAACGGCAGCCTGAAGGCATCAGGTCTTCCCAGAAGGGGTTTATCGCAGCTTCTGGACGCGGAAGCCCACCTCAAGCCGCTTTGTCCCTCAGGTTTGAACGTGTATCGTTGCCTTCGGCTCACCTACTTGCTATGGATGATCGATCTGCCGGCGTTGCCGGTCTTACCTTCTCCCAGAACACGCACACAGGTCTTCTGCGCAGGAGCAACGAGGATTGCTGCGGCGCTTCGCTGGCCTCATGCGCCTTTGTGGTGTGCGATGGCATGGGAGGCGCAGCGGCCGGTGAGGTTGCGAGTCATCTGGCAGTCCAGACCTTCCTCCAGCATCTGGATGCAGCCTCTGGAGCGGGTTCGGCGAAGACGCGGCTTGCGGAGGCAGTTCGTGCGGCAAACCTCGCTGTCTTCCGCAGGGCCCGCGCGACGTCTGATCTGGAAGGCATGGGAACGACTCTGGTGGCTGCGCTGCTTGAGGCTCAGGCCGAGAAGCATCACCCGCAGAGGCTGTGGATCGCGCATGTCGGTGACAGCCGCTGCTATCTCCTCCGGAACGCCACCTTGCGCCTTCTGACCTCCGACCACACCATCGTCGAGGAGCAGATCCGCGCTGGGCTCATTACGCGTCAGGAAGCGGAGCTCTCGCCGGTGCGACATGTCATCACTCGCGCGATTGGTTCACGGAGTATGGTTCAGCCTGAGATCCAGCAGGTCGAGGTTTCTACAGGTGATCTTGTTTTACTGGCTTCTGACGGACTCAGCCGCGAGCTCCCCGACCCAGCCATTGAACACCTTCTCAAGCAGGTTCCGGAACATGCTGAGCAGGAAGCGGTAGCCACTGCGTGCCGGAACTTGATCGATGCAGCAAACGCGCTTGGTGGACGCGACAACGTGAGCGTCATGCTGCTCCGAATAGGCTGAGGCGCATCCTTTGCCTCCACGTCCCTGCTAAACTCCCGGGATGAGCGAAGACGCATCTTCTGAGCGGCCAGGTGTTGCGGTTATCGGCGCGGGAACGATGGGTTGTGGGATCGCGCATGTGTTCGCGCGCTCAGGCTTTCCGGTGCTGCTGTACGAGGTCGATCAGACAGCGCTGGAGCGCGGAGTTGCGGCAATCGAACGCAACCTTGGACGTGAGTCTGCGAAAGGCAAGCTGACCGAGACTGAAGTTGTCGCAGCGCGCGCGCGAATCCGACCTGTACTCGACTTGACCTCGCTAAGCGGGACCTCGTTTGTCATCGAGGCTGCAACCGAGCGGCTCGACGTCAAGACGGAGCTGTTTCGAAGGCTTGACGCCATGCTGCCGCCGGATGCGATCCTCGCCAGCAACACCAGCTCAATCTCGATTACCCGGCTCGCTGCGCAGACCACGCGCTCAGGCCAGGTGATTGGGATGCACTTCTTCAACCCCGTTCCTATCATGTTGCTGGTTGAGGTGATCCGCGGCTTGCAGACCACACAGGCAACCTTTGACCGTGTTTACGCGCTTACAGTCGCGCTGGGGAAGACTCCGGTTGCGGTGAACGACGCTGCCGGCTTTGTCTCCAACCGCATTCTGATGCCTATGATCAATGAAGCGATCTTTGCCGTGATGGAGGGCGTCGCGACGGCAGAGGCGATCGATCAGGTCTTCCAACTCGGCATGGCGCATCCAATGGGTCCGTTGCGGCTTGCCGATCTTATCGGTCTCGATGTGTGCCTCGACATTCTGCGCGTTCTGCAGGATGGGCATGGCGACCCGAAGTATCGGCCGTGCCCCTTGCTGGTCCGCATGGTTGATGCCGGTTGGTTCGGCCGCAAGACTGGCCGCGGCTTCTACAATTATCCCTGAAGAGGAAAAAGGAGACACTCCCACGATGCAGGATCTATATTTTGAGGATTTTTATGTTGGACAGAAGTTCGCGTCCGTGGGTGGGGCGCGCGTCACGGCGGAAGAGATCAAGGAGTTTGGAAACAAGTACGATCCGCAACCGTTTCACCTCGATGAAGCTGCCGGAGAGGTCAGCTTCTTCAAAGGACTAGCGGCGTCCGGCTGGCTGACGGCGGCGATCGTTATGCGGCTGCGAGTACAGGCGGTTCCGGTTGCGGGCGGCATGATCGGCGCGGGGGTCGAGGAGATCCGATGGACGAAGCCCGTGCGGCCGAACGATTTCATCCGGTCCGAGATTGAAGTGCTGGGCGTGCGACACTCGCAGTCACGCAAAGAGTTTGGCATTGTGCGGACCCGGACGCTGACCTACAACCAACGCGACGAGATCGTGATGCGGTCGGTGGTCAACTTCCTAGCGCCGCTGAAAACTAAGCAGTAACTCAGGGACCTGATGCGAAAGCACACGGGATCGTGGACAGGAATAGTCCTCTACAACGAGCTAGCCGACGCCGGCTATACGCTGTACTCCTCACGCGGTCCACAGGGTAGCTTCAAGAAGGTCTGGTCGGCTTTTCCGTAGTGACCCTCAATTACGGCATAGTGAGCTGGAAGTTCCTGGAGGCACGGCTCTCTGTCGGCCGTAATCGTCACCTCACGCGGCGGATAACGCTCTGCTGAAGGCCATAAGAGCTCCATCCTGGCCCCTGTGCAGAAGTCCTTCGGATCCACTTCCAAGTTTTGTTACGAAATTACACACCCGTGCGATCTACGCGCTGGTCGGTGAAATCTACTTGATCGAGAGAGGAGACGGTCGTAGACCCGTTAGTACGCTCTCGTGGCTGAAAGCAAGAATGGCGCAACCGGACTAGGATACTGTTCAGACGGTAATGGGCGTGCGGTCGCAACAACCGGTGCGCATGGAATGCGATCTCGACAATGCCGTGGCTGCATGGCCGAACACGGCATGCTGGGAACGCAGTTGGGCCAAACGAACACGGAAAGAAGTGATAGTGTTTCCTGCTGACGTCGCCCACATCGTCCTTCCCCTCATTGTCGCGATCAGCATACTGCTCATGCTCGTGCGACCAAACAACCTTCCGGAGGTCTACTGGGTCAGCGGCGGTGTACTGCTACTTTTGTTGTTGCGCCTCGTTCCGTTGAAGCTCGCGGGTAGAGCGCTCATGGACGGTTCCGACGTTTACCTCTTTCTAATCGGCATGATGCTCCTTTCTGAATTGGCGAGGGAAAATGGCGTTTTCGATTGGCTTTCCTCCGTAGCGCTGCGCAGCGCGAACGGTTCCTGTTCTCGCCTGTTCACCCTCGTATTTGGCATCGGCACGATCGTCACAATTTTCATGTCGAACGATGCGACCGCGGTCGTACTCACACCTGCAATTCTGACTGCCATTCGCAAAGCCAAGGTTAAACCATTGCCCTATCTCTTCGTCTGCGCGCTGGTCGCGAACGCAGCCTCGTTCGTGCTTCCCATCTCTAACCCCGCCAATCTGCTTGTGTTTCATCAAAGCATGCCGCCTCTCGGCCAGTGGTTTGTGTTTTTTGGCTTACCCTCCTTACTGTCCATCGCCGCCACCTATGGGGTTGTTCAGTTGATCTTTCGTAAAGATCTTAGAGAAACTATCGGATCTCAGATGGAAGCAGAGCCGCTGAAGAGCGAAGGCAAGCTGGTCTTGGCTGGACTTGTCTTCATGATCGCGGTTCTGCTAATGGCTTCCGAGCACAAGAAGGATTTGGGGCTGCCGACCTGCCTTACCGCTCTGCTCATCACTGCTGTTGTGTCGACTAAGAACAGAAGCAATCCTTTGAAATTGGCTAGGGAGATTAGCTGGGGAACGCTGGTGCTGGTCGCGGGCCTGTTTGTCATGGTGGATGCAGTGAAAAGCATCGGTGCGCTCAAGCTGACGCAAGGCTGGCTCGCCGCCGCCGAGCAGCTTGCACCCGCCGTCGCCGCCATGGTTGTTGGGGTCGTCGTAGCCGTCGCAAACAATATGATCAACAATCTGCCACTTGGTTTGATCGTGGGAGGTACGCTGCACGCCGCGCATGCAAACGCACTCATCAACAGTGCAGTTCTGATCGGTGTCGATCTCGGCCCAAACCTTTCGATCACCGGCTCGCTGGCAACTATTCTCTGGCTGCTCGCGTTGCGCAAAGAAAAGCTTGATGTGAGCTTCTGGAAATTTCTAAAGGTAGGTGCAGTCGCCATGCCCGTGGCTCTGGTGCTGTCTATTGGCTGCGCCATTCTCATGCAAAAGATCGTTCCTGCACGCTAACGGAAATTGAGCAATATGGTGTAGTTTCACAAGCTTACTGCTCTTCCACGGCGTTACCCTGATCGCCGACTTTTGACGATGTTTATAGCATTTTCATTGATCGTTGCTTCCACGCGCCAGCCGCGACATTAGAGTCAGCAGGATGTGTTCTTGAGTCGCTCCAGCCGATACGCAGTTCCGTACGTCGCTGATGCAACCAGTCGGAGCAGACCTGTCGCAATTTGGAATTCCGGCTGATAGTTGAAGCGGCTAGGCTTAAAGTGTTGCCATCTTCCTGTAGGCGGCAGCAGCGACTACAAGCTACGCTAAGGATGATGCCGCATAGAAGATCAACTTTTCCAGCTTGGATGAGCCGGATCCCGCCACTCGACCATGCGATCGCCCCCAATCCAGCCAAGCGTACGAAAATACTGCACTTGTGGCCTAGAAGTCCGACCGGCAAGGGCAAAGCGTAAAGCTTGCAGTGAACCAGGTTCAGGTCTTTTTCTCCTCAGGGGCTGAGCGTATCTTACTAAGATGCGCATGACTGTGCTGGCATCGGGCTCGAAGGGTAACGGCACGGTGATCGCGGCGGGGCGAACCAAGCTGCTGGTCGATGCGGGACTTTCCTGCCGTGAGCTTCTGCGGCGCATGGCGTTGGTGGGCGAAGACCCAGTGAGCCTAAACGCAATCCTGGTCACGCATGAACATCAGGATCATGTGTCGGGCCTAGGTGTACTGGCGCGGCGCCTGGGGATTCCAGTGTTTTTTACTGAGTCGACGCACCGGGCTTGGGTGCGGATGCTGACGCCGCGGACGACGATGACCTATGCAAAGTGGCTGGACCACTTGCAGGCGGAGAAGCTGGCGCGGGCGGCGGCGGTTCCGACGTACGCCTTGGCGGGTGGCGGCAGCGAGGGACGTGGAGGGGAGCAAACCCCGTCGGTTTCGTTGGCGGGCAGCAGGCG
>CAXUNW010000105.1:0-8547 GCA_964252505.1 uncultured Acidobacteriaceae bacterium
TCCCCCAACCTCATGAATCCACCCAGACCACCCATTTTTCAATCGTTGATAAAGATGGCAATGCAGCTGCCAGCACTTACACGCTCAACAGCTTCTTCGGCTCCGGCATCACGGCTGGAAATGGACTTGCGTTTGCCCTGAACGACGAGATGGACGATTTCACCTCGAAGATCGGCGTTCCAAACATGTTCCGCCTCATCCAGGGTCCCGCAAACGCCATCGCTCCCGGCAAGCGTCCTCTTTCCGCGATGACTCCAACAATGGTCCTCAAGGACGGCAAGCTCCTGCTGGTCCTTGGCTCGCCGGGCGGCTCAACCATCATCACCACCGTAGCGAATGACCTGATCAGCGTCCTCGATAACGGTCTCACCATCCAGCAGGCGGCCGACGCCCCGCGCTTCCACCACCAGTACCTGCCAGATCGGGTGGACGTAGAGAAAGCCTTTCCCAAGGGAGCTCCGGAGCAGCTCAAAGCGGCTGGTTATACCGTCAACCGAGCCGGCGAGTTCGACGAGAAGAGCCCCGGGATCTGGGGTGATAGCGAGTTGATCGCCATCGATCCCAAGTCCGGCACTATAACCGGCGGTCAGGACCAGCGGCGTCACTTTGGAAAGGCAGCAGGCTACTGAAGCTCTAAGTGAACGTACGTCTCCACCCGTCCATCTCACTTTGTTGTTGCAAAATTTACAGATCGCCGATACGTTGGTTCAAATCCATGTCTCAACAGGCGGCTCTAAACCGTCTTTGTCCCCGGGTTCAGTGATAACGGCGCACCGTTTGCCGCAGCCACAAACTTGGTATACGCCGTCCACGACGCCGGCGCTCACGTCCCTCTCCTCCGAGACTTCGCAGCTCCCTCGCGGTCCAAAGCACGATAAGACACCAACCCAGTAGCAGGCCTAAGACCTGTTCCAGCCGGTAAGCGCCCCATCTTGGGCTTCCGCACCCGTCCTCGCCGACGGCATACCCTCACTTGCCTCATTTCCGGAGAAAGCACACATGCCAAACGCAGCCCGTAACCTATACAACCTCTTTCGCTTACTTCTGCTGGTACTCACCGCCGCCCTTCCGCTGGGAGCCCAAACCTTTCGAGGAGGCATCAACGGCACTGTAATGGACTCCACTGGCGCTACCGTCCCAAATGCTACAGTAACGATCTTGAACGTCGATACTGCTGCAACCAAGAGCTCACCGACCACAAGCTCCGGTAGCTTCCTCTTCCAAGATCTCCCCCTTGGCACCTATTCGGTCACTGTGTCCTCTCAGGGGTTCTCCACAGTCAAGACGGACAATGTGGCGGTCACCGCCGGCAGCACATACACTCTGCCCGTGACGCTGCCCGTCTCCTCGTCCTCGACGATTGTCGAGGTACAAGCGGCGGGCGTCGCGCTTGACACCACCTCCGTCACCCAAACCACGGACATCTCCTCTGCCGTCGTCAACGACACGCCGATGAACGGTCGCGACTTCACCCAACTCATCTCCATAGCCCCCGGCTTCGGGGGCTATTCCGCCGGCGGATTCGGTTCCGTCAACGGGACCCGCGCGAATCAGGTTAACTGGCAGATTGACGGTGTCGACAACAACGATCTCTGGCACAATGTACCGGCCGTGAATCAGGGCGGCGTCGAGGGCATCGCAGGCATCGTCCTGCCTCTCGACTCAATTGAGCAGTACTCCCAGCAGACTCAGTCGACCGCCGAAGCCGGGCGCAATCCGGGCGGCCTTGTCAATGTTGTGACCAAGTCCGGCACCAACAGCATCCACGGCTCTCTTTACTACTTCAACCGTAATGAGCTCTTCTCGGCCAACAGCCCGTTCGCGAATGGAGCTCCGAAGTCTAAGCTCCGTAACCAGCAGTATGGCGTGAGCTTTGGTGGCCCTGTCTTGAAAGACAAGCTTTTCTACTTCTTCAACTATGAAAAGCAGCAGTTCATCATTACCTCGCCCACCACTACGACGGAACCGACCACCGCCTTCCAAGCTGATTCGTCGGCCTTACTTAGCCAGTTTGGAATATCTCCCACCACGGTCGCCACGGCATCGCTCGCGTCCTTCTATCCAAGCGCCATCCTTAACTGCGCCGCTACAAATTCCGCCTGTGACTCAGCCAACAACTACACTAGCGCCGCTCCCATCACCGGCTATAGCTACAACGGCGTCGGTAAGGTCGACTATACGATCACCTCCAAGCACACCCTAGCTCTACGCATGTTCGGCGGTCAGGGCAACCAGATCGCCCCGGTCGGCACGGTGGACCCGTACTTCTTTGAGCAGGGCCCCATCCACGTCTATAACTGGTCTGCAGTTCTCAATTCGTCGCTGAATACTCGTCTCTCCAATCAGCTTCTCTTCGGCGTCAATTACTTCAATCAAATCTTCTTTGACGCAAACCACAACATCAATCCCATCTCGTTCGGTTTCAATACCGGCGCTGCCCAGCCCTTGCTCGCCGGTGCGCCCGGCATCAAGATCACCGGCTTTGACAACCTCCAGAATGCCACGCCGCCCTCAGGTCGGAATGACGTCACCGGCCAGGTCTCCGACACGGCCTCACTCACGCTCGGGAAGCACCAGATTCGCTTCTCCGGCGAGTTCCGGCGCGGCTACGTGAATGAGTTCTACCATCGTAAGACCCGCGGCAACTTCTCCTTCCCTGGAACACAGGGTCCTTGGGGCTACAGCGCCCCCACCGCGGCCAACCCGACTGGTTATCAGTCCACTCCATGCGGGCAGCAGTACGGGTACATCAATGCGGCGGGAACCTCCGGGACGCCACCTACGGCGGCTCAGGCCGCGTATGTTGCCAAGGTCGCGGCACAAGCGAATGGCTCGCAGATCCTGGCGCTTGCCGACTTCCTTGCAGGTTGCACTCAGCAGGCTCAGATCGTCCGCGGCAACACCGAGCGTGAGGTCTACGTCAACAACTTCTCGGGATCGGTCGGTGATGCGTTACAGCTTACCCCGCACCTAAACCTGAACTTTGGGGTCCGCTACGACTATCTGCCGGCAATGCACGACGGCACACAAGACTTGTCTGTCTTCCGACCGGATAACTCTGCGGCCGTCAATGGTCTTGTCTTTCAGGGCATGCAGATCGACAGCCTTTATCCAAAGACACCCTACGACTTTGCGCCACGAGTAGGCTTTGCATATCAGCCCGAAGCGGCGCCTGGACTTGTTCTACGAGGTGGCCTGGGCATGTTTTTCGATCAGCCCAACCTGAACCCCTTCCTGGATAATCGTCCTCCAAATGGAGGTGCATCCGGCGCTGAGTCCAACCCTGGCGGGCCTTCTCCAGTCTCCAGCCTTTCGGCCACGAACACCGTCATCACGCCTGGTAAGCTCCTGTTCCCGGTAACGACGGCATATAACTCTGCCACCAACTACAACCTCTTCTCGATCAGTCCCAACCTTCGCCCCGCTTACACCTTCAACTTCAACCTGAACATTGAAAAGAGCATCAGCAGTAACGCGATCTTCACCATTGGTTATGTCGGTTCGCAGTCACGCAAGCTTCTCTCGAACCACGACATCAACCAGGCTGCGCTCGGCACTACTAACCTTGGGACGGCCGCGCAGAATGCCACCCGGCCATATGGCACCCGCTTCCCGAACTACGGCACCATCAACGAGGTAGCTTCCATTGGCACCTCCAACTACAACTCACTCCAAACCACGCTCAAGACGACCCACTACCACCATCTCAGCAGCCAGTTCTCCTACACATGGGCTCATGGCCTAGACATCCTCACGCAGTACCGGAACGCCAACATCACCAACTCGCTCAATCCGAAGGCTGACTACGGCAACATGGACTACGACACCCGCCATGCCTTCACCAGCTATCTGACGTACGACCTGCCTGAAGGCTCGCGGTTCAAGGCTCTCGCCAATGGCTGGCAGCTCAACTCGTTGCTTACCTTCCACTCAGGACAGCCTTACACCATCTACACCGGCAACGATACCTCTGGAACCGGAGAGGGTGAGGACCGGGTCAACCTGACCGGTGTCAATCCGTACACGGGAGCCAGCAAGTCGATCGTCAATGGTGAGGTACAGTGGATCACTTCGGGAGCCTTCGCCAACCCAAGTGGCTTCTCTTTCGGATCCATGCGGCGCAACCAACTCAACGCTCCCGGCTACGGAGATATTGACCTGTCCGTCTTCAAGAACAACAAGTTTGAGATTCTCGGCCACAACGTAACCACGCAGCTACGTGCCGAGATGTTCAACCTGTTCAACCGCGCCAACCTTGCCCCGCCGGACAACTCCATAGCTGATGGGTCCGCCTTCGGCACCATTACCTCCACCATCGGCTACTACAATGGGGCGCCCGGCATCGGTCCCGGCGAGCCGTTCAACACTCAGTTCGCTCTCAAGATCCTCTTCTGAGGGCTTTGGTATGGAGAGACGCCCCTGCTGATGTCAAGCAGGGGCGTCTCTTCGTCCTCGGCCTACTCGCGGTCGTTGCCGTAAACGGGGATCTGCTGCTGAACGCGATAGGCGATCGACTCGGCACGGGCAGTGAAATCGGACTGCGGGTATTGCGCTCTTACCTGCTCCGCCAGCTTTTGCGTGTGGGCAGCCGCAGCGGAGGACTTCTTGTGGTTCTCCTCTACCTCATACATTGACACCAAGGAGCCCTGGCGCCAGACCGCGTTATAGAGGGCTTCGGCGCTGCGTGGGCCTCCGGGAAACTGGGTTGCGTATTTCTCGTATAGGGTGGACTCGAGTTCCGGGCACTTCGGGAGGCCTTGCCAGTCGCCGCAGAGCTTGTTGTCGATCAGCTCGAAGGCGGCCTTGGCGGCTTGCGGCGTATTTGGGAAGGCCTTGATGACACGCTTCAGCTCGCCGTCGAACAGAGCTGGACGGAGACTCGCATCCTGCTCCTTGGCCGAAGGCAGCGTCGACTGATCGCGGCGGTCGATCTGCCAGCGAATGTCGGCTGAGCGCCACGCGGCTTCCGCGGCAAGCGGAGACTGGGGAAAGTAGGTTGCGGCTCGGCGATAGAGGAGATGAGCTTCCGAGGCGGCGTCGACGGGAGCGTGTGGCTCCGCGGCCTGCGCTTCCAGGTTGGCGGCTGCGCCGAAGAGGATTGCGTCTCCGTTCGGCGTGGAGGGAGTCACGATGCCCTTATCCTTGATCCAGCCTGAAGCGGGCGTTGGATCCTCGTCGTTGAACTCTGGCTCGTCGCGGTCGCTTTGCGCGTCCTTGATATCCGTGTTGGCGAAGACTCTGACCCATGGGCCGGAACGCTCGGCGATGACGACTTCGTGTCCGGGATTGACGAGCGCAGCGCGTTGCGAGTCGACATCGGGCGCAACGTAGACGTTAGCAGGATGGAGCAGCGTCGCGCGGGCGGAGCGATCGTAACCGGAGCGTGTGTCGTTCCGAGGAGCTTTCTGTGCGTAGAGAAGTGTTGGCAAAGCGGCGAACAGCAGCAGCGCGAGGCGAGACGAGGTGGCTGGAAGCATGTGGGTTAGACGCTCGCTATCGCAGCGTTATGCAGATCTGCGTCTGGCTGGGCGATCTCGGCGAGGAGCTGGGCTTTCAGCGCGGGATCGAGGTTGCCTCCGCTGAGGATGGCGGCGACTTTGCGGGCAGGAGGAAGCTCGTGCGCGTGGTAGAGCGCGGCTGCGAGCGTGACTGCCCCGGAAGGCTCGGGAACGAGGTTGGTGCAGGCGAGGCAGACCCGCATTGCGGCAAGGATCTCCGCCTCGGTGACGGTGACGATGCCATCGACAAAGGCAAGGATGTGCTCGAAGTTGAGCTGTCCGAGAGACTGGGTGCGAAGTCCGTCGCCGAGAGTTCGGGTGGTCTTCGCGGCAGGCCATTCGGTAAGGGTTCGGGTGTCAAAGGACTCTTTGGCATCGGCGGCAAGCTCGGGTTCGACGCCCCAGACCTTTGTGCCGGGCGAAAGGAGTTTGATGGCGGTTGCTGTCCCGCTCAGCAGACCACCTCCGGAGACTGGAGAGAGGACGAGAAGATCGGATGCGTTGGCCTCGGTGATGGCGAGTTGCTCGAGGAGCTCGACCCCGCAGGTTGCCTGACCGGCGATGATGGCTGGATCGTCGTAGGGCGGAACGATGGTATAGCCATGTTCCGCGGCGAGCGATTCCGCTTTGAGCCTGCGTTCGACGCTTGCTGAGCCGACGAAGACGATTTCTGCTCCGAGGGCGCGTGTCGCTTCAATTTTTACGGGCGGCGCGTTGTCCGGCATGACGATGACGGCCTTGGCACCGAGGGCGCGAGCCGCGTAAGCAACTCCCTGGGCGTGGTTGCCGCTGGAGTAGGTGATAACGCCGCGGCGGAGGGCGGCGGAGTCCCGCTCGGCGAGGAGGGCGATGCGGTTGTAGGCTCCGCGCAGCTTGAAGGAGCCAATCGGCTGGGCGGACTCATCCTTGAGGTAGATATCCCAGGCAGGCTCCGGGTGGCGGGCCATGCGGAGGCGGGCGCGCTGGAGGCGCGGGAGCGGGGTACGCACCGCGGTTGCGGCGATGCGGGTCTGCGCGGCGCGGATCTCTTCAAGCGTGATCAGTGGCATAGGTTTTCCGACTGCCGGGGGGTACCCCCCCCCCAGGGTCTTCACGGGTAAATCGTTTATTTACAAGCAGTTACGCTCAGGTTAGAACCCTAAAGTGCTCAAAACATTGAGCTTACCGCTAAAGTCCTCAAAATGAACCACTTAGCTTTCGTTTTGAGGCTTTTTGCAACCCCGATGATCGCTCTGGTTCGAGCCAGGTGCAGCGGCGCGTTCTTGGTTATCCATCCATAGCTTTGATTTTACCGGACGGGGACAACTGCTGTGCCAAGTTTATTGTCAATGGAATGAACAAGTTAGGCGTTAAGGGGGCTTGACAGGCAAATTTGCGGAGAAACGCAGGAGGATACATCAGGGTTGCGCGAAAAAGCCTTTGCGGGCCTGCACGGAAAGCTTCTTGTCTTTCATGCGGACATCGAGCTTGTGGTAGGTGTTCGGCTGGAGACCGGGGGGCGGCGTATAGCCAAGCTCGTACTGAAGACGGAGGTCCTGGGCGATTTGGGCGAAGATTTCGCGGAGGCCCATGGTGCGCGAGACGGTGAAGACGCGGCCTCCGGTGGTGCCGGAGAGCTTTTGGAGAGTGGTGATTCCTGGGTCGGGGCCGAGGGGGCGGTTGCCATACTGGCCGCCGAGCATATCGGCGAGGCTGTAGAGGATGGAGTAGACCTGGACATCGGCGCGCTGGGCCTGCTCAATGGCCTCGGCGAGGGAGTGGCGGCTACCGTTATCGCCGCCATCGGAGAGGATGACGATGGCTTTGCGACCCGACTCCCTGGCCAGAACCTCGCGGGAGACGGCGTAGACGGCGTCGTGGAGCAGGGTTCCGCCGCTGGTGGCGGGATGGGAGCTGAGGCCGAGGAGGGCGAGATGGAGGGCGTTGGCGGATGGGGTGAGGCTTTTGAGCTGGAGGACGGAGGTGTCGAACTGAACGAGCATGGCTCGGTCTTCCTTGCGGCCGAGCATGCTTTCGAAGAAGATGTCGCTGGCGAGGGACTCGTCACCGATGAAGGTACGCTGGCTGCCGCTGGTGTCGACGAGGAGGGCAAGCGTGAGGGGAAGATCCGAGCCCTGGGAGAAGTACCGGATAGGCTCGTCCTGGCCATCTTCCCGGAGGAGGAAGTCGTCCTTGGTGAGTCCTCCGTGGGGCTCGCCGTCTTTACCGCGGACGACGGCGGAGACCTCGACGACGCGGGTGGCGACCTTGAGGGTGGTGATGGGCTGATCGGATGCGGGGGCTTCGGCAGGCGAGGAGGTTTGGCTGTTTGCCCGAAGCGACCCCAATAACAGGCAGATGACCCAGAATGCTCTCATGAGGCACGACCCTCCTCTTCCCGAAGAGACCTAAGATCGTCATTCTAGCGGCCATTCTGCCGGTTGGTCGAGTGCGGCGAGACGCGATACAAGAGGGCGGGGAGAGACGGTGACTCATCAACCAACCGGACTCTGAAGGAGATGGCATGACGGAGATGGATTTTCGCAGGATTGCGTTGAGTTTGCCAGGGGCAGAAGAGGGGGCGCACATGGGTGCGGCGGACTTTCGCGTGGGCGGAAGGATCTTTGCAACGCTTGCGTCGGTGAAGGAGGGGTATGGCAACCTGATGTTGGATGTTGCGCGGCAGGCGCTGTTTGTGGGGGATCGGCCGGACGTGTTTGTGCCCATCAAGGGAGGCTGGGGAAGGATGGGAATGACACATCTGCGGTTGGCAGCGGCGGACGAGGCGGTGATGACGGGGGCGCTGACGACGGCCTGGAAGGTGCGGGTGGAGAACAATGCGAAGGGCAAGGGGCGCTCGAAGCGGACTCAGGTGGCGGTGACGTAGGTGGTGTAGGTATGGTCGCCGATGTCGGTGAAGGGGACGAGGCGGCGGGTCCCGGTGGGCGTGGAGACGGTCCACTCGCGGGGGGCGACGCGTTCCGCTTTGAGCATGGCTTCGCGTGGGAGGGCCAGGGGGCCGATCTCGGAGGGCTCGCGGAGGATGAAGAGGACTCTGGGACCGTGGAGG
>CAXUNW010000106.1:0-8464 GCA_964252505.1 uncultured Acidobacteriaceae bacterium
GTACCAGACCCTTGACCTGCCCACCCAGCTCCGACGCTACCGCGTTGATTTCCTCTGGACCGAACTCTCCGCACTCCCGCCCGCCATCCCAGGATGGTCTCTCAACTCCATCCTTACTACATCCTCCGGTCGACTCTGGAGTCTCACCGCCACCCCATAGGCCACCTCGAAGCCTTGGGCTTGTCACTCCCTTCAGCGAGATCCGCAGCTCCACGTCGCTTACAGGCACTCAGGTCTGCTGGTCACCGCAATCAGCGCAGGCAAGCCCACATCATAAGCACACACAGAAGCGCTCGCACCCGCTCCAACGCACCTCCGGGCCCTGCTCCCGCATCCAATCCCTCGTGTTTAACTTGTTTTTTCTGTCAACCCCCCAGAACCCGTAACTTGTTCAATCGAAGGGGAATATAGTTGGCGTAGCAGTTATCCTCAAACCGTTAGAATGGAATCAACCATCGCAGGAGATCGCAGCACCACCAGCCCGAAACCCTTGGATTGGCGGCCCCTCTGCTTTCATCGTGATCTAAGTCGTCTCTTTTGACTATGTTAGCAATAAGTCGTTTGTTTTGAATACTTTACCAAGGACCACTGCGTGTAAGTCATTGTTGGCAGAGGACTTAGGCGCGAAGAATAGGGGGGACACCCCCCGCCAGACAACCGATTCAAGCCCAGGGGAGGCCGTTCAGCATGGCAGCAACCGCAACCGCACCGCCAGACCAGAGCGCCCAGGTCGCCGCCGGCGTCAACCCCTGGCTCATCGCCGCCTCGGTCATGCTCGCTACCTTCATGGAGGTGCTGGACACCTCCATCGCCGCCGTCGCGCTCCCTTATATCGCCGGCTCCCTCTCCGCCACCACCGACGAAGCCACCTGGGTGCTCACCAGCTATCTCGTCGCCAACGCCATCGTCCTCCCGGCAAGCAACTGGTGCTCACTCCGCTTCGGCCGCAAGCGCTTCCTCATGTCCTGCGTGGCCATCTTCACCGTTGCCAGCTTCTGCTGCGGCGCCGCCCCCACCCTGCCCCTCATGCTCCTCGCCCGTGTCGTTCAGGGTGCCGGCGGAGGAGCCCTTCAGCCTCTCTCCCAGGCCATCCTGCTGGAGTCCTTTCCGCCCGCCAAACGCGGAGCCGCCATGGCCGTCTTCGCCTTCGGCGTCGTCGTCGCCCCCGTCCTCGGCCCCACCCTTGGCGGCTGGCTCACTGACACCTACTCGTGGCGCTACGCCTTCTACATCAACATCCCCATCGGCCTCATGGCCCTCTTCATGATCAATCGCTTCATCAAGGATCCACCCTACATCTCCAAGGCCAAGGTCGCCCCGCTCGACCGCTACGGCCTCGCCGCCCTCATCATCTGGACCGGAGCCCTGCAGGTCATCCTCGATAAGGGGCAGGAGGTCGACTGGTTCGGTGCCGTCTGGATTCGCTGGGCCGCCGTCGCCATGGTCCTTGCCTTCGTCTACTTCGTCTATCACTCCTGGTTCCACAAGGACACCCTGGTCGACCTCAAAGTCCTCAAGGACCGTAACTTCGCCATCGGCTCGGCCCTCATCTTCCTCTTCGGCGTCGCCATCTACTCCACCACCACGATCCTGCCCCTCTTCTACCAGGAGCTTCTCGGCTACACCGCCTTCACCGCCGGAGTCGCCGTCGCTCCTCGCGGTATGGGAGCCATCTGCGGCATGCCTGTCATTGGCTTCCTGTCCAACAAGGTAGACCCTCGGCTTCTCCTTACCTTCGGCTTCTTCACCTTCGGCCTTACTACCCTCTACTTCGGCAACGTCACCCTCGACATCTCCCCCACCACCCTTCTGCTGCCGATCCTCATCACCGGCTTCGCCTTGTCCTTCGTCTTCGTCCCCATCTCCACCGCCGCCTACGGCACGCTCGATAACAAGCAGATAGGCAACGCCTCCGGCCTCTTCAACCTTATGCGCAACGTAGGGGGCTCCATTGGCATCTCCGTCGCCCAGACCCTGCTCACCCGCCACACTGACGTCCACCAGAACGAGATCATCAACTCGGTCCCCCTAACCGGCCACGTCTTCCAGAACTCTCTTCGCGACCTGCAGCAATCCCTATCCGGCTACTTTGGGAGCGCCAACTCGCTCTCCGCTGCCCAGGCCCAGCTCTACCGCGAGCTCCAGCGTCAGGCCGCCCTCTGGGCCTTCGTGGATGTCTTCCGCTCGCTCTCGCTGCTCTGCTTCGTCTGTGTCGCCGTCGTCTGGCTCTTCAAAAAGGTCAAACCCGGTAAGGCCCCGGAAGGTGCCCACTGAGAAACTTGTGTAATCAACAGCAGTTCAGTTTTCTCAGGGGCACGGCTCCAGCCGTGCCAGGCAAACGCGCTCCAGTCTGCAACTTCAGCCGCCGAAGTTACGCTTTGATCCCATCTACGGCTCCAGCAGTTCATCCTTGCAGCCCGCGGGCGCATTCGCCGGGTCGCACCGGAAGTACCGGTGCTCGGGAAGCTCCACATGGTAGTGCCCTTCCCAGCGCGCCGGCTCGTTCTCCGGGTAGTCTGTCGAGAGCATCTGCGCGCCGGACCCCAGCGCCTGCTCCCGCTTCACCGTATTGTTCGTGCGCGCGTCTCCGGTCGGCTCGTCCGTCCGCGTGCGGACCAGGTACCCTTGCTTCACCAGCGCACCGATCTCCGCCGCCGTCCCGCTGTTCCGCTCCACAAACGCCGCATCCGCCGTGCCCGGCTCCGCATTGGTAAACAAAATGCGTCCGCGCAGGGCCGTGTGGCCTTCCGTGTACACCGAAGACATTGAAGCCTGATCCATCAGAAACACCACCTTGCCCCGCGCCTCCGCAAGCGTGGGCCAACCTCCCGCGCGAATAGCCTCGGGCAGCGTGTTATGGTCGCCCCTCACCTGATCCGGCGTAACAATTTCGCCGGCCGGAAACACCGAGCGAATCTCCACATCGAGCGCATCGAAGACCGCCGGAGTAAACGCCTCCTCCTCGACCGCCCCCGCCCGTGGTGTGGCCTTCGGCTTGTCGTATTTCGTCTCGATCAACAAAAAAATCGGCAGATGCTGCGGATGCGCTTGCGACCAGCTCCGAACAACTCGCAAACAGCTCACAAATGTCAGACACGAACTGCGCTGATCGACACCGACAACATGCATCACCTTGAATCCAGGTGCATCAAGCTCATGCTTCGGATCAAGCTCCGGATCTGCGGGAAGCTTCGCGGCAGAAGTCCAACCTGTAATCTCCGGATGCGCGAATCGACCTCCTTTCGCGTCCGCATAGACATCGATCTCAAGCTGTCGAACTCCGGCGGAAAGCTGCTGATCAAGCGGTGGATGCGAGTAATCGAGCCCTTCGAACGCCTCGCGATTCTTCTCCCGGATAATCGCAGCTTCGCTCGGAGCAAACCCCGCGTGATAGCTGTTATGCGTCCCAATTACCTGAACCTGGTTGATCCGAACCGCAGCATCTTGCGCCGCGCGCGCACGATCCTGCGCGGCAAGAGGAACAGTCACAAGCAGTCCAAGCGACAAACTCACACCAGCAAAACGCATCGTTCTCTCCTCGGCAAACACAACCAAGCATAGAGCCCGAAAGCTGCTGGCGCATTAACGACTCACTACCGAGGTCGCAGAGACTCTTGAGGTCAGCGTCGTTCCGCGCAAGCCATCGTAAGCCGCCTTCAGCAACGTCCCATTCACAGCATCCTCGCCCAACTCCCAGATCATCACACCACCAAGACCGTTCTCAACCGCGTAATCGGCCTTTGCTCGCACCGAAACCGCGTCTTCATACGTCCAGAAAGCGTCTCCATCGAACAGCCAAGGCGCTTGCGACTCCTTATCGCGGTAAACCGTCGAATCCGAGATCATCCCTTCGATCTCCCGAAACGGCCGATCGCCCCGAATCGGCTCTCCTTCCTGGAACAACCCGTTATTGTCCTCAAGCACCTTTCGCCAGCCATAACCGTAGAACGGAACTCCAACCATCAGCTTCTGCGCCGGAACTCCCGCAGCTTTGTACGCTTCAACAGTCCTTGTCACTGTCCCGCTTCCAACATCCCCTGAAAGCGCGGAGACAAATCCAGTGCGTTTCACCCAAGGTCCAGTAAAGTCATACGTCATCAGTCCAACCTGATCCACAAGGCCCGCAACAATCGCCATATTCGCACCACCAACCATTCGCGGACTTGGCCCAACTGCAATGTTCAGCAACATCCCCGATCGCGCTGCATCCATCTGTCCTCTGAACTCCTTCAGCAGCTCCACGAAGTTCTCTGCATCTTCACCCCGAGGAAACTCCCAGTCGATGTCGATTCCGTCGAACAGCGAGCCAATCGACACATCCTGCGCGACATGACCTTTGACCCAGAGATCCACACACGAAGCCACAAACGCTGCTCGACTCTCAGGTGCAGCATCTGCCGCAAAGTCGCTTGCTCGACCTTCCAGCGAGAGCACCAGCTTTAGCCTCGGATAGCGGCGCTTGAGCTTCAGCAACTGGTTGAAGTTACCTTTGAGCGTCTGTCCGGCAGCATCGGCAACACCGTCAACGCTCTGCGCCGCGCTGAAGGCATAGTTTGTGTCCGCATTCGGATCCGCCACGGAACACTTACCATCCTTCACAAACCCTTGAGCGTAGTTCACTTGGTCCAACATCGCTCCCCCGCGCGTAGACACCAGATTCTTCACCAGGTATTGCGGCTGGTCGTACAAACCCCATTGCGGGAAGTAGCCAGTCAGGAGCGGGTGTGAAGCAGGTGCTTGAGCTTTTGCTCCCGCTCCTGTGAGCCACAAAGCCAACGCCAAACTGGAAGCCCGTAGAACCTTCGTCGACCTTGTCATAACACCTCAGTGATTGGACGTGCTGGCTTGCCCTCTTGCCTCACCAATATGCGGGGGAAGATAAACGTTTGTGGCATTCTGCCCAACAAGGACCTATACTTCCGCCAGTCGGCTGAATCCAATGACCACGATCCAGACTCAGACTCAACTCGAGCAGACTCTTGGAAGCATTCACACCGAATCGGGAGCAACGCTGCTTGCCCTTGCCGCATCGTCCTCGATCCTGCTGATCTTCCTCCGCCACTTCGGCTGTGCGTTCTGCCGCCAAGCGATCGCAGACGTCTCTGAGTTGCGTCAGGATCTCGCCGCGCGAAACGTTCGTCCGGTCTTCGTGCATCTTGGCACGCCGGAACGCGCGAAGCCGTTCTTCGACTACTACCATCTTGAGGCCGTTGAGCGCATCAGCGATCCCAGCGCTGAACTGTATCGTTGTCCGCCGTTCGACCTGTCCAAGCAAGCTGCATATCGTCAGTTCCTGAGCCTGAGGGTCTGGTTCGGCTGGCTCAGCGGAACGCTGGTGAAGCACGGTATTGGCAAGATCCAGGAGGATGCGCAGCAGATGCCTGGGATATTCCTACTGCGAGACGGTAAGATCGCACGCACCTTCCGGTACAAGACAATTGCTGATCAGCCGAACTATCGGCGGTTGATCGCTTGACCTTGGGCGGTTCGCTAGCTTGTGCCGGTGATCAGCAGCAGACTTACCTTGCCTTCGGTCATGCGTCGATGTGGTGTTCCTCGGGGAATGCTCAGCAGATCACCCTTGTTCAGGGTGATGGTGCGGAACCCTGCTGAGGCAGGCGCAAGCCATTCTCCCGGCCTTGTCTGCCGTTGCTGCTCGAGCTTGCCGCCGATCTGGTAGGTTGTAGAACCATCGAGCACCTGGAAGACGTGGTCGCGATGCTCGTGCATCTCGAACTCCTTGGCGATCTTGGCTGCTTCCGCGCTTAGGGTCATCGAGAGGGCTGTTCCCTTGCCTGAGACGATATCCTTGGCTGCAGGCGAGGCTTCGAGCGCGGTTACGAGTCCATCGACAGTCTGTTTGGGGAAGACTTCGAAGCCTCCATTTGGCTCGCTGAGGGTTTGTCCGAGCGAGGAAGCGCTGACCGGAACCAGCGCTGCAGCCGCGAGCGGCGCGAGACGGATGAAGTTGCGGCGACTTTGCACATTGGCCATGCGGAAGTGGATCATATTCCCGGTTCGATTGCCAAGGTGCTCGTCTGCCGATACTTCTATCCTCCGGTAGTGGTTTGGTCTGCGCCTGCGTCTGCGAGGGTGCTGCGAAGGTACTTATGCGGATTGACGGGAGAGTTCCTGAGGCGGACTTCGTAGTGGACGTGATTTCCGGTGGTTCTGCCGCTATGTCCTACATAGCCGATGATTTGGCCGCGCACGACGGTTTGGCCGCTCATCACGGCGAATCCGGACAAATGTCCATAGCAGGTTTCGACGCCTCGACCGTGATCGATCACGACTTCGCGACCATAACCGTTGACCATTCCAGCGGTTTTCACGACTCCATCGGCTGTGGCGTGAACTGGCGTTCCGAGTTCGGCGCGGATGTCGACTCCGGTGTGGAATTCGCCTTCGCCGTTTCCGAGGATTGGATCTTCACGCTGTCCGAAGCTGCTAGAGATCTGACCGATGACTGGCCAAAGTGAGGGCATTTCGGTTCCATCGCCGAGCGCAGGCGCTCCGAAGCCGCGAATCTGGCCAAATCCGGTTTGCGTCGAGAGCGATCCGGCGATTGCTCTGGCGGTCGATCCGCTCATGGCAGAGACGCGCAACTCATTGAAGGTATCGATGGATTTGAAGTATCCATCGTCGCTCAGATCAGAGGTCGGTTCGACGACAACCTTGCCAAGATCGAGGTGTTTGGCTGCATTCGCGCTTTTGCCGAGATGCAAATGGCCCATCGGAATGGCGAGCTTGCTGGTTGTGAGGCCGTAAAGCGCGGAGACTTCGGTTGCGAGCGAGCTGAGAGAAGCGGCTTGAACATCCTTGGCTTTCGCCTGTTTCTCCAGTGTTGCGTAGTCTTTGCGGAGAGTTTCGTGGTCGTGACGAAGCTGATTGAAGCGCGCTGTCTTGATGAGCATGCGCGAGTAAGAACCAGCGAGACCAGCGATGGTGAACATGCCGATCGCGGCCGCAGCAACGAAGATGTAGGCGTAATGCAGCGGAACAGGAACCTTGTGCAGCTCTCCGCGTTCGTCGCGGCTAACGAAGATGATGTAGAAGCGTTTTTTTGATTTTCCGATGAGTTGCGTCAAATACGACCTCTACTTCTGTCTGAGGCTGCGTGCGGGGCGTTTGGCCCGGAGGAAATCGAGTTTGCTCCTCGTCATTCGGATATCCAGATTCGCGATTGCCCGCTTATGTCCATATCCACTCTAACAAACCGTCCTGCCTTCTTGGTGGTTGCCAGCGGCCGATATTTGTTCCTCGCTCTGCTACATATAGGGGCCGCCCCCCTACTGTTCAGCGACAAGTCCTTTGCCATGAGCAAGATACGCCGCGATACCACAGCTAACATCCTCATTCCATTGGGCTTATCGCTAAGATCGTCAAAACAAAGCAGATAGCACAAAAGGATGACAGGGAACGGGCGGTCGGAGTTGCAGGCCGTGCCTTCTATTTAAAGTCTACGCCTTTAGGAGAACTTGTCGGCCAAGTTTATTTGCTTTGGAATGAGGGACTTAGATGCTTTGAGGGCTTGACAAGCGATTTTGCCAATGTTTTCGACTAGACGGCGGCGGGGATGCGGGTCGACAGGTCGAACACGGTGTGGTCGGGGTTGGCAAAGAACCTGGCGTGAAGCGAGCGGACGGCTTCCTCGACGTCTTCTTCGTCGATCATGAAGCTCATATTGATCTCGCTCGCCCCCTGGGAGATCATGCGGAGGTTGACATGAGAGACGGCGGTGAAGACCTGGGCCGCGATGCCGTTGTGGCCGCGTATGTCTTCCCCGACCAGGCAGATGAGAGCCTTGGCACCTTCGTATTTGACGTCGGCGATCTTATCGAGCTCGGCGCATATTTCCGGGAGGCGTTCGTTGGAGTCGACGGTGAGGGAGATGGAGACTTCGGAGGTGGAGACCATATCGATGGCGCACTGGAAGCGGTCGAAGATGTCGAAGACAGCTTTGAGGAAGCCGTGGGCGAGGAGCATGCGGCTGGCGACGATATCAATGATGGTGAGGCGCTTTTTGGCGGCGATGGACTTGAAGGGGCTGGCGCAGGGGGGGCTGACGGCGACGATGCGGGTGCCTTCGTTTTCGGGGCTGCGGGAGTTGAGGACGTAGACGGGGATGGACTTCTGGACGGCAGGGAGGATGGTGGCGGGATGGAGGACCTTGGCCCCGAAGTAGGCGAGCTCGGCGGCTTCTTCAAAGGAGATGGTCTTGACGCGGAGGGCGTCCGGGCAGATGCGGGGGTCGGTGGTCATGATGCCGTTGACGTCGGTCCAGATTTCGATGGCTCCGGCGTGTAAGCCGCCACCGACGAGGGCGGCGGTGTAGTCGGAGCCTCCGCGGCCGAGAGTGGTGGTGATGCCCTGCGCGTTGGCGCCGATGAAGCCACCCATCACGGGGGTGTGGCCGGATTCCACAAGGGGGAGGACATGCTGGTGGAGGGCGGCTTCTATGGGG
>CAXUNW010000107.1:0-8324 GCA_964252505.1 uncultured Acidobacteriaceae bacterium
GGTCCGGCGGGGGTGTTGAGTTCTACGTGCTCTCCGTTGATGATGATCATGCGTCTCCTCAGAAGTGGCGGAAATGCGAGCGGGTCGAGAGGAAGTGTACGACATGGGGCAAGTGAGAGTCAGGACTGCCGTGGCGTGGCTGCTGCTGATAGGCGGGCTGAGTGCGGGAGCGCAGGTGGCTCTGGACAACAACGACATTGTGAAGATGGCGAAGGCGGGGTTGGGTGAGGCGGTGATTCTGTCGGTGATCGAGCGGCAGGCGGGCACCTATGACGTGTCTCCGGACCGTCTGGTGGCGCTGAAGGACGCGGGCGTGACGGACCGGGAGATTGCGGCCATGACGGCGAAGGGGCCTGCGGCGGTGGTAAACGACTACGATGCGCTGGAGACGGGAGTGTACTACAAGGCACGTGGCGTGATGGAGTGGACCGGCGTGCCCTCGGAACGGGTGTATGCCAAAAGCGGCGGGGCGCTGAAGTCGCTTGCGACGAACAACATCATCAAGCAGGATATGAACGGGCGGCTGGATGGGCAGACAAGCAAGCTGGGTCTGGCCACGCCGCTGCAGTTTTTGATTGTGACGCCGGAGGGGATCGAGGGCTCGGACTTTACGCTGGTGGCGTTGGACCAGAAGAAGGATGCACGGGAGTTTCGGACGAGGACGGGCGGGGTGTTCCACTCATCGGAGGATGTGAAGCGGAACGCGGTGCCGTTTGAGCAGAAGAAGCTGGCGCGCCATACTTACCTGATTACGCTGCCTCCCGAGGTGGGCAAGGGCGAATATGCGTTTTTGGCCGCGGGCTTGACGAGTTCGTCCGCCTCGGGGTCGCGAGGGAAGGCGTATACGTTTCATGTGACCGAGTGATGGAGCTAGCCGCCGAAGCCTCGATTCCAGTGGTCGATGACGCGGGTAGTGCGTTCCCAGCCGAGGACGCTGACGCTTCCGGTTCCGAGGCCGAGACGTTCGCCGCCTTTGGCGGGTAGGCCGATCCAGCGGGCAGCGAGGACGCGAAGGATGTGGCCGTGGGCGAAGAGGGCTATCTTGGCGCCGGAGACTGAGCCTGCAGCTTCAAGGGCGCGAGCGATGACGCCGTCAGCGCGCTCGCCGACGTGCTCGACGGTCTCGCCATCGACGATGGTCGAGTCCCAGATGGAGAAGTTGGGGTCCTTTTCGCGGATCTGCGGGGTACTCAGGCCTTCAAAGATGCCGTAATCCCACTCACGGAGACCTTCGTCGACCTGAGCGTGATCGAGGAGGCCGGCGATGCGGCAGGTCTCTTTGGCACGGGACATGGGGCTGACGCGGACGGCGGCGAAGTGGGTGGGAGCGAGGAAGGCGCCGAGCTCCCTGGCTTTTTCGCGGCCGTTGTCGGTGAGCGGGATGTCGGTGCGGCTGGTGTGGGCACCGGAGAGGCTCCATTCGGTTTCGCCGTGCCGGATCAGCCAAAGTTGCGTTCCTGCGCTCATCAGTAAATTCCTCCGTCCATAAACTATCCTATAGAGATGGACTTTCAACTGACGACTTCGTACAAACCGCAAGGGGATCAGCCGCGGGCGATTGGGGAGCTGGTATCGGGGCTGAGCGCGGGAGAGAAGGACCAGGTGCTGCTGGGGGTTACAGGGTCCGGCAAGACGTTCACGATGGCAAAGGTGATCCAGGAGTCGAACCGGCCGGCGCTGATCCTGGCGCACAACAAGACGCTGGCGGCGCAGCTCTACCATGAATTTAAAACCTTTTTCCCCCATAATGCGGTGGAATATTTTGTCTCCTACTATGACTACTATCAGCCGGAGGCTTATATCCCATCCGGGGATTTATTTATTGAGAAAGAAGCGACGATCAATGAGGAGTTGGACAAGCTAAGACTTTCGGCGACTCGAAGCTTGTTTGAACGGCGCGACGCGATTATTGTCAGCTCGGTGAGTTGCATCTATGGCCTGGGATCGCCCGAGGCGTACTACGGGATGCTTCTGCTTTTGGAACGGGGACAGAAGATTCGGCGTGAAGATATTACGCGGCGGCTGGTGGAGATCCTGTACGAGCGGAACGATGTCGATTTTCGGCGGGGGACGTTCCGGGTGCGGGGGGATATTATCGAGGTGTATCCGACATATGACGAGTCTGCCTACAGGATTGAGTTGTTTGGGGACGAGATCGATACGCTCTCGCAGATTGATCCGCTCTTCGGGACGGTGAAGCAGAAGTATCTGCGGCTGCCAATCTACCCGAAGTCGCATTATGTGGTGCAGCCGGAGCGAAAGAAGACGGCGAGTGACTCGATCCTGGCGGAGATGGAGTGGTGGGAGAAGGAGTTGGAAGGGCAGGGCCGGCTGGTGGAGAGCCAGAGAATCCATCAACGGACGCGGTATGACCTGGAGATGATTAAGTCGGTCGGATATTGCCATGGTATCGAAAATTATTCACGGCATTTCTCGGGCAGGTTGCCGGGTGAGCCGCCACCAACGTTGCTGGATTACTTTCCGCGCGACTTTTTATTATTTATCGATGAGTCGCATGTGACGGTTCCGCAGTTACACGGAATGTGGCATGGCGATCGATCGCGGAAGCAGAACCTGGTGGATTATGGCTTCCGGCTGCCAAGCGCGATGGATAACCGGCCGCTCAAGTTCGATGAATTCGAGGGGAGAACCGGGCAGATTATTTATGTGTCGGCTACTCCGGGTCCCTATGAATTGACGAAGTCGGCCGGGGTGGTGGTGGAACAGATTATTCGGCCTACCGGGTTGATCGATCCGCCAGTGGAGATTCGGCCGGTGAAGGGGCAGATCGACGATCTGCTGGCAGAGATTCGGGACCGTGTGGCGAAGGACCAGAGGGTGCTGGTGACGACGCTGACCAAGCGAATGTCAGAGGACCTGGCGAACTACTACACGGAGGTGGGGGTGCGGTGCCGGTACATGCACTCGGAGATCGAGACGCTGGAGCGGATCAAGCTGCTGCGGGACCTGCGCAAGGGCGAGTACGACGTGCTGATTGGGATCAACCTGCTGCGTGAAGGGCTGGACCTTCCGGAGGTCTCGCTTGTGGCGATCCTAGATGCGGATAAAGAAGGCTTTCTGCGGTCGCAGGGATCGCTGATCCAGACGATCGGGCGTGCGGCGCGCCATCTGGAGGGCAGGGCGATCCTGTATGCGGACAAGATGACGGATTCCATGCGGCGGGCGATCGACGAGACGGACCGGCGGCGCGAGAAGCAGATGGCCTACAACGAGGAGAACGGCATTACGCCGGCGTCGATTATCCGGCCGCTGGAGATGGGTCTGGCGGGCATCCTGAAGGCGGACTATGCCGACCTGACGGACGATGCGGAGGGGATGCCGGAGTTTGTGACGCAGGCTGCGCTCGATGAATATATCGGCAAGCTGGAGTCGGATATGCGGGAGGCGGCGAAGAAGTTTGAGTTTGAAAAAGCAGCGAAGCTGCGGGATACGGTGAGGGAGTTGCGAACGAAGGAGTTTCTGTTTGCTTAGTTGTTCGTAGAGTAGGGGGTGCCGCAATGAGGCTTTGGAAAGTAGCTTGTGGTTTTGTTCTGATCGAGATTTTCTTCCTCGGCGGGTCCTTCTGGCTCTTTTTGCACCTCGATGAGCGATTTGCGCTGGTAAGCGTCGTAGGTTCCGCCCTATTACAGGCCAGCCTCATTGTGGCTGTCTGGTTGATGCTGGAACGAGAATACCGGCGTGGCAGAAGCAGATACTGGCTGCAGAAACAACGTCTTCGATCGAGGAGACGGCAAACGCGAATCGGACTCGTCATGGTGGGCCTGTTGTGTGTCGGTAGGATGGCCGTCGGTCTCTACAAGGCTTCTCAAGTGGGATGGACGAGAGCATCCGTCATCATTGCTTGCCTATGGGGGGCGTACGCCGTCTGCTCTTTGTGGTTCTCGATTTCTTTGAACGGTCGGATCGTTGGGATGGTTGCCGGGACAAATCAGACGCAGCTTTCTTTCGGCAATGACAGACGGGAAAGCAAGTATAAGAGCGATGGGTAAAGCTGATTGTTATCGACTGAACAGGGCTTCGGGCCAATCTTCCGGCGCGTCGACCGTCTGGTCGGGTTGGGCGGCGGCGAGGGCGTGGGGGGAGAGGCCGAAGGTGCAGCCCAGAGAGCGGGCGCCGGCGTTGCGGGCGGTGAGGATGTCGACGTCGGAGTCGCCGATCATGACGGTTTCGCAGGGATGGATGGGCGGCCCGGCAGGAGTGAGCAGGTTGGCTTCGACGATGAGGGTGAGGAGGCCGTGAGGGTCAGGCTTCTTGGTGTGGAAGGAGTTGCCGCCGTAGTTCTGGAAGAAGAAGCGGTCGAGGCCGAAGTGGGCGCAGATGTCGCGCGAGGGGTGGACGGGCTTGTTGGTGAGGACGGCCATGGGGATTGTCGGATGGTCGGCGCGGATGGCGGCGAGGGCTTCAAAGACGCCGGGATAGACGAAGGTGAAGTCCAGCTTGTGGGCGCGATAGAAGTCGAGGAAGAAGTGGACGGCGCGATCGAGAAGAGTGTGCTCGAGGTCGTCAGGGTCGCCGAGCGCGCGGCGGATGAGCATAGAGGCGCCGTCGCCGATGTAGCCGGCAATGACGGCTTCGGGAAGCGGAGGGCGGTCGAGATGCGCGAGGGTCGCGTTGACGGAGTTGCACAGGTCCTGGCGGGAGTCGATGAGGGTGCCGTCGAGGTCAAAGACGAGGAGGCGCGGTAGGACGAGGGGCATGGAGGTAGGATAGCCGCTGGCTGGCGCCAACGCTCATGCGCGAGACCCGGGACGCGCGTCATTGCTGGTTGTGGTCGGCCTGGAGGTGGGCACTGTTGGCCGGGAAGAAGGGGACCTCCGGCTGGCTGAGGTTGGCGCCTCGGACAGGGGAATCGAGCCCCGATGTGGGGGCGGGCAGGACGTACTGGTTAATAAGGGAGGCGACCCGCTGGGTGGTCTCCGGGACGAGTCCTGCGGCACGGGCGGCAAGCCAGGCCTGGGCGGTTATCGTGATTTCAGCGCGGCCGGTGTGGACGGCGCGCACGATCCGATTCGCGGCATGGGCCGCGGTTGCGGCGATCAAGGGTGTCGTCGCGCCGAGGGCGAACCAGCGGTATTCCTGTTCACGGTTGCCGGTGAACTCAGCCTGGACGTGCGAGCCGGTACGCATAAGGCCGGGGCAGACGGTGAGGACACGGATGCCTTTGGGGCGCAGCTCGGCGTGGAGGCCTTCGGAGAAGCCGGTGAGGGCGAATTTGCTGGCGACGTAAGGCAGCAGGTGCGGCATGGCAAACTTGCCGCCGATGGACGAGATATTGACGATGCTGGAGCGTGCCCCGTGCTCGCGGAAGCGGGCGAGCATGGCGGGCAGTGCGGCCTGGATGGTGTGAATGGCGGCGAAGAAGTTCGTGTCCATGGCGCGCCGGTAAGAGGCAGCGGGCTGGTTTTCGACCGGGCCTACGGTGATGATGCCGGCGTTGTTGATCAGCACATCGATGCGTCCGAAGCGGGACAGGACGCCGGCGACGAGGGCGGCTGCCTGGGATTCGTCGGTGAGGTCGGCCGGCAGGAGGAGAGCGTCTTCGACGGAGGCAATGGCGCCGCGGTCGAGCAGCAGCGTGCGGGCGCGGTCCAGTTCGTCGGGGTTGCGCGCGGTGAGGATGAGCTGGGCTCCCTCGCGGGCGAAGCGCTCTGCGAGGGCAAGGCCGAGGCCGCGAGAGCCACCCGTGATCAGGACGACCGGCGTGCGTTCGCGGGCGTTGGGTGACGGCGGGAAAGGATGGCGGCGAGTGCGGCGGCGGCAACGGCGGAGGCAGCAAGCAGGGGCAGGGAACGGCTCATGGTGGATAAGATGCAGATCGGAATGAATCTTGTTGGGGTTTGCCGGGCGGCGGTAGGATAGGGTCGAAGACGAGTTCGAGGCGAGACGATGGCGACGAAGCGTAAAGGCAAGGGCGCGTACATGATCTCTTCGGTCGCGGAGATGTACGAGATTCATCCGCAGACGCTGCGTTTGTACGAGCGTGAGGGCTTGCTGCGGCCATCGCGGTCGGACGGCAACACGCGTTTGTATACGGATGAGGACCTGGAGCGGCTGGAGTTCATTCTGAACCTGGCGCGCGATCTGGGCGTGAATATTGCCGGGATCGCGATTGTGCTGCAGATGCGGGAGCGGATGGAGGAGATGAACCGCCAGATGCAGGGATTCGTGGATTACGTGCGGACGGAGATGCTGACGCGGATGCAGGCGCAGCAACCGGAGGCGGGACTGGTTCCGCTGCGGCGGCCGATGGTGGTGGCGATGAAGGAGGCAGCGGCGGTGAAGAGTCCGGCTGGCCGGGGGCGCAAGAAGGAACGTGGGGTGCTCTAGACTGGGAATGGATGAATTTTTTTCTGCATGCGTTGATGTATGCCGCTGGGTGCGGCACGGTGACCTCGACGATCTACTGCTTGATGGTTCTGGCGGCGGCGGTGCGGTTCGGCCTCAGACGGCAACGGGAGGAGCGGTCCGCGGCGGACTTTCTGCCGGCGCTGAGCGTGTTGAAGCCTCTGCATGGGACCGAGCCGGGGATGGAACGGAACCTCGAGACGTTCTTCGAGCAGGACTACCCGGCACCGTTCGAACTGCTGTTCTGCGCGCGGCATGAGACGGACGACGGACTGCGGCTGGCGCGGCGTGTCGGTGGCCGTTACCCACATGTTGAAGCGCGGTATGTGACGTGCGGCGAGCCGATGCCCAAGTTCCACAACGCCAAGGTATATTCACTCGAAAAGCTGGATTCGGTGGCGCGGTACGAGCTCTATGTTACGAGCGATGCGGATGTGCGGGTGGCTCCCGACTATCTGCGGAAGATGGTGCAAAATCTGAAGGACCCGCATGTCGGATTGGCGTCGTGTGTCTATCTGGGGACGCTCGATAAGAGCCGAAGGGCCCGGCTTTCTTCACAGCTGGATGCGGTAGGCAAGAGTGTGGAGATGACCTCTGGCGTTCTGGTGGCGGATATGCTGGAGGGGACAAAGTTCGCGCTCGGGGCGACGATGGCGGTGCGCAAGGCGTCGTTCCAGCAGGTGGGCGGGTTTGCGGAGCTGGGCCAGTTTTATGCGGATGATTTTGTCTTGGGGAACCGGCTCGCCGCGCAAGGCACGGGAGTGCTGCTGGCGACGCATGTCATCCGGCTGATGGTGCAGGATACGCCCTTCTGGCTCTCGTTCCGCAATCAACTGCGGTGGATGCAGAGTACGCGACGATCGCGGCCGTGGGGGCACCTCGGCACGGGGCTAACGTTCTCAATGCCGTTTGGAGTGATGGGCCTGGTGTGGGGTCTCCTGAGCGGACATGCGGGGCTTGGCGTGGCATGGCTGGGAGCGATGGTCCTGAATCGTTGGCTGCAAGCGGGGGCGGTGCTGCGAGTCATGGGCGATACGGAGTGGGTGCGGGGGATGCTGGTCTATCCGCTGCGCGATCTGCTGGGTGGCGTGCTTTGGGTGGGAAGCTACGGAGGCGACCGCTTTTATTACCGGGGCAAGATTTACACCCTCAAGGATGGCGGGCGTGTGGAGGCTCCGGAGGAGAGCTAGGGGAAGTCAACGGTTCGAGAGGATCGTTTTGCCACCCGCGGCTGCGAGGATGTGGACAGGAGCGAAGCGGGCGAGGTCTGCGGCGCGGGCTTTGGAGTCGGTGAGCAGGAAGAGTCGGCGCGGTCCAGTCCAGAGGGTGCGCAGAGTGTCTTCGGTCTCAAAAATGGAGGGCGCATCGGGCCAGAAGGAGCCGAACCAGGGGCCGTTGATGCGGCCGTTGACGAGGTGAACGGGCTGGCCGGTGTAGAAGAGGAGAGTGGAGCCGGAGGTGAGTTCGCCGTCTACGAGGATCAGGTCGCCCGACCGGCGGCTGAGATTGATAGCCTCGGCGAGGTCTTTGGAGCCGAGGATGGGGTTGAAGCGGACCAGGCCTTCATGGGCCGCCAGCAGGGTGATGGTCATGCCGGCGGCGAGAGTCAGGGTGGCGGCGTGGGGGCGATTTGCCCGGCGAAGGAGGAAGCCGCCAAGGCCGACGGTGAGCATGCCCGATGCAGTAACCGCCAGCGGCCCGCGGAAGAGGCCCATGGCGGGTCCGGTGAGGTCGAAAAGGTGGCCGAGCGACAGGTTGTAGAGCGCTGGGTTGGTGGCGAGGAGTGCGGCGAGGTCTGTGCCGATCGGCGAACGGGGCGCGGTCACGGCGCAGAAGGCACAGAGTACGCCGACGGCGAGGGTGACGGGAAGGAGAAAGCCGGCAGTGGCCGTCTGCGCCGTCCTGCGTGCGGCGGGGTCCGCCTCGGCGCGGGCGAGGAAGCCGCCGGCGAGCAGGGC
>CAXUNW010000108.1:0-8324 GCA_964252505.1 uncultured Acidobacteriaceae bacterium
CCCGCCCCATCCCCGGAATTGGCCGCCTCCTGACCCTCCAATCCCAATCCCACTCCGGGTACGACGCCTTTACCGGCTCCGTGATCTCGCAGATCTCCCGCCGTTCCCAGCTCACCGCCAACTACACTCTCTCCACGACCCACGACGACACTACCCTGCAGGGCCCGTACGACCCCAGTACCACCCTCAACCCCTTCAATCCCGGTGCCGACCGCGCCCCGTCCAACCTCGATCAGCGCCACACCCTCACCCTCTCCGCCATCTTCAACCTCACCGCCGGCCTCAAGCTGAACCCCCTCTTCCTTACCCACTCCGGCGCACCCTACACCCCGGTCATCGGCTTCGACACCCAGAACGACGCTAACGACCTCAATGACCGCGCCCTCGTCAACGGCGTCATCGCCGCACGCAACAGCCTTCGCCAACCCGCCTTCTCCACGCTCGACGTCCGCTTCGTCAAGGACATCACCCTCAAGGGCGAAGGCCACCACCTCGACCTCTTCGTGGACGTCTTCAACCTCACGGGAGCCCAGAACCGCAACTTCGGCCCCAATCAGCTCAGCCTCTTCGGAGGCCCCGCCACGCCCGTTTCTTCCGCGAACCAGCCCCTCTATGCCCCCGGCACCACCCGCCCGGGAGGCCCTCGAGCCGTCCAGTTTACCGCCCGCCTGGTCGCCTTCTAGGCCGCGACGCTAGCCCAGCCGGGGATGCACCCGGTGGAACCCAGTCGCCTCCTGGTAGGCCTGCGCAAAGGCCGCCAGCCGTGCATCCGAGTACAGCCCGCCCAGAAACGTCACGCTCAACGGAGTCCCCGGCCCGCCTGCATTCTCCAGTGCCCCATCTTCATCGCTCCGAGGCTTTGGAGCATCGTTCCCACGGATGCCGTTGGGGACAATTACCGCCGGATGCCCGGACAGGTTCGTTGCCGTCAGTTGCGCTCCCCCTGAGGGAGTCACAATCACGTCCACCTGCGCAAATACCACCGCCATCGCCTCAATCACCAGCGACCGTGCCCGCATCGCCTGCACATAGTCCACCGCCGAGTAAAAACGTGCTCGCCGAAACGTATTCGGCCAGTCGAACGCCTTCTGTCCCGTCAGCAGCTTATCCCGGCCGGAGAGCGTCAGCTCATCGAACGCCGCCGCTCCCTCCGCCCCCAGGAGCGGAACCTGATCGCCAAAGTGCAACCCCTTCGGCAGTTCGACCGGCTTGAGCGTCACCCCCATCTTGACGCGCAACACTTCCAGGGCCGTCATCGCGTACCGGCGGTCGTACTCCGCCCGCACCGCCTCTTCCCCTTGCCGTCTCTGCCGCTCCCGATAGTCGTCCAGCGCCTTGCCCGCAAGCGTCTCGCTTGGAGGCTTCTGCTCCGCAGCCGGGGCCGCGTCAAACGCTGTCTTCAGGTATCCCACCCGCAGCGTCTTCCAATCAAACCCGGCATCCCAGTTGAACGCCGCGGTCTTCACCGCCCGGTCATGCCCGTCCGGTCCGTGGATCGCGTCCAGCACTAGCGCGCAATCCTCCACCGACCGGCAGATCGGCCCGATCTTATCCATCGTCCAGCTCAGCGCCATAGCTCCCGTGCGCGGCACAAACCCGAACGTAGGCCGCAGCCCCGTCACCCCGCACCGCGTACTCGGCGAAGAGATCGACCCCAGCGTCTCCGTCCCGATCGCGAAGCCCACGCATCCGGCGCTCACCGCACTTGCGCTGCCTGCGGATGACCCGCTCGACCCTTGCCGCATATTCCAGGGGTTCCGCGTTCGTCCCCCAAACCAAAGGTCGCCTTGTGCCAGCGCCCCCATGCTCAGCTTCGCGATCAGCACGGCCCCCGCCGCATCCAGCCGCTTCACCACCTCTGCATCCTCGCCAAAATGCTGATCCTCATAGCCCGCCGCGCCCCATGTGGTCCGGTACCCCTTGACCGCCAGCAGATCCTTCGCGCCCCAGGGAATGCCGTGCAGCGGCCCCCGGTACCGGCCCGCCGCAATTTCCGCATCCGCAGCCGCCGCTTGGTTCAGCGCCCGCTCCTCCGTCAGCGTGATCACAAAGTGTAGCCGCGCATCGTAGGTCCGCAGCCTCGCCAGATACATCTTTGTCAGCGTTACTGAACTCACGCGTTTGGTCCGAACAAGCTCCGCCAACTCCCGGACGGTCGAAAACGCCACCGACTCGGTTGCCTTCGCCTCTCCGCCCCCCATCCCCGCCATTAGTTCGCGCACGTCTGGAGCCGCACTCATCCGCATCGGCACCTTTACCGTCTCCAGTACCATCCCACCCGGAACCGGATCAAACACAAACGCGGGTGCCGTCCCATTCTGCAGATGCATCGTGCGGATCACGGCCACCGAGTCCCGCTGCTGGTTCAGCCCATCCAGCAGCATCGCCGTCTGCTCCGCCGACACTTGAACTCCGGCAATCCCGGCTGCCGCCTCCACCATCGCCGGCGTAAGGGCGGGCAGGGAACCGCCTGCGCTCGCGCCACCATCCTGCCCTTCAGCCTGGGACGCCAGGCCCAGCAACACTCCGGGAAGCAGCCCTCCACCAAGGCCAATCGAAGAGCAAACGGCGATAAAACGGCGTCGCGTGGATTCGCACGCCATGGTCGGGAACCTGGATTCACTCATTCCGCATTATTGCACCGGCCCAATCCTCAAACATTCACCGTCGGGCCATTCGCTTATATATCCAGGTTCTTCACGTCCAATGCATTCTCTTCAATAAACTTCCGCCGGCTCTCCACGTCTTCACCCATCAGCGTCGTGAAGATCTCCTCGCATGCCGCGATGTCTTCAAGCTTGACCTGCATCAGCGTCCGCCGGTCCGGGTCCATCGTTGTCTCCCAAAGCTGCGGAGCCGTCATCTCCCCCAGGCCCTTATACCGCTGCACCTGGTATTCCTTGCGCCCCTGCTCGATCACGTACTCAAACACCTCGCGCGGCGTCTTCTTCTCCACCGGATCCTGGTTCACCCGGCTCGTCCGTTTGGCCGTCGGCTTCGCCTCCACCGCCGTCCCGGGAGCCGCCGCGATCACATCCACGACACCTTCTTCCGAAGCTACCTCTTCGGCCTCGTCCATTGCGTCCTGCGTCACCGCCGCCGCCGTCTTCGCAGCGTAGGAGATGTGGAACGGCCCCTGCAGCTTGTCCTTAATTAGGAAGTATTTGCCCAGCAGCTGGCGGCTCTCCGCCGCGTTCGCCAGAGCCCAGTCGATCGTCCGCACCGCACCCTGCGCATCCGTAAAACTCACCGACCACGTCTGGTGCTCTTCATCCCGTACCGGGTCCCCTACCGCCCGGAACTGGTACTCCCGCTCCATGGTCAGCAGTCGCTCGCGCATCGCGGCCAGCTTCTCAGGAGCCTGAAAATCCGCCTTCACCGCCGGAGCCGACGCCTGGTGCGCGAACAGTTCGACAAACGCCAGCGTCGCCGCCTCATTTCGCAGCCGCTTCGTCACCTTGTCCAGCAGCCCCAGATAGTCGCTTAGTTGCTGCATGAAGGCCGCCAGCTCGCCGCCCGTAATTTGCGCGCCGGGTGCCCCATACGTCAGGATCATGCCGTCGGAAGCGCGCTTGATCATCACGCTGACATACTCGCGCTCGTCTTTGATGTACTGCTCGAACTTGCCTTTCTTGATCCGGAACAACGGCGGCTGCGCAATATAGACATGCCCACGCTTGATCAGCTCCGTCATATGCCGAAAGAAGAACGTCAGCAGCAGCGTCCGGATGTGCGATCCGTCCACATCCGCGTCGGTCATCAGGATCAGCTTGCCGTACCGCAGCTTCGCCGCATCGAAGTCGTCCTTGCCGATTCCGCACCCAAGCGCCGTAATCATGGCCCGAATCTCCTCGTGCCCCAACATCTTGTCGTAGCGCGCCTTCTCCACATTCAGAATCTTGCCCTTGAGCGGCAGGATCGCTTGAAACCGCCGGTCCCGGCCCTGCTTGGCCGTCCCGCCGGCCGATTCACCCTCCACCAGGTACAGCTCGCACCGGTCCGGCTGCCGCTCGGAGCAGTCCGCCAGCTTTCCGGGCAGTCCGCCGCCATCGAGCGCACCTTTCCGCCGCGTCAGATCCCGCGCCTTCCGCGCGGCCTCCCGCGCCCGCGCCGCGTCGATCGCCTTGTTGATGATCTTCTTCGCCACCTGCGGGTTCTGCTCCAGAAACCCGCCCAGCCGCTCATTCACAAACGCCTGTACCGTCCCCGCGATGTCCGAGTTCAGCTTGCCCTTCGTCTGCCCTTCGAACTGCGGCTGCGACAGCTTCACCGAGATCACCACCACCAGCCCCTCGCGCACATCGTCGCCCGAAAGGTTCTCCTTCACATCTTTAAACAGGCCCAACGATTGCCCGGCGGCGTTGATCGTCCGCGTCAGCGCCGTCTTGAACCCTGAAAGATGCGTCCCACCATCGACCGTATTGATGTTGTTGGCAAACGTGAACACGGTCTCCGAGTACGCGTCGTTATACTGCAGCGCAATCTCCATCGCGACGTTATCCCGCTCCGCCTCCATGTAAATCGGCTTCTCGTGCAGCACCTGCTTGCCCTTGTTGATGTGCTTGATGAACTCCGCGATCCCCCCCGCGTACTTGAACAGCTGCGTCTTCGCCTCGCCCGTCTTCGCGTCCGTCGTCCGTTCGTCGGTCAGCGTAATCTCCAGCCCCTTGTTCAGGAAGGCAAGCTCCCGCAGACGCTGCGCTAGCGTGTCGTAGCTGAACTCCGTCACCGTAAAGATCGACTTGTCCGGTAAAAAGTGGACCTTTGTCCCCTTCCGCTTCGACGGCCCCATCTTCCGCAGCTTCGAGATCGGCGCACCCTTGGAATAGTCCTGCTCCCAGGCATGCTCGTCCCGCCAGATCTCCACGTCGAACTCTTCACTCAGCGCATTGACGCACGAAACCCCAACCCCATGCAGCCCGCCCGAGACCTTGTAGTTCGACGCGTCGAACTTGCCCCGGGCGTGCAGCATCGTCAGCCCCACCTGCACCGCCGGCCTACGCTCCCCGTTGATCACCTTGTCGTCCACGGGGATCCCGCGCCCGTCGTCGACCACCGTAACCGAGTTGTCCACATGGATCGTCACGTCGATCCGCGTCGCATGGCCCCCTAACGCCTCATCGACGGAGTTATCCACCACCTCATACACCAGGTGATGCAGACCCTGCTCCCCCGTCGACCCGATATACATCGCCGGCCGCAGCCGCACCGCCGCCAGCCCCTCCAGAACCGTAATATTCTCGGCCGAGTACCCGCCCCCTTCCTTAACCGTCGGAAGAGGAAGCGCATTCGGATCAGGGGTCGGAACGGACGAGGATGCCATAAATCTCCAGGGTACATAAGATATGCGACCGGGGCAGGGGAGCCCTCTCCGGCGCATGTCGATCGTTTGGAACTCACTCGCAAGTCGAACGTGTACAGCGACTTACGCGCCACGAAGACCCATCGGCGGTATCACGTATGATACCACGCGGACTTGCCCTCAAGACGGCTTCCGGCCACCCCGCTGGCACTGCCGTCTCCCGAGTGCCAGCCACCGGTGTCCCCGGCCGATCATGTTGAGCGCGACCGCCGCCTCTTCCTTCAAGCACGCCCCATGTCCTCTTTGCTGCCTGTTTCCGACGAGACGCACGTCACTGCCGGATGGGCACCATTGTCGACAGTGAAATTATTTCCCGTTGACATCCGTCACGTCGCACGACCATAATCCTGCCCGCAACGTTTTCTCAAGAAAAAACTAGCGCAGAGTTCAAGTCGACCCCTTGTCTGAGGATGCCATGACCCGCAAACATCACAGCGCAGTTGCCCTCTGGGCAAGCGCTCTCTTCTTCGCCTTCCTCTTCGCTCTCCTCCCCGTCTTCGCCCAGACCGGAGGCCAGGGAACCATCACCGGCCGCGTCGCCGACGCCAACGATGCCGTCATCCCGAACGCGACCATCACCGCCACAAACGTTGCCACCGGCATCGCCACTACCCGTGTCTCCTCCGGCACCGGAACCTACTCCATCGCACCCATTCCCCCCGGTATCTACTCCGTTCAGGTCACCGCTCCCGGCTTCAAGACCCTTCGCCAGGACAATCTCTCGGTCGATGCGCTCAATCCCCTCACCTTCAACCCCGTCGTCACCGTCGGCGAGGTCAATGAAACCGTCATCGTCACCGCCGCGCCTCCTGTCCTCGACACGACCAACGCCACCGTCGGCCTTGTCATGGAGAACGAAACCTACGCCAACCTGCCGCTGCAGATGAACAACTCCCAACGGGACGCCACGGCCTTCGCCTCGCTCGCACCCGGCGCCCAGGCCGGAACCCGCGTTCCCATCGTCGGCGGCACCGGCAACTATCTCGGCCAGCTTTACCTCGACGGCATGCCTGCGGAGACCATCAACCAACAAGGCGATAATCGTCTCGTCTCCCAGGGCGTCGATCTGGACGCGGTAGACCAGTTCCAGGTCGTCACCAGCACCCCCCCGGCCGAGTACTCCGGCGCCGGGGCACTCAACTTCACCATGAAGTCCGGCGGCAACAAATACCATGGCCAGATCGCCGACTACATCCGCAACACCGCCTTCGACGCCTGGAGCTTTACTGCAAAGGCTCAAACCATCAAGAACGCCTCCGGCGTCGTCGTCCCCGCGCCGAAGCCGGTCGAGCACCAAAACGAGATCTCCGCCACCTTTGGCGGCAAAATCCCCTATACCCGCGGTAAGGCCTTCTTCTTCTTCGCCTACGACCGTTATCACTCTCGGCGCGGTGCCAACCCCGCCCTCTTCACCGTCCCTACTGCGCTCATGCGTCAGGGTGACTTCACTGAGCTCAACGGCAACGCCGGCAATAACGGCTTCACCGGCACCGCCACCGACCCCTCCGCCGGCAAGACCAATCCTGCCCTCATCTATGACCCCACCAGCAACAGCTGTGCCGGCAGCGTCTGCACCCGCACCCCGTTCCAGGGTATGAAGAACGGTCTCGCCACCTACAACGTCATTCCCGCCAGCTACCTCTCCCCGATCACCCAGAAGATGGCGTCTTTCCTGCCCAGTCCCAGCAACCCCAACGCCCTCACCAACAACTATCTCAGCGGCGTTCCCAGCGGCTTTGACAACAACGTTCAGGACTATCGCGTCGACATCGATATCTCCGCCCGCCAGCGCATCTCCACCATCGGTGCCCTGGGGGCCGTCCACTACCTCAACAACTACACCTCAGGCGGCACCGGCTCGGGAGCCTACGGTCTCCTCCCGCTCCCCTACACCGCCGGAACCATCGCCAACATCTTCCCCAAGATCTTTGACGTCGAGCATACCTTCACCATCAACGAGAAGATCGTCAATCAGTTCAAGTACAGCTTCACCCGCTTCGCCCAGCCCCAGACCGCCGCCACCGACGGCTACACCCAGTACGCCCCCGCCGCCCTCGGCATCACCAACGTTCCCGCCGGCCAGGCCAGCACAGAGTTCCCCGGCGTCTCCTTCGGCCAGACTGGCGCCGTCGCCACCACCCTCACCGCCTGGACCCAGCAGGGCACCGCCGCCTCCACCCAGCGTGTCGTCCCCAGCACCTACGCCGCCCTTGACAACCTTGCCATCCTGCTTGGCAAGCACTCCGTCACCCTCGGCTTCACCTATGAGTGGGAGCAGACCAACGTCGCCGCCCCGGTCGGCTTCTCGAGCCTCGTCGAGCTTCCCTTCAACTCCAACTCCACCGCCCAGTTCACCGCCAACTCAAGCACCCTCAGCGCCACCTCCGGAAACTCCTTCGCCAGCTTCGTGCTCGGGGCCGTCGGGGGAACTCCCACGCTCGGCCTGCAGCCTGTCAGTGAACTCGGCGGCCGTTATAAACTCGCCGCCCCCTACATCCAGGACAACTGGAAGGTCTCAAGCAAGCTCACCCTCGACCTTGGCTTCCGCTGGGATATCTTCACTCCCTACCACGAGGTCAAGGATCGTTGGAGCTTCCTCAATCCCACCCTCATGAACGCCGCCACAGGAACCCCCGGCGAGCTTCAGTTCGCCGGGGGCTACGGCGGAGCCGGCGTCAGCTGTAACTGCCGCACCCCCGTCCAGACCTACTACAAGAACTTTGGCCCGCGCGTCGGGCTCGTCTTCGCTCCCGACCAGCAAACCGTCTTCCGGGCCGGCGTCGCACGCGTCTTCTCGCAGGCCGGCGGCGTCGGCGGCCGCGGCGGCTCCTACCAGGGAACTGGCCAGACTGGCTTCAACATCTCCGCCAACGCCCCGCCCGAGCTTACCTCCGGAGCCTCCGCAAGGCCTTCCTTCTATCTCAATAACAGCTCCGCCTTCATGGCCAACGGCCTCGCGAAC
>CAXUNW010000109.1:0-8094 GCA_964252505.1 uncultured Acidobacteriaceae bacterium
CGATTACTGGCACACAACGCCGGCCACGGCATAGTCGTACAGCTTCCAGTACTCCTCCGGCGTTGTGTGCCAGTAATCGATGTCCGGTTCGTTCCACACCTCGAAGTACCACTGCAGCACCTCGGCCCGACCATACCGCTCCACCAGATGCGCCGTCACGACACGGCATAGCTCGCCCCACTTCGCATAATCCTTTGGCGGATTGTTCGACTTCCCGGAGATCGCGGACTTCGGATAGTGCACCTGGTACGGCTCATGCCGATTGGGCAGATCGGCCGCCAGCGCCTCCGGCATAAAGCCGAGCTCCACCATCGGCCGAACGCCCGCTGCCTTGTACGCGTCGAAGATGCCATCGAAGATCTTGAAGTCGTAGATCGGCTTCCCACTCGCATCTTCCGTGTAAACGTTGGTGGAGCTGAACTTCAACTCCGCCACACCATTCCCGGAGGTCAGCAGATGATGCGCCCGAATGTAGACCGGCACCGGACTCAGATCGTGCAGCTCCTTCAGCAGCTCGGTGCCATGCCGCATCGTCGTGTAATTGGCTTCGTCATACCCGAACCAGCTGTAGATCGGCTTGTACGGTCCGATCGTCTTTGCGAGATCCACCTGAATCGCTACCGGCGGCGCACTCGGGCTAGGCATCTTTTCTGGAACCGTGCCCTGTGCATACGCCGTGCAGCACGTCATGGCCTGCGCTATGACCGCGGCGCCAAAAACCACACGTTCCAGCCAAACTCCAACATTCCTCATGGTCTACCTCTCCCAGCGGGGCTTTTCTAGAAGTTGTACTTCAGGGCGAACTGGATATCCCGCGAGGGCACAGACGTGCTCGTCACCTGGCCTCCCGCGGTCGCGTCGATCGTCGCGTTCGGAGCCCCGAAGCTGGTCGTGTTGGAAAGGTTGAAGAACTCCGCACGGAACGAAAGCACGCTCTCTCGCGGCATGGCAAAGTTCTTGAACACCGACGCATCGTACTGCCGGTACAGGTCCGTGCGCAGTGTGTTCGCGCGCACTTGACCGTACGTATACACCGGGGCGACCACATAGGCGCTCTTATCGAACCAGGTCGCTATCGATCTCACGAAGGTGGGATTGCCTCCAGCCGGGTTCAGGTTCGGCCGCTGGCTGCCTACGCCTGTATTCGCACGGTCGCTTGAGATCACCGGCGTATACGGCACACCCGAGCGCACAATTAGAATCGTCTGGATCTGCCACCCGCCGATCGCACCGTTCACCAGGCCGTTCGCATGGTTGAGGAAGTGCCGTCCGCGCCCAACAGGAAGCTCATAGGTCGCGCTGCCCGCAACGTTGTGCGGCGTATCATACGGAGACAAGGCATACTCATACCCTAGGTTGCCGCCCAGCGCCGGAGACTGGTTGAACTGCATAAACTTCGAATATGTATAGGAAAGAAGCCCCGAAAGCCCGTAACTTGCACGGTGATCGATCTTCGCCTGCAGTGAGTTGTAGTTGGTCTGCGTGTCCTGCGTGTTAAACCCGATCGTCCCCCATGGCTGGTAGGGCCGCCTGCCCTGGATGGAGCCCGCACCCGGCGAAGGATCGTTGAAGTCGTTGGCCCCGTTCAGATCCACGCCATGATTGCCGACGTAGCCGATCTCCAACACATCCTTCGTGGTGAGCTGCTGTTGCACGCCGAAGCTGTAGTGCTCGTTGTACCCCACGTTAAGATGCGTCTTTGTGGGCACCAGCGTCGGATTCGCCTGCGCCGAACCGAGCGCCGTCCCCAGGAAGAAGTTGGCCAGCGTGCGCGTCGGGGCGACGTTCTGGGTCTGGTTCACCGTCTCCGCTAGGCGGAACGGCAGTACACTCAGATTCACGCGCCCGCCCGACCCTTCCGGCTCATAAAACATCCCAAAGCCGCCCCGAAGAATGGTCTTGGGTCCGGCCGCAAAGGATAGGCCAATACGCGGGCCAAACTGGATCTTGTCTGTGTAGGTAATGTTGGAGGGTAGTCCAGCCTGGCTGCTCGTCTGGATGTACTGCCCGAAGAACTGATAGGCCGCCGGAGCAGCATACTGCGACGTGAGATCAGGCACCGTACCCACCCCCGAGACGATGATCGGCTTGGCCTGCGTCGGATCGAATGTGCCGATCTGCCCCTTGTAGCCGGCCAGCCACGGCGAATACTCATACCGCAGCCCAAGATTCACCGTCAGCCGGCTGCTCAGGCGAATATCATCCTGCCCGTAAAACTGCTTGTACGTCTGCTGCCCGCCAAAGTTGTTTGCCGGGTACGCCCGCGCCACCGAAGAGGGATAGCCCAGCAGGAAGTCCGCATAGGCGTCGCCCGTCTCGTTGCTGTTAAAGTTGAACTGGCCTGCATAGGTCTGGCTGTCAAAGCCAAGCCACTGGTAATAGCGAAACAGCACACCGAACTTCAGAGACTGCTTGCCTGACAGGATCGTGAAATTTTCCGTCCCTTCAATCGCCTTACGGTCCTGCGACTTCGGTCTCTGGTCAAACGCCGATCCCTGCAGCGAGCTGTATCCGCTCCACGCATAGTCCGGAAACGAGCCGCCTGTCCCAGGCCGAAGCTGCGCCGCAAAACCCGCCACCCCAAACTGCGTGTTGTAATCCGGGCCTTGCAGAAAGGCTGTCAAACGCACATGGCTTGGCAGATAGTGCACCCGCGCCTCGTTCACCTTGTTCGCACCGAGGTTGGTGATCACGCCCACCGCAATGTCCTGCCCAATCGATGTAAGCGAAGCTGTTCCGAGCAGCGGTGACGTGGTTGGGTCAGTCTCCCGGTTCGTCACATAGACCCACCGTGCGAACAGCCGGTTTGACGGGCTGATCTGGTGGTCCAGACGGACGATGTACTGGTCGAAATCCACCGCCTGCGATGGCGTATAGCTGAACGTTCCGGTCGAGGTGTTTGGCAGCGGCTCATACGCCTGGATGGCCAACGCCTGCTGAGAGAGACGATACGTCGGAATCGTGTTGTTCATAAACGGCACCCGCGTCACCACGCCGTTCACCGTAGTCGTCAGCAGCGGATCGTAGATCGTCTTTGAGCCAAAATTCCCTCCGCGCTGTGCTGCGTTTGGAACGATGCTGTTGAATACAAGTCCCTGCCGCAGACGCTGCCCCTCATAGTTCACAAAGAAGAACGTACGATCGCGCCCGTTGTACAAATGCGGGACCGAGATCGGACCCCCGAGGTCGGCGCCAAACTGATTTCGCTTCAAGATCTGTCGCGTCAACGCAAAGTAGTTCCGCGCATCCAGCTTGTCGTTGCGGATGAACTCGAACAATCCGCCATGAAATCGGTTCGTCCCGCTTTTCGTCGTAGCGTTGAAGAACGCGCCGCCCCGGTTGAACTCCGCCGAGTAAGGGCTCTGCTGCACGGAAAACTCCTGCAACGCGTCAATCGAGGTCTGGATGAAGGTCCCGCCCTGGTGCTGCTCGCTGACATCCACGCCGTCCAGCAAAAAGGAGGTCGCGCTCCCCCGGATTCCGCTGATCGTATTCCCATCCACAACCTCGGGGCGTATCGCCAGCGAGTTCCCGGTCGGCGCCAGCAGCGCCGCACCCGGCGTCAACTCCGCCAGCTTGAAGAACCCCCGCCCATTCAGCGGCAGCTCCGTCAGCTGCCGGTTTGTAATCACCTGCCCCACCGTCGCCGAGTCAGTCGTCAGCAGCGGCTGCGCCGTCGTCACCTCCACCGTCGTCGTGGAAGCGCCGATCTTCAGCGCCAGATCTTCGCGCACAATCTGACCCACCTGCACCTCGATGTTTGTTGTCGATGTTGTCTCAAAGCCCGGGGCCGTCACGCTCATCACGTACATGCCTGCCTGCACCGGTGTAATCACGAACTCGCCACTCCGATTCGTGACCGCCGTCTGCACGATATTTGTGCCTGTGTTCGTCACCTTCACCGCGGCTCCGGCGATCACCGAGTCCGACGCATCGGTAATGCGCCCGACGAAACGTCCCTGTTCTACCTGGGCCTGCCCGGCGGTTCCTAGGCTAAGAAGAATCGCTGCAAAAAGGAACAGCCGGGAGGTACGCGCGATAAGAGTCATTTTCATGGTTTCCTCTGCCACAGCTTCAAGCAATCATCTGCTTCTAAAGCGCCGACAAAGGTAGTACCTATGCTCAATTCCTGTCAACACCCAGTCTCAAAAATCCGCGTCCGCGTCCAATCGAGCGACCAGTCGACCTGCGCGGAGGGGGGATCCTAGAGCTCTAGGGGCAGGTTCCAGCGCGAAGGGTCGTACCTTTGACACCATCTCTTCCTTCAAGCAAACTGGTTTCATGAACCGACGCCGCTCGGTGCGCGTGAACACCACAGCCGACACTCTCATCGGTAAGGAGGATGTCACCCAGCTCCTCATTCTGCGCTTCCAGCAGATGCTCTCTGACGGCGTACTTGTCCCCGGCACCCGGCTCCCCCCGGAGCGCGAGCTCGCCACCCACTTCAAGGTTGCCCGTTCCTCCCTTCGCCAGGCCCTCAAGGTGCTGGAGATCATGGGCGTCATCACCCAGAAGGTCGGGGATGGCAGCTACCTCAACCGTGACGCCTCCTCCGTCCTCGCCGTCCCTATGGAGTTCCTTTTCCTCCTCGACGACACCTCCGTGCAGGAACTCACCGAGTTGCGCTTCCTTATGGAGCCCGCTCTCGCCGCCAAGGCCGCAGAACGTGCAAGCGCAGACGACATCGCCCTCCTCCGCCAGTCCATCAACGACCTTGAAAGCAGCAACCGCGACCGTGTGAAGCTCGTCGCCTCCGATCTCCTCTTCCATCGCGCCATCTTTCAGGCGTCCGGCAACCGCCTCACAGGCCGCCTCTTCCATACCATTCACCGTGCCATGCTCAACATGATCATGGTGACTTCGCAACTTGTCGATCTGGAGCACACGGTAGCCTTCCACAAGCCCATCCTGGCCGCAATCGAAGCTCGCGACGCAACCCTTGCCGCGCAGCTCATGACGGCCCATCTCACCGACGCCACCCAGTTACTCTCCCACAGCCGCGAGCGCGAGTTCGCTACAGCGCTCCGCCACACCATGGCCGCCACCACCCCCGGCCTCGGCAAAAGCGCCCGCATCCAGAAGGCAGCTCGACCCAAATCCGCCCCTCGCTAGCCTGTCACCTCCGGCCCGGTACAAAAACTCAACCCGGAACAAGAAACAGCTTGCTCCAGGAAGCATCCAGATAAAGCCATCGCTGCGTCCGGCACCAGCTCGTCGGAAGCTCCGGCACATGCAGCAGACCATGTCCCGCCACACAGATCAGCTCCGTGCCGTTCCACGCCAGGAAGTTCCGCGACGGCTGCCCCACCCGCGCCGGGCAACGCAATGTACCCAGACAGACCGGGCATCGCTTGCGCTGGTCCCGCAGGGCCCACCGAAGCGCGAACAAGCATGCCGCAAATGAGACGACAAGCTGCACATACTCCGGCATCGACGCGCTCCTCCACACGCCCGCATACACCGCGTCCAGCGTGCCGAAGTAGATCACCGGCAGCACCAGAGCGATCTTGCCCACCAGAAAAACCCAGCGCCGCACAGTCGTTCGCGTCAGCCCGGCGCTCGCGGCCGTCCTCGGGTAGTCGCCCAGCGATAGCGTTGTCGTCGCCGGCAAAGAAAGCAGTGCAAGCATCAGCGCAAACAGGAAGAGCCCCATCGGTTCCAGCCTCGTCGCGGCCAACGAGGTGCAGTTGTAGTCCTGCTCGCCCCCCGGCCCGGTAACGTACATCTGCCATCCCTCACGCTTCATGGGGAGGTCCGCATCTGGCGCAATCCGCCCTACGAAGAACACCTGGGTCGCGTCGTCCAGCGTGTTGGCCACCTCATCCGGCATCAGCAGCCATGCATCCAGGCCCAATCCATCGGTAGCATCGTCTGAGGGCGCTACACCGGCCAGCCGCACCCGCTGCAGGCCCAGCTTCACCTCCGTCCCAAACACATCCGCCCTGCTCGCGAACTGCGTCCGCCACACCGCCTCGCTCAAAATCAGCAGCGGCTCGCGCGGGTTCGCCGGCTCCTGCAGGAACCAAATCGGCGCTCCAACCACCCCCAGCAGGGTTCGGCTTGAACGCGCAACCCGCAGCAGCGGCGATCGCCCTGGAGCCAGATGCAGCGGCCGCTTGATCGCCTCATAGTACCCAAACTCCGCGAACAGCCGATGCGGCCGGCGCTCAATGGCCCGCACCGCGCCCAGGGCCACCGTAGCCTGGTCCGGATAACGGATCATCACCGAGCTGGCCGCCTTGCGATTCACGGGCCGCATCGCTCGACGAACGCCCGGCAGCAGATGCGCCAGCGCCGCCAGCACCACGGCCGCCACGGCGAGCGAAGCGCAACACCCCACCGCCGTCCGTGCCGCCCTGACCGGCGGAACCCCGCCCTGCTCCCGCAGCGCCCGCCGATCCACGATAGCCCCTCGGCAGAACCCGAGCAGCATGAGGTGCCGCTGCACAAAGCTGCCGCCCCGCATCGCCTCCGCGCCCACATACCAAAGCTCCGAGGTCCATTCCGCCACCCATTCCGAGCGCTCGTGCCCGCTCACCCCCAACGCAAGCAGACGCAGCGCCAGGCGGTAGACCGCAAGTCCCGTCATGCCGGCTTCACCTCACCGGCAAGTTTCTCGAGCAGCGGATAGCGCTTCACCAGATGTCGCAGCATGGTTCGCCCGGCCGGCGTCACCTTGTAGTACTTGCGCGGCGGCCGCTGCTCCTTGTCGGCGATCGCCTGCTTCTCCCACTCCGACCGGATCAACGCATCTCGCTCCAGGCGCCGGAGCGCTGGGTACACCGTACCGCTTGGCAGCCCGGTTCGCTCCATAATGCTGAAGCCGTAGATGCTCTCCGTCTCAATGGACTGGAGGATCATGGCTGCGGTGTGGGACAGGCTGATCTCGCCGGGCATGCATGGCATTGTACCTATGTAGCACGCTACTTGACCAATTTTGGGTAGAATGCTACATAGGGTGCAGGAGAATCCCTCATGCTCGACCTCCAGCACCTCTCCAAACGCTATCGCGGCATCCCCGCCATCGACGATGTCAGCTTCACCGTCGCGCCCGGTGAAATCGTCGGGTACCTCGGGCCAAACGGCTCAGGCAAATCCACCACCGTCAAAATTATCACGGGCCTCCTTGAGCCCAGCGCCGGCAAGGTGCTCTTCGAAGGCCGCGATATCCGCGAGGATCGCAGCGCCTTCCGCGCCCTCCTCGGGTATGTTCCCGAGGAAGCCCAGGTCTACACCCATCTCTCCGGGCTGGAGTATCTGCAGCTTGTGGGGCGCCTGCGCGGCATGGGGGAGAGACCGCTTGAAGCCAGAGCAACACATCTGCTCGAGCTCCTCGGCCTGCGAAGCTGGAGGCACTCTCCCATCTCCGTTTATTCCAAGGGGATGAAGCAGCGTGTCCTCATCGCGGCCGCCCTGCTCCACAATCCCCGTCTGCTCATCTTTGATGAGCCTCTGTCGGGTCTCGACGTGCTTTCGGCTCGCCTCTTCAAGGATCTCCTGGTCGTGCTCGCCCAGCAAGGCAAGGCTGTCCTGTATATCTCGCATGTGCTGGAGGTGGTGGAGCAGGTCTGCGATCGCGTCATCGTCATCGCACACGGAAAGATCCTCGCCGATGCCCCACCCGCGGATCTCACCCGTCTCATGCATCTCTCCAGCCTCGAAAAGGTCTTTGCGGAACTGGTCCAGCAGCAGGATACCCGCATCGTCGCGCAGCAGATAGTCGCCGCTATGACGGAGGAGTCGTCCCATGCATAAGCTGCAAAGACTCCGCGAAGGCTCGCAGAATGTGCAGGTCCTCTCGCTCAACGTGCAGGCCGCCATGCCGCAGGACGAGCGTCCCCGGAGCCAGTTTGAGGTTCTGGTGCGCCACCTCTTCGACCGCCTGCTAAACAATGAGGCCTTCGGCGAGGACGCTGCCGCCCGCATGACACAGCTCGCCTATGCCGTGGCCCTGCCCGGCCTCCTCGTGGCCATGTTCCTCCTCCCCGCCTATCACCGCCCGCCCCCGCTCCACCTCGACCGCAGCTTTTGGTCGCAGGCTGGCGATCGTCTCTTTTATGTCACCTACGCCTTCGTTGTTCTCGGGACCGCCAT
>CAXUNW010000110.1:0-7941 GCA_964252505.1 uncultured Acidobacteriaceae bacterium
GTCGTCTCCTCTGTAACCGGCGAGTACGAAGCCGAAGGACCCGCCTTGAAGCCCATCGCCTTCGGCATCATCACCGCGATCGTGTCCGTCGGGATCACCGGCTTCGGCGCAAACGTGAAGCTGCCGCTATACGGCACCTTATAGGTAATCTGAAAACGCGTCTCTCCCGGCCGGACCGGGAACACAAACGCATAATGATTGGGCGCATCCCCCAACGGCACCGGAGCCGCCTGCACCGGCATCCCCCCGGGCCCAAGCGCGGCCGACCCGGCCACAACCGCACCCGCAGGCAGGTAAAACTCGAAAGGCCGGTCCGAAAACTGGGTCCGCGGCGGCGTTGAGTCGTTCTTGACAAAGAAGTTCTCAACCACCTGCAATCCCGTCCCACCCGGATCGGTCTGTATCCGCAGCACATCCGCCTCGCCAGTTACCCCTTCCACTTTAGCCGCAGCGTTATAGACCTCAACCTCTACGGAATCCGCCCCAGGCTGCACCGGACGAAAGTAGTTCGCTTTATCGTGCGTCACCCGGATCAGGTGGACTCCCTCATCTGTCACATCGATCGAAAAATGCCCACGCCCATCCGACTTTGTGTGGGCCGCTTCCTGCATCCCCTGCTGCAGCCGGATCAACGTCACGTCGTCTCCAGCCGACGGTTTATTCGTCGTCTTGTTCGTCACCACTCCGGTCAGTGTTGAGGCGCTCCCGGCCCGGCCAGATATGGCGAAGGAGACAAGTGCAACAAAGAAAATTGAAGGAGCGGCAGGGGGAAAAAGAGGTAATCTCACCGCACAAGTTTACTGCACGATCAGCGTCACAGTCGCCGCATGCTGCAGCGTGGTTCCACCTGGCAGGGTAGACGTTGCCGTCACGGTAACTGGATAGCTTGTTGGGGACGCCGGCGATGGAAGTTGAGTAACCGTGCTGCCGCAACCCTCCAGACCCGCCGCAGCGCCGAGAACCACCAACAACATCAGCAAACGAGAAGGCCGCCGCTGCCCTTGCCGCCGAACCGCCACAAAGCCAAGCAGAACCAGGGCCCAGGTCGCATCCCGCACTCCCCACCCCGCCACCACCTTGACCGTCTGGATCGACAGCATAAAATTCGTACTCGCTCCGCCCGGCGGCAGTAACGCTGGGCTGAACGTCGCCGTGGCGCCTGGCGGCAATCCCGCTGCCGTCAGCAAAATGGGACTGTTCAACGGCCCATTTCTCCCCGACACGTTGAACGCAAAGCTGGCAACAGACCCCGCTGTTGTCGTTTGCGTCATTCCTCCAGCCGCCGCGACAGTAAAGTCTGGCATGCTGCTCGCTGCAGGCGTGACCACCTCGCTGATCGGCGTTGACGTGCTCGCAAGAAAGTTGGTGTCCCCGCCATACATCGCGGTGATCGTGTGCGTGCCCACCCCCAGCGCAGCCGTCAGAGAACCGCCGCCCGCAGCATCCACAACCACGGACCCCAACACCCCGCCCGAGTCCAGCCACGTCAGTCGCCCACTCGGAAGCCCCTGCGTCGTAGACGCTGCCTTCGCTGACAGCGTCACCAGCGTCCCTCCCGAAACGTTCGGGGCCGACGACGCAACCGTGGTCACCGTTGGAGCTTGCAGAATTGTCAGATCTGCCGGGGCGACCGTCACCTGATAGTTGCCCGCTGCCACCCCGGTCAAGGTCGCGCCGATCGGGTAGGCCCCCGGCGACGACAGCACGTGGGCCCCGCTTGCAAAAAGGGCGGACACAAGCGAAACATCTCGAGCAAGGACGCCGCTCAACGAGCCCGTCAGACCGGGTAAAGTTTGTCCGTAAAGCACCGTTGCCGCTACCGGGTTCGCCGTCACCGCAGCGGGAGCGACGTTGACGCGCACGGTGTTGCTTGTCGCTGCCAGGTGCGACGCGTCTCCGCCGTAAGTAGCCGTGATTTGATACGCACCGACCGCAAGACTGGCCGTGCTGAACGAAGCGGCCCCCGAAGCGAGCACCCCAGTCCCAAGCACCGTCGTCGTCCCGTTGACGACTGCGATAAACGAGATCACCCCACTCGCCGGCGTCGCTGTGCTCAGCGTAGCCATCACACTGCCGCCGCCATACGGCACGGTAGCTGGTGCCGCCAGCGCGAGCGCTCCGAACGCAGCCCCGCTCCCTCCTATGGTGTGGATGATGCCCGCGCTGTCCACCTGCCGAATACGCTGGTTCCCCGTGTCCGCCAGCGTAAGAAGGCCCGCCGGCGAGATGCCGGTCGCTCGCGGCCCGTCCAGAAGCGCCGCCGTAGCTGGACCATTATCCCCATAGAAGCCCTCCGCACCTGTCCCAGCCGGCGCGGTCACTGCGCCTGAGCTATCAACCCGGAGGATCCGATGCCCGCTGGCCTCGGCAACGTACACGTTACCCTGCGTATCCACCGAGAGCCCCCGTGGAAGACGAAAACCGCCCGCCGCCGTGGTTATAGCCCCTGTGTCGTGGGCAATCCGTCGTACCCGCTGGTTGTGAAGGTCCGCAATGAAGAGGTCTCCGGCTGCATTGACCGCCAGACCGAACGGCGTATCGAGCGAGGCAGAAACCGCCGGACCGCCGTCCCCGCTGTTGGCCTGGATGCCGTTCCCGGCCATGGTCATAATGCTCCCGTCCGCCAGGCTCAACCTCCGGATACGCTGGTTGCCGGAGTCTGCAATATACAAACCTCCGGCTTGATCCAGGGCAAGCGCGGTCGGCAGCATAAGCCGGGCAAGCGTCGCTGCCCCCCCGTCTCCGGCATAACCAGGCAAACCAGCCCCCGCCACGGTCGTAATCACGCCAGTCGAGCCGGCCACCTTCCGCACACGATGATTATGGGTATCGGCAATGTAAAGGTTTCCCGCCGAGTCGACCACCAGGCCCTGTGGCGAATCCAGCTCTGCCGCCACCGCCGGCCCACCGTCTCCCGAATACCCCTGCACCCCGCTCCCTGCCACCACCGTGAGCGTTCCGGCCGCATCCAGACGCTCGATGACATGGCGGCCCGTCTCCGCCAGATACAAAACACCGCTGCCATCGAAAGCAATCGACGTCGGATAGATCAAAGGTGTGGTAACCGACTCGCTTGTCTGCGCGCATACGGCGCAGGGAGCAAGCAGGAGGCAGAGGACGCTCAGACAAGCGTCGCGGAGGATGCGTATCTTGGTCAGACTGCCTGGGTTCATACCGCTCTGCGTACCCGTGGAGTGTGGCTGACTATTGCCGCTGGCTGCGAATGCCCGTCGCCTGCGCACGTTGAGCGTACCACGGCATCCCCATTCGGGAAGCCGTTTTGTCCTCCTTTCTGCGCGGGAAACGCTACCGTTCAGAGGCCTCCCGGCTTGCAAGAGCGATAAAAGCGGGCCCTTGTGGCCAAAATAGAGGCAGCCACCCGAGTCGTTTGTCTTGGAAGTCGCATCCATCTCGCTAGGACGAGCCGTGCCCCACGGCGGCATCTCAACTGGATGGAGACCGAACATGAACGCCTCGACGCACCGCGCACACAGGTCAGAGATATGGAGCTTCACCACAGCTTCGGTACTTGCATTTGGCTTGCTGGGTTCCGGATGCAAGAGCGCACCCTCCACCCCTCCGCCGGCTCCGGTCACCAACGCGGCTCCGGCGCAGCCGGCACAAGGCCAGCAGGGCACCCTGAACCCGGATGGAACCTTCACTCCTAACCCCACCCAGCCTGCGCGTGCCGTCACGCCGCCTGTAACCCCCGCGCCGCTTCCCGCGCCTGCGCCGGCGGTTGCGTCGGCCCCCGCCCAGCCTGTCTACTACACCGTCCCGGTAGGCACACGTGTCGCCGTAACCATCACGGAGTCTCTCAGCGCCAGCCACAATAATGTAGGCGACGGATTCACAGGCGTCTTGGCGGAATCTATCTCTGCCGGCGGCCACACAGCCTTCGCTCGCGGCACCCGTGTCTCCGGAACGGTCGTCGCCGCCAAAGGCCGAGGCCGCTTCAAAGGTGCCGGCGCCCTTGGCATCGAGCTTACCTCCATAGGCGGAGAGCACGTCAGCAGCAGTGAGTATGAAAAGGAACAGCAGGGTCGCGGCAAACGCTCCGCCGGCTTCATTGGCGGCGGTGCCGGCCTCGGCGCCATCATCGGAGGCATCGCGGGAGGCGGCAAGGGAGCGGCCATCGGCGCCCTGGCAGGAGGCGGAGGAGGCACGGCCGCGGCAGCCTACACCGGCAACCGCGACGTTGTCATCCCCTCTGAGAGCCTCGTCGTCTTCCGCCTCAACTCTGCTCTCCGGGTCAAGTAGAGCCTCCCGAAAGCCCGACCGCCGACCCTCCAGTCGGTCGACCCACTAAAGTAGTGTCATGCGCCTCACTCCAGTATTTCTTCTGTCCGCCACCGACGTAAGCCACTTCCCCGCCGAATCCAAGACCCACGGCGCTCCGGAGGTGGCTTTCCTCGGCCGGTCGAATGTGGGGAAATCGTCCCTCATCAATGCGCTTCTCGGCTCCAAAGAAGCTCATGTGTCCTCCACCCCGGGACGCACCCGCGCCATCAACTTCTTTACTCTTCACGAGGGCTCCGGAGACAAGAAGAAAGTCCGCCCCACTCTCCTCTTCGCCGATCTCCCGGGATACGGCTATGCCAAAATCTCCAAGTCCATCTCCGCAGAGTGGCCCAGTTTCATTGAGCCCTACCTCCAGACCCGCGACACGCTTGCCCTCTGCGTCTGCCTCGTCGATACGAACATACCGCCCCAGCAGAGCGACACCATCCTGATCGACTTCTTCAAAGCCATGCAGCGCCCTTACATCGTCGTCGGCACCAAGGCAGACCGTCTCTCCAACAACGTCCTGGCGAAGTCGCTCATGGCCCTCAAAAAGGCTCACGGTGTCGAAGAGGTTATGCCGATCTCCGCCAAGACCAACGCCGGCATCGGCCCTCTTTGGCAGAGACTGCTGGCCGTGGCCGACTAGCCTCTATCTAGCCCGCGCCGATCCGGAAGTTGACCGTCACTGTCGTTCGCACCTCTGTCGCCTCTCCATTCAGCAGGTATGGCCGGTACCGCGCCGCACGAACGGCCTCCAGAGCCGCTCCCGCCAGCATCGCCGAACCGCTCACCACCCGCGCGCTCTCGATCGTTCCCGTCTTCGAGATGGTCGCCTCCACAACAACCGCGCCTTCCACGTGCGCCGCCACCGCGATCCGCGGATACACCGGATGTATCTCCCCCAGCAGCATACCGGCCGAGATCCCGGAGGAGATCGTTGGCGTTCGGGCAGGCTTCGCGGCTGCGGCCGCAGCCACCCGATGGCCAGGCGCCGCGCCCACCAACGCCAGCAGATCGCCGGCAGCGCTCCCCGAACTCGCCATGCTTGTCAGTTGCAGCGCTCCCGGCGCGGCGTCCTGCGTGTCCACAGGGTGCAGACTGGGAAGCACGGCCGCGTGCGCCGTCATCTGCTCTACGGGCGGTGACCACCTGCTAGGGCTCAGAGGCGCAACCGCCGCTTGTGGAGCAACCCTGACCGAAGGCTTCTGGACCAAGGGTACAGCCACCGCGGGCGCCAGGACACGAAACGAAAGAGCCTCAGGCCGAAGAAACGGAACCGCCACCAGGCTCAACGCAATTATGCTTTGCAAGCCTACCGAACCTGCCGCAATCCACCGGCGCGGCCCAGCATCAAGCCGCCCACACGACTCCACCAGACTGTCTTCAAACATGACGAGCACCTCGCTCCACAAACAAGTTCGGCCAGCTACCGGCCGTTCCGTTGCGCATTGAGCGAGAATGCGTTCCGTATCTGCTTAGACACCGCAGAGGCCGCAGAGTTCCCCCTCGACCCGACAGTGCCGGCGCATCCAAGGGAGAGCATGCCCGAGACAACTCTGATCCCCGCTCACGTCGCGGACCCACTTCGTCTCCGTCCCGTCGCCATCGCCCTCACTGCCCCACCCCTATCCAGCCGTGTCCTCGCCATTGACATACTGCGCGGAGCCACCGTTGCCTTCATGATCCTTGTCAACGACCCCGGCGACTGGGCTCATGTCTACTCCCAACTCGATCACGCCGAGTGGAACGGCTGGACTCTCACCGACCTCGTCTTCCCCAACTTCCTCTTTCTGGTCGGTGCCTCCACCGTCTTCTCGCTGGAAGGTCGGCTGCGCAAAGGCGACGCCCCTGCAACGCTCGCAAAGCATCTCGCCGTGCGTGCCGGCAAAATCTTCCTGCTCAAGATCATCCTCACCGCCGTCCCATACTTCCATCTCACCAGCCTCCGCATCTATGGGGTGCTCACCCGCATCGCTCTCTGCTACCTCGCGGGTGGCGTCATTCTTCTGAGAACGCGCAACCTTCGTACCCTTGCCGCCATCACCGCGGCTATCCTCGCCGGGTACTGGATGCTGATGCGCTTTGTGCCCGTTCCAGGCTTCGGCCTGCCCACCCGCGACATTCCTCTTCTCGATAAGGATGGCAATCTCGCCGCCTGGCTCGATCGATCCGTGACTGCCCTGCTGCAGCGCACCATCCACACCGGTGTCCTCTACGAGCACACCCGCGATCCCGAGGGTCTGCTCTCCAGCCTGCCTGCGGTCGCAACCGTTCTAATCGGCGCCATGGCAGCTCTTTGGCTCCGGCAGAACAGCCGCAATCAGGTCAAAGCCCGCAATGGCCTGCTCCTCGCCGGCACCGCCTGCTTTGCACTCGGCATACTCTGGGGGCGCACCTTTCCCATCAACAAAAACCTCTGGACCAGCTCCTACGTGCTGATGTCCGCCGGCTGGGCTCTCGTCGGCCTGGGAACCCTCTATTTCGTCGTCGACCTCCGGCGCCTCCACGAAACCACCACCATCGGCCGATGGCTCACCCGGCCCGCGCTCATCTTCGGCTCGAATGCCATTACCGCCTACGCGGTCTCGACCGTCATCGTAAAGGCTATGCTCTTCGTCAAGGTGCATGACGGCCATAAGCTCACCACCGGCTGGGGATACACCTACCATCACCTCTTCGCGCGCGGCAACTCCACCGCCTTCAAGTCCTTTGCCTTCGCCGCCGCCTTCGTTGCGGTCTGCTTTATCCCCAACTGGATCCTCTTCCGCAGGAAGATCTTCCTCAAGATCTGATTCATCCTCCCGCGAATCCGGTCCGGCTTGTTCGCCCGGCGCAGCACACCACAGGACCTGGCTTTAAGATAGAAGCTGCGTGGCCGCACGCACCAAGGACGCAGCAAACCCTCATGGCATACCAAGACCTTCGCGACTGGATCAAGACCCTCGATAAAGCAGGCGAACTCAAGCACATCACCCAGCTCGTCTCGCCGCACCTGGAGATCGCGGAAATCGCTGACCGCACCGCCAAGCTCCGCAAAGGCACCCCGCGCGCGGGCGGTCCCGCTCTGTTGTTCGAGAACGTCTCCGGCTTCCCGGGAGCCCGCGTCCTCATGAACCAGTTCGGCTCTGAAGCTCGCATGAAGCTCGCCCTCGACGTCCCGTCGCTCGACGCGATCGCCGAGCGGATCCGAGTTCTCCTTCACCCCGTCACCCCCGTTACCATGCTCGACAAGCTCAAGCTGCTCCCCAAACTTGCTGAAGTCGGCAGCTTCTTCCCCAAGGTCATCTCCCGCGAGGACGCGCGCTGCAAGGAGGTCATCCACAAAGGCAAGGACGTCGACCTCAACCGCCTTCCTGTCCTCCAGACCTGGCCGCAGGATGGCGGCCGCTTCATCACCCTCCCCTGCGTCATCACCCGCGATCCAAAATCCGGCAAGCGCAACGTCGGCATGTACCGCATGCAGGTCTACGACGGACAGACCACCGGGATGCACTGGCAACGACAGAAAGTCGCCGCCGAGCACATGCGCGAGAAGCTCCGCGCCGCTACCAAAGACAAAGCAGCCGCCGTCGACCTCATGGCCCTCACCGCCGGGGGCACCATCCAGACTCTCGACACAAGCTCCCTCTCCACCCAAACCATCACCAAAATCCGCGG
>CAXUNW010000111.1:0-7920 GCA_964252505.1 uncultured Acidobacteriaceae bacterium
ATTTTCATCCCCGGAGCCCCCGATGGTTCGCCCATACCGTCGTCAAACTGGGAACTTTTCGCGCGCTCAGGCGTATCTTGGGGATCAATGCTCCGCGCCTCGGAGCAGTGGAGTGCCCGTATGCGACATCTTTCTCCCGCGTCTTTCGTCCTTCTCGCCACCCTCGCCTGCGCCGGCTGCCACGTCGAATCCAACAAGAAGGACGACGTCAAGGTCGATACCCCCTTCGGCGGCCTTCAGGTAAAAACCAACGATGCCGCCCCTCCCGAAGGCATCGGCCTTCCCGTCTATCCCGGAGCCGTTCCCATCAAGAGGCAGCAGGACGGAAAGGACAACGGCTCTGCCGACGTCAACATGAGCTTCGGCGCCTTCAAGATGCGCATCAAGGCCGCCAGCTTCCACTCTGACGATGCCCCAGAAAAAATCTCCGCCTTCTATCGCACCGCGCTCGCTAAGTACGGCGACATCATCCAGTGCAACCACGGCTCGCCCGTCGGCACCCCAACCCAGACCTCGCAGGGCCTTACCTGCGATAACAAAAAGAACAACCACTTCAGCGACACCACCTCCGGCGACCTCGAACTCAAAACCGGCTCCCAGCAGCACCAGCACATCGTCGCCCTCGACCACGACGGCCCTGGAACCAAGATCGGACTCGTCGCCCTCGACCTTCCCGGCCACATGTCCTTTGGAGACAACGACGACGACAAGCAATAGCCCGACCCATCCCACTCCGCTACAGTGATAGCCTCATAGCAGGCGTATGGTTCGTTCCTGTCATCGATGCGGCGCAGAGCTCTCCGGACAAGCAAGCGAGTCCACCTTCTGCCCGGCATGCGGCGCCCCTCAGCTCCGGGTCCTGGAAGAAAACGTCACTGCCGCAGCCGAGGCCGCAGCCACCACTGGAAGTCTGCCGCCTCCAAATCCCAACCGCATCGTCTGGTCCGCCGCCGTCGCCGCGTCCGCCCTCGTCGCCGGCATCGGTGCCGTCCTTACCCTCGCCATGCTCTGGCTGCCCAACCTCTTTCCCTTCGTCTGGCTTTGGACGGTAGGTGGCGCCGTCCTCGTCCTCGCCCTCTACCAGCGTCGCCACCCGCAAACTCACATTGACGCCCGTGCCGGAGCCCGCGTCGGCTTCGTCTACGCCCTCCTCACCTTCATCGCCTTGGCCCTCGTTCTCGCCGCCTCCGCCGCTGTCGCCCGCTTCCGCCTCCACTCCATGGGGCCCGTCGACGCATGGCTCGCCAACGTCCTCCACCAGGCCGTTGCTCAGCAGCAACTCCAGCAAGCCGCCTCTCCCAACCTTCCCGCCATCACGCCGGAACAGCTACGCATCTTCTACTCCCCAGAAGTCCGAGCCGGCCTCGCGCTTTTCCTCCTCTCGGTCATCGGAGTCTTCCTCGTTGTCTTCTCCACCCTGGGCGGAGCCCTTGGCGGCCTCATCCGCCCCCGCCGCCGCTAGCCCCTCGGGCCATGCCGCCTCACCCCGTCGCTGCCGTCGCAAGCCGAGCCCAACAGGCCCCGAAGGCCGCCATCGTGCTCTTGTAGTTGCCTTCGCCTCCCATCGTTGGTTCCCCTTGGCCAACGCCTGATATCATCGGGTCCAATCGCATGTCCGACGCTCCCATCACCGACCCCTCCGCCGTAGAGAACGATAAGTCCACCCCTCGCCTCCGCGAAAAGGGGCGCCTCATGTCCGCCTCCGAGATCGAGCGAACCCTCGTCCGCCTCGCCCACGAGATCGTCGAGCGCAACAACGGCGGTGCCAACCTCGGCCTCGTCGGCATCAAGCGCCGTGGCGTCCCCTTGGCCCAACGCCTGGCTGCCCACATCGCCAATATCGAGCGCCACCCCGTAGACACCGGCGTCCTCGACATCAGCTTCTACCGCGACGACCTCACCACCCGCGACACCCGCCCCGTCGTGACCCCCGGAGCCCTCGGCTTCGATGTCAACGGCCGCGACATCATCCTCATGGACGACGTCCTCTACACCGGCCGCACCATCCGCGCCGCCCTCGACGCCCTCTTCGCCCACGGCCGCCCCAAAAGCGTCCAACTCCTCGTTCTCATCGACCGCGGCCACCGCGAACTCCCCATCCAGGCCACCTTTGTCGGCCGCCACATCCCCACCAGCCGCCGCGAAATCATCGAAGTCAAGCTCAACGAAATCGACAACCAGGAAGAAGTCCTCCTCGTCGAACTCGCCGACTGACCCCACGCCGCGCGGCCACCCAAACAAGAGCAAGGGGTCCAGCGGCAGCACCCTCCTCGTACCCCGCGAAACAGCAACGTTCCCGCGTCAACAAAGACGCATCCCATGGACCATGGCCGCGATCAGCGACCCTATGCGATACTGGCCCCATCTCCCAAGGGGTCGGTCGTCCGTGACACACACCCGCCTGCGTTTCATCGCGATGGCATATACCGTCCTGCTTTTGCTCTGCGGCTTAGGCTACGCTCTTTACGGCGGCTACACGCTCGATGGCGACGCAGTCGCGTTCATGGACATTGCCGACGCTATGCGCGCCCACGACATGGCGCGAGTCGTCAACGGCTACTGGAACCCCGCATACGCCGCACTGCTTGCCCTCGGCGAGTTGGTCGCCCATCCCACCCGGTGGAACGAGCTGCAAACCTTCTTTTGGGTCAACTTCGTCATCTTCGCGGGCTGCATCGCCGCCTGCTGGTTCCTGGTGCGCGGCTTGGTACTGGCTCGGGAGCACCTCGCTCCGGAGAGCGCCTTTGCCCTCTCGCCGCCCGTCCTGCAGCTTGCGTCGCTCGCCCTGCTCTTCGCCAGCTTTCAGCGGGAGCTGGGCCTCGGCGCCGTCCGTTCCGATAGTCTCTTGCTTCTTCTTTTCTTGCTTGCGGCCGGTCTTGTTCTCCGCCTGCAGGCTGGCGGCCGCTTCCTCGTCTACCCTCTCCTGGGCTTCGTGCTCGGCCTCGCCTATCTCTCCAAATCCTTCGCTTTTCTGCCCTCCGGCGTTCTGCTGGCTGCCATCTTCGTCTTCGGCCTCACCCGTCATGGCAGCGCCCGCCATCGCATCGCAGGCGGAGCCGCCGTGGCGGCCATCGTCTTCGCCGCCATCGCCGGACCCTACATCGCCGCCATCTCGCGGCAACGCGGCCGCCTTACCACCGGAGAGTCGGCCCGGCTCAACTATGCCTTCTTCGTCGACCAGACTGAACGTTGGCACGAGTGGCATACCGGTAAGCTCGGCCACGCCACCGCCCACTTCAAGCATCCCGAGCAGCTCCTCCTCGACGCCCCCCCGGTCTACTCCTTCGCACAGCATCCGTTCGGAACCTATCCCCTCTGGTTCGATCCCTCCTATTGGACCGACACCATCCAGCCCCGGTTCTACCTCAAAGGTCATCTCCTGCGGCTCGCCCGCTGCTCCGCGCTTCTGCTCCGTTTCCTGCTCGGCCATCTCGAGCCCTTCTGCCTGCTCGGTGTTCTGCTTCTCGCTGGTTGCTTCTTCACCCGCCCTGGCGATCCCACCTGGCGCGCCCTGCGTCCGCTCCTCGCTGTCAGCCTGTGGGGCGCACTGATGTTCGCCATCTACTTCCCCATCGACCTGCAGGATCGCTACCTCACCGGGGGACTGCTCCTTATCCTCCTTCCCGTTCTGGCCATGCTGCGCCGCCCCGCCGGCTCCTCGGGCCAGGCCGCCACCATCGCCGTCCTTCTGCTCGCTGGCCTCATGCTTGCAAACGCCATCAGCGATCTGGGCGAGCGCCGCCGCATGCTTGGCGTCTTCGGCTTTCCGCGTGGCGCGTACAGTCCGCAGATCTACCCCGCAGCGCGAGGCCTCAACGACCTGGGTATCGGCCCCGGCAACACGGTCGCCTGCCTGGGTGATAACGCCTGCTACGTCGACCACTATTGGGCCCGCCTTGCCGGCACGCCCATCCGCGCGGAAATCGAGGTTCCCGGCGGTGGCGACCCAGGCGCTTTCTGGCAGAGTGTTGCCGACCCGGCCACGGTCTTCGACCTGCTGCGCCGCCGGCACATCGCTGCCGTCGTGGGGCTCTTTGCCTCATCAAACCATATTCCCGCCGGCTGGCACCGCCTCGGCACCAGCGATTTCTACGCCTACCCGCTGCAGCCTGCCTCCACGCCGTAAGAACCTAACGCCGCTGCCACACCGGGATCGCAAGATACATCATCCGCTTGACCTCCTTGCGCGCCCGCGCGACCGAGTCCAGAATCAGCCCACACACCAGGGAGAGAAACGAAAGCATCACCAGCCCGGTCGCCGCCACCGCCGTCGGGAGCCGCGGCACCAGATGAGTCCGGTGAAACTCCACAAAGATCGGAAAACCCAGAACGATCGCCGCCACAAACAAAATCACCCCAGCCACTGAAAAGAAGTACAGAGGCCGCTCGTTTTTGATCAGCGCCACAATCGTCCGCAAAATCCGGATGCCGTCCGAGTACGTCCGCAGCTTCGATGCGCTGCCCTCCGGCCGGTCCTTATAAGGCGTCTCCACCTCGCCGATCGGCAGGCTCAGCTCCAGCGCATGAATCGTCAGCTCCGTCTCTATCTCAAACCCCGACGATAGCGCCGGAAACGACTTCACAAATCTTCGACTGAAAACCCGGTACCCCGAAAGCAGATCCCGGATCCGGCTCCCGAACGTCCGCTGCACCAGCGTGTTGAAGATCCGGTTGCCCAGCCGGTGCCCTCGCCGATACGCCGCGACGATCTCCGTCACCCGTGCCCCATTCACCATGTCCAGCCGCTCCGCCAGCAGGCGCTCCACCATCGCCGGCGCCGACTCCGCCAGATAGGTGTCGTCTCCATCCACCAGCACATACACGTCCGCCTCAATGTCTGAGAACATGCGCCGCACCACATTGCCTTTACCCTGCAGCGGCTCCGTGAACACCCGTGCCCCCGCCGCCCGCGCCCGCGCCACCGTCCGATCCGTCGAATTGTTGTCATACACGTACAAAACGGCATCGGGCAGCGCCGCACGGAAGTCCCCTACCACCTTGGTGATCGCCCGCTCCTCGTTGTGGCACGGAATCAGCACGGCAATTGCGGGACTAGACATAGGGATGAGGTGGTCTGCCTTTGCCAGAAGCCTACCAGACCACACCCTTCATTTCGGCTCGTTCGGCTTACCGTTCCACCATCGCGACCGCATCCGGAATGCTCAAGTCGAACGGGATCAGCCGGATCTCCGTGCGGTCCACATGCTCATTTTTGCCAAGGGACTTGAACAGGATCGCTTTCCCGTTGATGTTAGTATCCACGAGCGCCGTCTTCCACTCATTCGTCGCCACCTTGTCACGGCGCATTCCGAAGCTGCTCCCCGCATGGATGCTCGCCAGGCCGAACCCCACACTCACATCCTGTGGCAGCCGCGCCTGCAGCTCGTGCAGCCGTAGCGCCTGCGCGTCTATGGTCAGCCAGCCGGACATACCATGCAACACCTTCTCCTCCGCCGTCTGCGTCTGGTAGTCCGGGTTGGGCCGGAAGTCCACACGAACCATTGCACCTTCGGGCCGGGCATTCTCCACCAGAAACGCCTTTGGCAGTAGATCCAGCATCGCTCGCGCCTTATCGTCGTCGTTCTTCTTGGCTCGTTCGCTGGCCGTGAAGGCGGTCGGGTCCGCTACGATCGCGGCCAGCCGCGCCCGCTCCGTCGCCGCCCGCGCTGCCGCCAGCGGCTGCCCATCTTCTTCCAGCAGCAGCCTCACCTTGCCTGCGCTGGTCTCCGCCACCCGTTCTTTCCACAAGCGTCCGCCCGTTCGCTCCGATCGCTCCACGGCGACGTAGGTATAGTGCTGGCGGTGCGTCGATGCCTCATCCTCGTGCGCCACCATCTGATCCACTAAATGCCGCGCATCCTGCGCACGTCCGTACTTGCCGGCTCCGGCCAGGCACAGCAAACAAGCAAGCACACGTAGCCTCTTCATCGTTGCGCTGTCCATGTGAACGTTCACACCTCTATAGATGCCGGTTCCCCGGGCAACGAAACGCGCAGTCCTGCGACGCATCATCTACGGACGTTTCCTATCGTCCCGGACCGCGTCAGCAGCCTGCTCGCCCGGCGCGCCCGGTTCTTCATCGCCGGCGTCCCTGCCTCCAGGAACCTCGCAATCATTGCGTCCGCGTCGTTGCGGAACGCCGCGTCTCGACTGGCGAGCAACGTAATTCCCTCAACCGCCGAGCAGCGTACGACGTTGCTGCGCTCCTCTGCCAGCAAGCTCATTAGGCGGGCCGCCCGCAAGCGCTGCATCGTTGTCCGCGCGATGCGTGGCACAACCAGGCCCAGGTGCCACCGGGTTCTGGCGTCTTCCAACGGCACCACCGCGAGCAGGCCTGCGACCTCATCTGCGTACCCGGCCAGCGACTCCGCCCGAACCTCCGTCAGCCGCCGCGCAACATCCGCAGCCCGCTTCCGCAGCTCCGAATCGCTTGCAAAGAGGACTCGTACAAGCTCCCGTACCCCCTGTGGATCATCAGCGAGGGCACACGCCGTACGCCGTGCCCGCTTAAGGCCCCACGAACCCTCGCCCAACGTTCGCGCCAGCCCCACGTGCGATGCCTTCTAATCGCCACTGCCAAAATACGACCACCGCCGTACCGGCCCAACGTCCACATGCACGAACTGGCTCACTGGGTAGTACCCCACGCCACCCATCCCAAGAGCCAGCGCCATATCCCGCAGCTTCGCTGTCCGAACCCCCGGTATCCGAATGTCGATCGCCTTCGACTGCACGTGCTGACTGTTCTGCGCTACACCTGTGTTCGGCCCGCGCGTCCGCAGGTAGTTGTTGCTGCCCGGCGTGCGGTAGCCGCACACAATATCGATCTCCGCGCCCGCCCGACCCAGCTTCGCCGCCAAGGCATGCAGCAGGTCGAACTCCTTGGGGTCGTAACGGCCCTCATCGTTGGTCCGATGGTCGCGCAGGAAGTAGTTCAACTTCGCCAACCCCTCCGGAAGGTACGTGTTGCCAATCCGGTACACCACGCTGATCGACTCGCCCGTATGCAGATGGTGCAACGTCAGCCGGAACTGCTCGCTCCGAGCCGAAAGCCCCGCCCCGTCCGCCACCGGAGCCTCACTGGCCCGCGCCACCCTGCCCAACCCCGTCCCAAGAAGAACCGCCGCCACCGCTACGCTGAACCACTTCTTATAAGAAACCTGCATCCACACTCCAGGACCCAAAAGAATTATGCTGTCGACGACCCGATCCGACGCCGTTGAAATGCCGCCTTGCGAATGAGCTTCGCTAAACCGCATTTACCTTATCGATTCTATCCGCGAACCTCTCGCAGTACCGCACTCATTTCCCCATTACCGAAGTTTTCTTTGCGCCCGGCATGACCTCCATCCCCGCCAACCCACTCGGAGCCCCACTCGACTCCAACGAGCTGCGGGTTCTCGGCTGCCTTATCGAGAAGGAAATCACCACCCCGGAGCTCTACCCCCTCTCGCTCAACGCCCTCGTCAACGCCGCCAATCAGCGCTCCAGCCGCGACCCCGTGCTCGATCTCGACGAGCGTCAGGTCCGCGACGCGCTCAACAGCCTGGAGGCCCGCGAGCTCGTTCACTCCATGCACGACGCCCGCGTCCCAAAATTTGAGCATCGCGCCCGTACCGTGCTCAACCTGCGCCGCGACGAAACCGCGCTCCTCTGTCTGCTCCTGCTGCGCGGGCCCCAGACTCCCGGCGAACTCCGCTCCCGTACCGACCGTCTCTTCGCCTTCGACGATCTGCCCGCCGTCCAGGCAACGCTCGATCGTCTCTGCAGCCGCTCCCCGCAGGAGGGTGGGCCAAGTGACCCACGCCGCACCACGCCTCTCATCATCCAGCTCGCCCGCCAGCCCGGAAGCCGCGAAGCCCGCTTCGCCCACCTTCTTGGCGAGCCCCCTCAAGCCGCCGCCCTTGCGCCGCAGCACCC
>CAXUNW010000112.1:0-7914 GCA_964252505.1 uncultured Acidobacteriaceae bacterium
GGTGGGGGGGGTTGGGAACGCCGTAGTGGGTGGGGCCGCGGGTGATGGCGGGGGCTTTGGTGGTCTGGGCGGGTAGGGATACGGCGAGCGCGGCGGAGGCGAGGCATGCGGCGACCTGGAGGCGGCGGGAGAGACGGCGCCTGAGGGAACGAGTGCGTGGGGAACGTTTGTGATGCATGGATGTATCTCCGGGCGCGAATGAGCGCTGTGATCGTTCTGATGCGAGTGGCACGGGTGCGCTCAGCGTGGTGGGATCCTGCTGCCGGAAGCAGCAGGTCCCGATGTTGGTAAGGTTTGGGGGCTAGAAGGCGTAGCGGAGGCTGAACTGGAACTGCCGGTCCGCGCCGTAGGTGTTGCCCTTGGTGGTGCTTCGGCCGAAGGTTCCCGAGGTGGGATTGGTGGTGGGATTGTCAGCGGTAGGGTGATTGGCGAGGTTGAAGGCCTCGCCGCGGAAGATGAGGGTGTGGTTGTCGTGGCCGGGGATGACGTGCATGGTTTTTTGGAGGGCGGCGTTGTAGCTTTGGAAGCCGGGTCCGTAGATCTGGTTGCGGGAGCCACGAGGCGAGAACTGGCCGGCGAAGGTGGTCTTCATCTGCGCGTCCGTGGCGTAGACGGAGGTGTCGAACCAGAGGGCGGAGCCGGTTTGGCCGGCGAAGCCTTTGAGGTTGCGGACGGGGCCGAGGGCACGAAAGAGTTGGGTTCCGGAGCCGGGGCCGACGCCTGCGTACTCGCTGCCGGAGGTGACGTTGAGGGGGCGGCCGGTCTGGGCCTGGAGGGTTCCGGAGAACTGCCAGTTTCCGAGGAGGCCGCGTTCGGCGAAGTTGGTGGCGTGGGCGAAGTAGGGGATGTTGTAGACGAAGTTGGAGACGAAGACGTGGCGGGTGTCGAAGTCGCTGGGGCCGTAGTAGATGGACTTATCGAAGGCGTTGGGGAGGACGGTTCCATTGCTGGAGCCGAAGTCCATGCTCTTGGACCAGGTGTAGGCGGCGCCGAAGAGGAGGCTTTTGACGAGGCGTCGTTTGAGGTTGACCTGAAGGGAGTGGTAGTTGGAGGAGCCCTGGTCTTCGGCTTCGGTGATGTTGGAGAAGCCTTTGTAGGGGCGGAGGGCGTCGGCCTGGATGCCGGGGTTGGCCTGGACGGTTCCGGGCTGGAGCTGGTTGATGTTGGCGAGCTGCTCGAGGTGGATGCCTCGGCGGCCGGCGTAGGCGATGGTGAAGGTTCCAACGGCGTTGAGCTCCTGCTCGACGGTGAGGTTCCAGTTGTAGGCCTCGGGGCTGGGAAGGTTATAGGCTTGGGAGGAGAAGTTGAAGGGGAAGTTGTTCGTGCCGACGCCGCCGGGGAGGTCGGCGCTGCCGTTGGTGACGGTGGAGGAGGGTTGGAAGGGGGCGTTGCCGCCGGTGAAGACGTTGTCGGTGATGCCGAGGCGCTGGAAGTAGCGGCCGCCGCCGGCGCGGACGACGGTGTTTGGGTGGACCTGCCAGGCGAAGCCGACGCGGGGCTGGATGTTGGTTTTGACGATGGGGGAGTAGGTGTTGCTGAAGCCGCGGAAGAGGCCGGAGAAGCCGGAGAGGATGGTGGGGTCTACGTGGCCGGCGGCGCTGGAGGGGAAGCCGCTGCCGGGGATGACGATGCCGTTGTAGCGGTCGCCGCCGGTGACGATGTCGGTGGTGGGGTTGACGGTGACGGCGTTGGCGGGGTTATAGCTGGAGGGGCTGAAGACGTCGAGGTTGCCCCATTTGGCGTAGTAGGGGTTCATGAGGGAGTATCGGACGCCGGCCTCGATGACGAGGTTGGGGCGGGCGCGCCACTGGTCTTGCAGGAAGCCCTCGTACATGGTTCCGCGATAGAGGGTGTAGGAGCGCTGGCCGATCTCGCCGTAGGTGTCGAAGAGCCCGACGGCAGAGTTGGCGACCGCTTTGCCGGTGGTGACGGCGATGCCGTTGTTTTTGAGGTTATTGCGGGTATCGGTAAAGCGGAAGAAGCCGTTCTGGTTGTTGGTGGCTCCGGGGACGGTGCTGGAGACGCTGATCTGGTCGAAGTTGTTTTCGCCAGCGTACTCGAAGTTGAAGCCGGCTTTGAGGGTGTGGTTGCCGAGGACCTTGGTGAGGTTGTCGCCGATGCCGTAGACGATGCCGCCGGAGTGCGAAGGATAGGGTCCGCCGTCGAGGGTTCCGAAGTTGGAAATTCCAATGGTGGGAATCTTGTTGGGGATGGTTTTGGTAGAGCCGGAGTAGAGGAAGGGATAGTTGATGCCGTACTGGGTGCGATCGTAGAGGCCCTTGGAGGTGTCGATGGAGATGAAGACGTGGTCCGTGGCTGCGGAGACGACCAGTTCGTTGACAAGGGTGGGGCTGGCGGTCCAGGAGTAGTGGAGGACGCCTACCTGGTTGGGGCGATGGAAGATACGGGGAGTGCGGTTGAAGTTGCCGTAGTGAGGCTCATAGTCGTCGTAGTTGTAGTTGAGCAGGGTGAAGCGGATGCGGTGGGCGTCGTAGGGTACGAAGTCCAGGACGATCGTGTCCTTTCGCTGTTTTTCCGAGTAGAGGGCGGCATCGGCCCAGTTGTAGGTGGTGGCGTTGGCGTTGGCGGCGGGATAGGCGCGCAGGAGAGCAAGTCCGTTTGCGCTGAGGTCGGAGGGCAGGATGATGTTGCCGGTGTAGGGAAGCCCGGTATAGGGGCTAAAGATCTGGCCGTTAGCGCAGGGTCCGCTGGTGGCGGCACCGCTGGCAGAGAGGCAGCTATAGAAGGTGTTGGGGGAGAGAAGTTCGCTGAAGTTGCCGTTGCGCATGAGCGCGGTGGGGACCTGCTGGAAGGCGGTGTCGTCGTGGTTGTACTTGACGTACTCCTGGCCGAGGAGGAAGAAGAGCTTGGTGCGGTTCTGATTGAAGAGATGCGGGATGCTGACGGGGCCGTTGAGGTTCCAGCCGAACTGGTTGTAGCGGAAGCCCTGGGGCTTGGACTGGATGGCAAGGGAGTTGGTGGGGAGCTTGCGTTGCCAGGTATTGGCGTTGAGGGCGGTGTTGCGGAAGAACTCGTAGGCTGAGCCGTGATAGGTGTTGGACCCGCTTTTAGGGACCATGCGGATTTGTCCGCCGGAGGAGCGGCCATACTCGGCCTGATAGCTGTTGGTGAGGATCTGGACCTGGGAGGTGGAATCGACGTCGGCGACGCCTACGCTGGTACCGTTGGACCGGGTACGAACCATGGGAGCGCCATCGAGGGTGATGATGCTTTCCTGATTGCGGGCGCCGCCGATGTTGACGTTGTTATCAAGACCGAAGGCGAAGGAGGCCATAGATGAGTTGCGGACGACGCCGGGCTCGAGCTGGGAGAGATAGAGGGGGTTGCGACCGTTGAGCTGAATGCTGCGGACCTGCTCCTGGGTGACAAGCTGACCGACGGCCGCGCTCTCGGTCTGCACATTGTTTGCGCCGGCTTCGACGGTGACGGTGGAGGTGGATTCGCCGGGCTTCATGGAGACGTCGACGTGGCGTCCGATGCTGGGGTCGACGGTGACGTCGTTCAACGTGACGGACTGGAAGCCCGCGGCTTCAACGCGCACCATGTAGTTGCCGGAGGGCAGGTTAGGCAGGGTGAAGTTGCCGCTTTCATTGGTTTGGACGGCCTGCTCGCTGCGGGTGGCGTTGTTGCGCACGGTGACCTTGGCGTGAGTGAGGACGGCGCCCGAGGCGTCGACGACGGCGCCTGTGAGAGAGGAGCTATCGGACTGGGCGCGGCTGAACGCGACGGGAAGGGCGGTGAGGGCGATGACGAGGAATGCCCGGGCTAGAGTCTTGATGCGCACAAAACCTCCAAGGTTAGAAAGTGTCTCAGGAGTCGTTTCAGTTCAGAGTCTGACTGAGTGGGTTATCGGTAACGTCGGAAGCATACGCTTATTGCCGGTTTGTGCGTTGTGAATTTTAGACAGCAGCATCAGACGTAATCGTGGTTTGGAAGTGGTTTGATCTCAATTTGGAGGGGGCCGACGGTGGTTCTACCAGATGGATCCACAAAGGTAGTGCTTCAGCCGTTCAGGCTGGGATTCCCGTTACCGGGGTACCGCGGGATTCAAGGTAGGAAGTTGATGCGGCGCAGGGAGGCTTCCGATAGGCGATAGAGGCGTTATAGCAGCAGAAGGTGCTCGCTTGAGTTCGATATGGGCGCAGAGTTGGGGGGATGATCGAAATGCTGGAAGACGGACGTGTTGCGGGTGCGGGCCTGGCTGCGGCGGAGGTTTCGACCAGATTGCCGTTCGGTGAGCGGCGTCGTGGTGTTTCCGAGTATGAACGAGCAGGACAGATGATGGCGCACGCGGTGGATTACCTGGTGACGGAGCAGTTGCAAGGTCGCGTGACGCATGTGCCTGCGAACCGCGCGGCCATCGCGATTCTGTGCGAAGCGGGGCGTGCGCTTGAAGCGGTGGAGCGTCGCGAGCCTGCGCGTGGTCTGATTGCGGGCTGGATACGTCGCGCCGGAAGAAACCGGAGGGCCGGTTAGCGGCGTGAGGGTTACGAGAGGATTGTGAGATTGGGGAATGGCGGAGAGGGAGGGATTCGAACCCCCGGTACCCGTAAAGGTACGTCTGATTTCGAGTCAGGTGCATTCAACCGGGCTCTGCCACCTCTCCGTTGCGTGCCAGGGTCGCCAGAGCGGAGCTCGCGCGGACCATGGGTGGCAATGGCCTGATTCTAGAGGAAAGGGGTGCATGTGGCAATTGACGCATGCACCCCTGTGGGGTGGTTAGAGACCTTTGGCGACCAGAAAGAGGACGAGGTCCTTGACGCGCGAGGAATAGCCCCACTCGTTGTCGTACCAGCTGATGACCTTACCGGTGTTTTGGCCGACGACCTTGGTGAGCTTGGAGTCTACGATGGAGGAGAGCGGGTTGCCTTTGAAGTCGGAGCTGACGAGTTCTTCGTCGGTGAAGCCGAGGATGCCTTTGAGCGGGCCGTCGGCAGCGGTCTTTAGGGCTTCGTTGATGGTCTTGTCCGTGATGGGCTTTTCGGAGACGAAGGTTAGGTCGACGACGGAGACGTTAGGGGTAGGGACGCGGATGGCAAAGCCGTCGAGCTTGCCGTCCATGGCTGGAACGACGAGTTTGAGGGCTTTGGCGGCGCCGGTGCTCGAAGGGATCATGGAGAGGGCGGCGGCGCGGGCGCGGCGAAGATCCTTGTGGGGCGTGTCGAGGATGACCTGATCGTTGGTGTAGCTGTGGATGGTGGTCATGATGCCGCTTGCGATACCGAAGGTGTCGTGGAGGACTTTGACGACGGGCGCGAGGCAGTTGGTAGTGCAGGAAGCGTTAGAGATGACGTGGTGGCTGGCGGCGTCGTACTTGTCGTCGTTGACGCCGAGGACGATGGTAAGGTCTTCGCCGGTGGCCGGGGCGGAGATGATGACCTTCTTGACGGTCGAGCCAAGATGGGACCTGGCCTTAGCGGCGTCGGTGAAGAAGCCGGTGGATTCGACGACGATTTCTGCTCCGACGGAGGCCCAATCGAGCTTGGCGGGGTCGCGCTCGGCGAAGACTTTAATCTGCTTGCCGTCGACAGCGAGGAAGTCTGGGCCGTGTGTGATCTCCTGCTTGAGATTTCCGAGGATGGAGTCGTACTTAAGAAGATGAGCGAGGGTGGCGGGGGTGGTGAGGTCGTTGACTGCGACAAATTCGATGTCCGGGTTGCCGAGTGCGGTGCGGAAGACGTTGCGTCCGATGCGGCCGAAGCCGTTGATGCCTACTTTGACAGCCATGAAGCGTACGCTCCCTCAGGGTGGATCTACGGTTGGAATTCGCTCTTAGGCTACCTTAGGCCCGGGGTGAGGGCAACTTTGGGCAGGGTCTGCGGGGAGGCGACGTCTTTTTGCTATGAGGTGCCGGTTGTGTTACAAGCGGGGAGATGCGCCACTTGCGCGAATGGATACGGGGAACGATGAGACGACGTTCGAGACGTGGGCCGAATGAATCGGAGTCCACTGGGAAGAGTGGGCAGGAGTTGCCGCAGGGCCAGCCGGCACCGCTGCGGCCGAGCTATCCGGAGGCAATGCCAGAGCGCGCGGAGATGGTGAGCCCGGCGGAACGAGCGCCTGAGACTATACGGCCGATTGAGCCGAAGCGGCCGGCGGAGGTGGAGAAGAAGATTGAAGTGGAGACGCAACCGGAGAACCTGGGCATGCCTCCGGCAGAGCTGACGCCGCTTTCACCCAAGGAGCCCCGGGGGTTTGTGGTGCTGGCGATCGGGCTGCCGGGTTCGGGAAAGACGACGTGGTACAAGCGGCGGGGTGTCACGCCGCTGTCGAGCGACCTGCTGCGGACGCTGCTGTTTGATGACATAACAGAGCAGCGGTACCAGGGCCTAGTGTTTTCGACGCTGCGGAGCCTGCTGCGGGCGCGGCTGATCGCAAAGATGCCGTGGAACTATGTGGACGCGACGAACCTTAGTCCGCATGAGCGGCGGCAGTGGATCAAGATGGCAAAGAGCTTCCAGTATGAAGTGCAGGCGGTATTTTTCGATGTGCCGCTGGCGGTGTGCATGGAGCGGAACTCCAAGCGGGACCGCGCTGTGACGGACGAGGTGATGCTGAAGATGGGGGAGAGGCTGCGGCCGCCGACGTTTAAAGAAGGTTTCGACAAGATCACGGTGGTTCGGGTGAAGGGAGCTCCGGGGGCTGAGGGGGCAGCGATACCCGGCGAGGCAACGGCCGATCCTGAGGCTGCGGTTTAGGTGGGAGTGGGCGATGGCTGATGCCGGCGTGCAGTTCGCGGACGTGAGCTACAGGCTGGGTGGCCGGGCGCTGCTGGATGGAGTTTCGCTGAGGGTGGAGGCTGGGGCGACGACGGCACTGCTGGGACGAAGCGGGAGCGGGAAGACGACGCTGCTGCGGATGGTGAATGGGCTGGTGCGGCCGAGCTCGGGTGAGGTGATCGTAGATGGACAACGGGTGCGCGCAGCTGACCTGGTGGCTCTGCGGCGGGGCATCGGGTATGTGATCCAGGAGACGGGACTGTTTCCGCATATGACGGTGGAGCGGAACGCGGGAATGACGCTGGAGCTGGAGAGACGGAGCGAGCCGGCAGGCCGGGTGAGAGAGGTGATGGAGCTGGCAGGGCTGGGGTATGAGGAGTTTCGCGGACGGTATCCATGGCAGTTGAGTGGAGGGCAGAGGCAGCGGGTGGGGTTAGCGCGGGCGCTGGCGATGGACCCGGGGGTCTTGCTGATGGATGAGCCTTTTGGGGCGCTTGATCCGCTGACACGGGCGGAAATGCAGACGATGCTGAAGGAGCTGCTGAAGCGGGTGCGGAAGACGGTGTTGCTGGTGACGCACGATCTGGATGAGGCGCTGTACCTGGCGGAGCATGTGGTGTTTCTGGCGGGGGGGCGGGTGGTGGCGGAGCTGGCGGCAGGAGAGGTTCTGACTTCGGATAATGTGCAGGTGCGGGAGTATGTCGCAGCGGTGCGTCGTGTGGTTGCGGCTTGACGGGCTTCCGGAGCTTTGTGGCAGCGAATGGATGGACGATCGGGCGGCTGACGTTTGAGCATCTTTGGCTGACGGTGAGTGCGCTTGGGCTGGCGGCGGCGATCGGGATGCCGCTGGGGGTACTGCTGGCGCGGCGGCGGCGGCTGGCGGGGCCAGTGATTGCAGTGGCGAATGTGGTGCAGGTCATTCCTTCGCTGGCGCTGTTTGGACTGCTGCTGCCGGTGCCGTGGCTTGGGGAGAATGCGGCGCGACTGGCGATTCTGGCGTTGACGGGGTATGCGCTGCTGCCGATTCTGCGGAACACGTATGCCGGGATTGCGGGTGTGGACCCGGCGCTGGTGGATGTGGCGAATGCGTTGGGGATGACGGCGGGGCAAAGGCTTTGGAAGGTGGAGCTTCCATTGGCGGGGAGCGTAATTCTGGCGGGGGTGCGGACGGCGA
>CAXUNW010000113.1:0-7893 GCA_964252505.1 uncultured Acidobacteriaceae bacterium
CGGTTAAGATACCGCATCGGTGTGACGCGGAGCGCGGTTTAAGCGGCTTGAACTGAAGGGTGGGCCGGGGCGGGGCTATGCGAGGTCGATGGCGGAGGCTGATGGCTGAGTGGGTTGTTTGTTGCTCCAGATGGCCGCGGCGCCGATCAACATGAGAGCCAGGCAGAGGTTGACGATAGCTGCCTGCCGGAGTGCGAGGAAACGGATTGCTGTGTACACGCCATCGCGCTCAGCGAGCCAGCGGAGCATGGCAAGCGAGGGGCCGACGGAGCCGGCAAGCAGAAGAGCGGACGCCGTCCAGGCCCAAAGGTCTGTGGGTTTGCTGTGCAGACGGGCCAGAACGAGGGGGAGGAGGAAGACGAGAAGCATGCTGTCGGCTTCGCGGTGGTAGGTGGCGAGGAGCCCGAAGGCGAAGACAGCGGGGGCGATGACGAAACGCGCCTGTGAGGAGACGCGGCGCAAGCGTAAAGCGCTCCAGACGAGCAGGGCGGCGAGAGTGATGAGGACGAGGATGTTCGCGAAACTGGCGAGTGTGCCCGGGGTGAGGAGATAGCCGAGAAGATGGGCGAAGGAGGTGATTTGCACGACGATTTCCATCAGGTCGCGGTTGCCGGGGGCCATCGAGCCGTTGGAGAGCTCGGCAAGGACCATGGCGCGGTAGCTGGCTGTTTGCGAGAGCAGGATGTGCTGCTGGAGCATCCAGGCCAACATGATTCCGAGAGTGGCGGAGGTGAGCTGGGCGGTTTTTTTGAGGAGATCGCGATCGAATGAGGAACGGGAGAGCAGGATGGCGAGGACGGCCCAGAAAGCGATGTGGGGCTTGAGGATAAGCGCAGCGACCAAGCCGATGGCCGGCAGCCATGCGCTCGACTGGGGCGTGGCGGTGAGAGCGAGGATGCAGAGGGCGACGACGACGACCGAGACGTTGCCCAGCTCAAGACCGAGGCTGACGAGGGGGGACCCCATGACCAGGCCGACGATGGCCAAGCGATACGGCAGGGGCAGTGCGAAGACGCGCGCGGCGGAGCGTGCAAGGGCGGCCGTCGCGAGCGCAAGGAGCAGGCCGCTGGCCACGATCCACAGGCAGGTGGCCGGGACCATCGGGACGGCGGCAAGGGGGCCGAGCAAAGCAAGCGTGAAGGGCGGGTAGACGGGAGCGTGACCGTACCAGCTTTGGGGTTCGACCACGGCGTTTGCATGGAAGACAGCGGCGAGGTTCGGGAACTGGTAGGCGTCCAGATGGTGGGAGAAGCACCAGGTGGAGGCGTAGAGGGTTTTGAAGTCCGATCCGGCGTTTTGCCGAGAATACGGTTTGAAGCCGATGAAGACGGCGACGATGAGGCCGACGGCTGCAAGGAAGGAGGCCAGTGTTTCCGGCCAGCCGCTTGTCCAGAAGTGGTGGGGAAGGCCTTCTCGGGGAGGGTGCATCCTCGTTCTCCTCTGCGTGCAGGCAGCTGTATGTTAGATCGGGGATTCGTTGTTTGCCCGGTCAGGGGCAGGTTGGAGGGCCTATTTGTCGAACTTTGCTTTGCCCCATTGAAGCAGATCAGGGTTCAGGCCCGCGCCGATGTTTCTGAACGGAAGATTGCTCAGGTTGTTGAAGCTTTCTTCCGGTTGGGGCACACGGCTTTCCATTGCCCAGTTGGTGGCGCCGAAGATGCTGTTGTCGAAGGCGACGTTCTGATCCGCGCCTTTGTCAAAGAAGATTCCGGAGAAGTGCGAGCCACGAATGATGTTTCCGAAGAACTGGTTGCCGCGGCTTGGTGCGAAGTCGAGGTCCCAGGCTGATTCGTCGGCGACGGCACTGCCAACGAGGATGCCGAAGAAGTGCAGATGTGGATTGCTGCCTTCATTGTCGTCTGTCAGGGTGTTGACGCCGACGAGGTTATAGAAGGAGGTGCGAACCATTTTGATGCCGGAGCCGAAGTTGCGATCGACCAGGTTGAGGACGACCTGATTGTACAGGGCGTTGTCCATGGAGATGCCGGGAAGCTTGGCGGGGGATGTTCCGTCGGGCAGCCGTCCGAGGCTGGAGACGTAGTCGCGCTTGAGGCCGGCGTCATCAATGCCCCAGCGCTTGCCATTTCCACGGAACAGATTGAATCCGACCACGTTGGCGGTGGACCCATTGTCCAGGCACATGCCTTCCTTGGAGTTGTTTGTAACTGCGTTCTCCAGGAAGAGGTTGCGTGCGCCGCCGTCGGAGTAGATGCCCGAGGTGAGATTGCCGACTATGCGGTTTCTGAGGATGATGTTGTCGTGCGGAATGGTCAGCCGGTCGGTGATGCGCGTTTGCTTGACGAGGATGCCGTCTTTGCGCAGAAGCGTCGTGGCGTCGTTGCTGGGGTCTGCGTTTCGATCTGTGATGACGACGCCGGCGTGCCAGTTGGACCACCCGGTGTCTGCCGCGATGTCATTTTCGGCCACGACGGCGTGGATTGTGTCGCCGTGCAGCATGATGGCTGAGCCGCCTAGGCGTTGAAAGCGGTTGTGAGCTACAACGACATCGAGGGAGCCGGTGACCATGACGCCGCCCCCGGCGAGGCCATCCATTTGCATGCCGGTGAGCGTGACGCCGCTGCTTCCCGCAACGGAGACGCCCCAGGCTCCTGCGATGAAGTGCCCGCCGGAAAGATGAACGTCCGTACGGGCCTTGATCTGGATCTGGTAGGGCTGATCGCCGATGCTGTGCAGGGTGGCTTGCGCAAGGTCGAGGCTGCAGTGGCTTGGGATGTAGATGGGGGTATCGAGACGAAGGTCTGGGGACGCGACCCGGACGGCACATAGACCGGGCTGGCCGAGCATGCGGTTCAGGTCTGAGGCGCGGTCGCCCCGAAAGAACTTTGCTGCCGCGGGAAAAGGCGCTTCGAGCGCGCTGCGGGCGCGGGTGACGGTGGCTCCAGACTCCAACCACGCTTCCGTGGCGGAGTGGGGGCCGAGGTTGAGCCTGCGGGCGCGGGTGAGGACCTGAAGACCTCTGATGGAATCGTAAAGAGGCTGGCCTGGCTGATCATGCAGCGGAGGCAGATGGTATTCAGCTGGAAGATCGCGTGCACCAAGCGAGTCCGCGGGCTCAACGCCGATGCCGGCAGGCGCGAGGAGCAGGCTGAGACCGAGGGCCATGGCAAGGACGGAAGACAATACGAACTCCTTGGTTACTTTAAGCCTGCGTCTCTGCGGTTTTGGCGTGTGTCAGCCATCTGCGGGCGGTGTTTTGACGCATGCGTTCCCTGCATACGCGGGCCTGAGAGTAGCTTACGGCAGGAGCGCGCGCGTGATCGCCCAAGCTGCGCAGTCGCGCATTCGGCGGCGTACATGTGATGCGGAGATACGAGGAAGAGGTCTGTCGGGGGGCCGGGCAGATCTGTATGCCTATGCGAGCCGTTGGATGAGGGTTGGGCCGCGAGGTAGTCCGTGGATTGTCTTGCGATGTCGGATTGTTGCCGTGATTCAGGGTTGCCCTGGAGGCTTATGGCACGCGGACCGGGCGACTCGACATCTCTGCCTGGAGGGCGGCTCCGGACATTGCTGTTTGCAGGAGAGGCAGGTCTAGCTGCAGGCGAGCGTCAGACTGAGGGCGGTGGCGTCTGCCGGGATGAGGCTACCGGGCTGTGTCGAGGGCTCCACGAGGCTGCCTGATGCGTCGAGCGAGGCGCGCAGGGCCTCGTAGCAGCGAGGGTCGAGCTTGGCGGGAATCTCTTTTTCCATAATGCCGGTGATCGTGGGGAGGTCGAGGCCGGCGCGGTATGGCCGGTCTTCGGAGAGGGCGGCGTAAATGTCAGCGACAGTGAGGATGCGCGACTCCAGGGAGAGGTCTTCCTGTCCGAGGTGGTCGGGGTAGCCGGAGCGGTCGAGTTTTTCGTGATGCTCCCCGGTTACGGTAGCGATTTCACGAAAGGCGCTGATGCGCGCAAGGATTTGGCGGCTGAGGCCGGGATGGCGCTTAATGATTTCGAATTGCTCGTCGGTGAGTTTGCCGTTTCCGTCCAGGATGGAGTTAGGGACGCTGAGCTTGCCGATGTCATGGAGGAGGGCGGCGCGGCGCAGCATCTGGAGTCGGTCGTGGGTGAGTCGCATGGTGGTGCCGATGGCGATGGCGGCGTTTTTGACACCGATGGAATGGCGGAAGGTGAAGGGGGACTTGGCGTCGACGACATCTGCGAAGGCCTCGCAGATGTTGTCGACGTCGTGGGCGGTGAGTTTGGGTCGGCGGCCGGGTTCGAGGTCGAGGACGGCCTGGTGCTGGTCGGCCAGAGGGTGGCCGGGAAGGCACTGCGTCCAGAGGGTCCCAGAGCGATTGAGGCCAAGGGCGGCCTGGGTGATCTGCGGGTCGAACCAGGCGCCGGTGCGTTCGACGAGGACCTTGATGGCGGCAGATGGCCCCTTGGACATGCAGAAGGCATCGAGGTGCTGGGCGGTCGCCATAATGCGGGAGAGGATCGGGATGCCATGGGCTTTGAGGCCATGGGGGTAGCCGGTGCCGTCCCAATGCTCGTCGAGGTGGCGGACGGCGACGGCGACATAATCGCCGAAGCCGATTTTACGGACGATCTTGGCGGCGCGGTCGCAGCGGAGGTCGATGAGTTCCTGATTGTGGTTGTGCTTGGCGGTAGCGATGCGGAAGATGCGCTCGGCTCTTCGGAACGGAGATTGGCCTGGAAGGACGTTCTTCCAGAGAAAAGGGAGCATGTGGAGACCGGGGCGGGTCCAGTCCTCGAGCTTGGTATCGCACTTCATGGCTCGGTCGTCGGCGCCGAAGATCTGGCACATGCGGGCGGAGTTGCTGCTGCAGCCGACGTCTTTGAGGAGAGCGGCATAGTAGAGGTCTGCCTGCTCGACGGCGGGCAGGTCGAGGGCGTCGGCGAGGCGCAGGGCGAGAAGGCAGCTGCGGAGGGCGTGGCCGGAGACGGCACCTTCGGTGAGGTCGAGAGCAAAGGAGAGCGCCGAGATGATCTCGCGGAGGGCAGGGATGTCGTTGGTCGTGCGCGGCGTGGTCGCGGAGGTGAGGGTGCGGTTCAAAGCCAGGTTCTCCTGTCTGCCCGTTGTCGAGCCCCGGGGAGGGCGGCGCCTTAGTTTGGCCAACAGGAAGCTCTTCGGCCAAGTTGCCTGGAGCATGACGGTACGAAGGTGGGAGAGGGCACCCATGCGGAAGCACTGCGGGTTCTGGAGGTGAGTTGGGGCGCCTGCGGGGAGAACCTGGGCGGAGGCAGTGTGGGCGACGGTACGGAGCGTGAAACGGGTTCCCTAAGTGGGAATTTCTGATAAGTTTATGGCTGGGATGAGCCCTCGACGTCTCCGCCCCAACCCAAAGATCTTGCTGCTGATTCTCGATCCGTGTGCGAAGCGAGGCTTCGCGCCGGGTGCCGTTACTCAATCCAGGACTAAGGAGCACCATGGCAAGCGAACTGCGGAATTTTCTTGAGCTTTCCTACGAAGAGCTGGAAGACCTGAACCTTGCGGCGAAGGACCAGCGGAAGAAGCGTGTTGCGGCGGAGACGATCCAGGAGGAGCGGTTGAAGTACCTGACCGACGAGCGGACGATCAAGGCTGTGACGGTGGTGTTCTCCGACCTTGAGGGTCGGCTGCACATGCTGGACTACGACAAGAAGTTCCTGGTGAAGAGCTACGACAACCTGACGTTCGATGGGTCGTCGATTCGTGGATTTACGGCGCAGCGGGAGAGCGATCTGCGGTTGGCCATCGACTGGAGCGCGTTCTACTGGGTTCCGGCGGATGTGTTCGGCCCGGGCAAGGTGCTGGTCTTCGGCGAGGTCATCGATAAGAACGGCGGTCACTACTCGGGAGATATACGCGGAGTGCTGAAGAACTTCGCCAATGAGCAGTTCAGCACGAATGGCTACACGCTGAACGCGGCCAACGAGATTGAAGGGTTTCTGTTCGACGGGGTGGACGCGGAGCGGACGTTTCACGAGACGGGAACGTTCGAGTATGTGAATAAAGGCGGGTATTATCACTCGCTGCCGGGTGATCCGCTGCGGGAGTTTATCGATACGACGGCTGAAGTGCAGCGTGCGATGGGGTTCGAGAACGAGAAGGATCACCCGGAGGTCGCGCCGTCGCAGTTCGAGATCAACTACACGTACGGCGATGTGGTGACGGCGGCCGACCAGATTCAGCTGTACAAGCTGATCTGCCGGCAGGTGGCGACGCAGATGGGCATGACGGCGAGCTTTCTGCCGAAGCCGGTGACCGGGGTGAACGGCAGCGGGATGCACACCAACGTGTCGATTACCAAAGACGGCAAAAACCTGATGTGGGATCCAGCGGGGCAGGAGAAGACGTCCGCATTCGGGTGGGAGTTCGTGGATCGGATTCTGACGCATGGGAACGATACGTGTTTGCTGCTGAACGCAAGCGTGAACGCGTACCGGAGACTTGACCCGCACTTTGAGGCTCCGAACCAGATCAAGGCTTCGGCGGTCGATCGCGGGTCGATGGTGCGGATTCCGATCGGCAATGAGAAGTCGGCTCGGGTTGAGGTACGGTCTGTCGGGCCGGATGCGAACCCGTATATGGTGCTGTACTCGGTGTTCAAGACGGGGCTGCATGGCGAGATTGCCAAGATGGACAACCTGCGGCAGGCGGACCGGTATCTGCCGGACAACATCTACACGGCGATCGAGGATTTCCGCAAGGCATCATGGATCGACACGATGCTTGGAGCAGACGTGAAGGCTCGGTATGCTGACCTGAAGCAGGGCTCGGCGGATCGTTGCCCGCGGTTGCTGGGAACGATTGTGAAGTCGCCGGAGGTTCAGTTCCACCACGATGTGTACAACCAGCTGCTCTGGAATATCTTCTAGGACGCCGGCTGGCGCGTGAAGGCTCTCGTTGGAGGTCAACCTTACGGTTGGCGTTCTGCGAGAGCCTTTTTCGTCTGGATCGCCAGGAGGAGTAGAGCGAGCAGGGTGAGCATGGAGATCGGGGTGCCGATGGTAGTGGGCGGGACGAAGTGCACCGTGATGCGGTGGGGTCCAGGGGGCAAAAGGACTGTGAGCAGACCGCCTGGGCTGGAAACCACGGCTGTTCGGATGGCCGTGTTATCGAGGGTGGCAGACCAGAAGGGATAGAAGAAGGTGGGAAGGGTGAGGAAGCACGCGTCAGGATTGTCGGCTTTGACGATGCGGGTATTTGGGGTGGCAAGGATGTCCTGGTGGGAACAAGCGGGGCCTAGCGGACGGTCGTTCAGCGGGATCATGGCGGTCTCCGGGAGGTACTCCGGGGTGCCCTCGAAACCATGGGACCAGGAGGCACGGGCCTGGGCGAAGTTGGGGACGCGGTTGAGGGGGAGCAGGCGGGAGAAGGCCACATAGGGCAGCAGGGCGAGCACGGACGTGAGGGCGAGGGCTGACGTTCGCAGACGACGGGTGAGGCCTGCGTGGAAGAGGAGGAGGGTGGACGCGAAGCTGAGTAGGAAGAGGAAACGGAAGGGGAACTGGACGTAGCGGAGCTCGGGGAGGTGGGCCCAGAGGAGGTTCGACAGGGGGATTTGAAAGAAGAAGGACAGAGCGGCGAGGGTGAGCAGGGCGACAAGGAGAGTTCTGGGCCGGGGCGTAGCGGGGAGTGCCTGGCGGGCGCTGAGCAGGGAGATGGCGGCGGCGACGCACATCAGAAGGGCGCAGACGAGGACCAAGATGTGGTGCTGGTGGAAGGTGGGCATCTGCTCCCGGAAGCTGTAGCCGAGAAGCGCGGTGGGGGCGACGAGGCGGCGTTCAGTGTAGGCAGGTAAGAGACGGAAGGCGGCGAGCAGGCCTGCGGCGAGGTTGGCGGTGAGGGTGGTGAGGAGCGGGCGGGGGCTCCGAAGGTAGAGGCTCAGAACGAGGGCGGTGAGGGTGAGGGTAAGGCCGAAGGAGGCGATGTAGGCGAAGCGCT
>CAXUNW010000114.1:0-7859 GCA_964252505.1 uncultured Acidobacteriaceae bacterium
GGAGGCGGACCCGGCGGACGCAAGTTCTTCCGCCGCAAGAAGGTTTGCAAGTTCACGGTGGAGAAGATCGATAAGATCAGCTACCGCGATGTGCGCCTGCTGCAGGGCTTCGTCTCGGAGCGGGGAAAGATCATCCCACGGCGGCTGACGGGCACCAGCACCCACTTCCAGCGCAAGCTCACGCAGGCTATCAAGCAGGCCCGCAACATCGCCCTGCTGCCCTTCGCGGCGCGCTTCTAAAAACCCCCGCAACGGAATGAAATCCCGGAGAGATCTGTCATGGAAGTGATTCTGAAGGAAGATGTGAACAAGCTGGGACATCGCGGCGACGTGGTAAAGGTGGCCGACGGCTACGGCCGCAACTACCTGCTGCCGGGCAAGCTGGCCATGGAGGCGACGGCGGCGAACAAGGCGGTCATCGAGCAGATGAAGAACTCGGCGGTCCGCAAGTTTGCCAAGGAGAAGGCGCAGGCGGAGACGCTGGCCGTTTCGATGGCGCAGGTGGAGCTTTCGTTTGAGCGGAAGGTGGGCGACAACGACCACCTGTTCGGCTCGGTGACGTCAAGCGACATCGCCCAGCAGCTTGAGGAGAAGGGCTTCACGATCGACCGGCGCAAGATTGCTCTGGAAGAGCCGTTGAAGAGCATTGGCGAGTTCCACGTGCCGGTCAAGCTGCACCGCGACGTCACCTCGCACATCAAAGTGACGGTGACGGGCGACCGTCCGGTCGAGGCACCTGCGCTGGCCTAAGTACAGGCCGGCCAGCAGCAGCGGCAAACGCCCGCCCCGGTCCCTCCCGCGGCGGGTGTTCTCCTTGATGGGGCCTGCGCGTTTACAGTGCCGCGTGCCGAAGCATAGAATCGCGCTTCACCGCACGGAGGGGTTTGTCGCATGGTCACGAGACGAGGATTCTGCCGCATAGCGCTTGGGGCGGTAGGCTCGGCATCGTTGGCGGCGCGTGGCCTGGCGGAGGACAACACGGTCATTGCGGGGGTGCGGCTGGGTATGGAAAGCTACAGCCTGGCGCCGCTGCCGCATGCGGGCGTGCTGGATGTTCTGATCAGCCTGATGCGAGACCTTGGTTTGCGCACGTGCAGCCTGTTTGAGCCGCTGATCCAGCCGGTCGAACTGGCGGAGGCGCTGCGCCAGGCGCGCCTGCCCGAGGGCTCCACCGCGGCCGTCCAGGCGGCCAACGCCGCCCTGCAGCAATGGCGCATGACCGCGCCGCTTTCCTACTTCAGCGACATCCGCCGGCGCTTTACGGATGCGGGCCTGGATCTTTACCGGTATTCGGCTGGAGGCTTGAGCCCGCATGGGACCGATGCTGAGTTTACCCGCGCCTGCGAGATCAACCGCGCGCTGGGTTCGCGCATCATCACCGGAGCCATGTCGCGCGTGGTCGCGCGCCGCCTGGTTCCGTTCGCCGAGCGCTACGACATCCAGATTGGGCTGCAGGGGCGCCCAGACGCGCATCCCACGGACCCGGATCAGATTGCCCGGCCGGAGGACCTGGTGGAGGTGGTCGGCTACTCGCCTCGGTTCGGCATTGAGCTTGATATTGGAGACGCGACGGGCGCCGGCTTCGACGTGATGGCGTTTCTTGAGGCAAACCACGCCCGCATCTTTGCGTTGAACCTGAAGGATCGCAAACGCGACCGCACCAGCATGCCATGGGGCACAGGCGAGACGCCGGTACGGGCGGCGCTCCAGCGCATTCGGGACCGCCGTTACCCTATCCTTTGCTACCTCGACGTGGACTACGCGACCGAGCCGGGCGGAAGCCGTGTGGCGGACGTGAAGCGGTCGTTTGCCTATGCGAAGATGTCGCTTACCGAACGTACCTGACGGTGGGAAGGGAAGGCAGGGTCGCCGCACGCACATGCCATGATCGCTCGCACTCGTAGTTTTCGCTGCGCCGTTCTTGCGGCTCTGCTGGCGTCATGCGTTTCTATGGTGAGTGGGCAGATGGCGCAGCCCCCGCAGGGTGCACCCAGCTTTGGCCAGACGCGGGCGATGGCACAGCGTCTTGCGGAGATCTTTCGGGCGAATGACTGGAAGGGCGACCCGAACAAGCCGGGCGAGCGTGCGCTCTACTACAAGGCCATGTTGAAGGAACGCCCGCTGAGCCCGACGGAGGCGCTGCAGGTGATGCTGCAACTGGCGACCGAGCAGCTGCAGGCCGGGGAGAGCGAAGCGGCCGTGAAGACCCTCGACGGGCTGCGGGCGTTGGCGGTGGCAGACAAGATCGCGCTGCCAGGCGAGTTCGACACGCGCGTGCGGTCACTGGCGGCGATCTCCTGGCTGCGGCTGGGGGAGCAGGAGAACTGCGCGCACCTGCATGGGCAACGATCCTGCCTGTTTCCCATTCGTGGGTCCGGGGTGCATACGCTGCCGCGGGGGGCCGAGGGCGCTGTGCGGGAGCTGTCCGCGCTGCTGGAGCGCAATCCGCAGGATTGGGAGTCGATGTGGCTGCTGAACGTGGCGTACATGCAGCTGGGCCGGTACCCGGCGGATGTGCCTCGGCGCTGGCTCGCGCCTGAGGCTCTTTTCCGCTCCGAAGCGGATCTGGGCGAGTTCGACGAGATGTCCATGCAGGCCGGACTGGCCGTGATGGGGCACTCTGGCGGCGTGGTGATGCAGGATATGGACGGCGACGGATTGCTGGACCTGGTGGTGACCTCATCCGGACCGCTGGACCAGATGCACTTCTTCCATAACAATGGCGATGGCAGCTTTACCGACCGTACGGCGGAGGCTGGGCTGGCCGGCGAGACCGGCGGCCTGAACCTGGTGGCCACCGACTACGACAACGACGGCCACATCGATCTGCTGGTGCTTCGCGGGGGCTGGTGGGGGCGCTTCGGCGACTATCCGATGTCGCTGCTGCACAACCGCGGCGATGGAACGTTTGAGGATGTGACCGTACAGGCCGGGCTCTACTCCGCGCATCCGACCCAGACGGCGGCGTGGGCGGACTACGATGGCGACGGCTTTCTCGATCTGTTTGTGGGGCATGAGTCCGGGCCGGGGGCGGCCGCGGAAGACCGGCATCCCTGCCAGATGTTCCATAACAACCACGATGGGACGTTTACCGAGGTCGGTGCGGCGATGGGTCTGGCGCAGCTTGGTTTTGTGAAGGGGGTGGCCTGGGGAGACTTCAACAACGACGGCCGCCCGGACCTTTATGTATCGGTCAAGGGCGGCCGCAATCGGCTCTTTCGCAACGATGGCCCGGGGGCTCCCGGACGGCCGTGGCACTTTACCGATGTGACCCAGCAGGCGGGCGTAGCCGAGCAGACCGAGAGCTTCGCCACCTGGTTCTTCGACTACGACAACGACGGCTGGCCGGACCTCTTCGTTGCCGGGTACTCGATGCAGTCGATGATGGATGTTGGGGCCTTCGAGCTGAACAAGCCCTTCCATGCGGAGACGCCCCGGCTCTACCACAACAACCACGATGGCACCTTCACCGATGTCGCGGCAAAGACCCATCTGGACCGGGCGATGCTGGTGATGGGCGCGGGCTTTGGCGATCTGGACAATGACGGGTTTCTCGACGTGTATCTCGGCACGGGAGAATCCGGCTTCCAGGCTCTGCTGCCAAATCGCATGTTCCGCAACGCGCAGGGCCGTGAGTTCCAGGACATTACAACATCGGGCGGCTTCGGTCATCTGCAGAAGGGGCACGGCATCGCCTTCGGGGATCTGGGCAACAACGGCCATGAGGATGTCTTCGAGGAGATGGGCGGCGCGTTCCCGGGCGACACCTACACCAGCGTGCTCTATCGGAACCCCGGTAACGGGAACCACTGGCTTACGTTTGAGCTGGAGGGTGTGCGCGCTAACCGTGCGGCCATTGGGGCGCGGGTGGACGTGACGATCGTGGAGGCCTCGGGCAAGCGCCATGTGGTGCGCACCGTCGGCTTCGGCTCAAGCTTTGGGGATAGCCCTTTGCGTCAGCACATCGGCCTGGGGCAGGCGCAGGGGGTGCAGTCGGTGGAGGTGCGCTGGCCCGGCTCGGGGCTGGTGCAACGCTTCAACGGAGCGGCGCTCGGCGCGGATCGCACCTGGCACCTGCGCGAAGGCGAGGAGCAAGCGCGTGAAGTGAAGCTGAAGACATTCCGCATCGGGAGCGGGCCTGCATCCGATAAGATGATGCCCGGGATGAAGATGGCTCCCTGAAGCCGCTGCAGCTTCGCGGCCGAAAGAAGGTTGACCGTTCTATGACTCTACGCGCCCTTGCCGCATTGCTTTTGCTTTCCGCTGTCTCGTCACAGGCGAAGGACAGGGTGGCTGATGGCGCACCCAATGTGGCGCCCGCCGCGCAAGCCGCGTCCGCCCCGGCCGCCGGCCTTCTGCCCGCGGCCGAGCGCGACAAGCTGATTCCGCCCAGTGTCTTCTTTCGCGGACAATCGGCGACCGTGCAGCTGCGCAACTCGGGCGCCGTGCGCTTTGCCGATGGCATGATCCTGTTTGCGGCGAAGGTGGATACCGGGGGCTACGCGACCAGTGTGCAGGAGCGCTACCAGGCCTATTTGGTGAGCGAGGTTCCGCTGCGGGTCGGCGGCAGCGCCGCGGGCAAAATGCTGCCCGCGGGCGCCTACGGGGTGGGCTTCCTGACCGACGGCTTCCTGGTGATGGACGTCGGTGGACACACCCTCTTTACTGTTCCGACCTCGACGCAGGCAGACCTGCGCCGTCCGATGCCTCTGCAGATTGTTGCCGCGCCGTCGGGCCCGGCATACCGCCTGTACAGCGGTCGTACCTTCGTGGACCTCTCCCGGGCTGATGCCGAGGCCCGATGAGCGCGCGTGGATGCGGTTGTGAGCCCCGGCGAGGGGGTTCTATACTCGACCGGATGATGCGTTCAGTTGCGGGTTCGGCGGTGGCATGCGACGGAGCTTCAGCCGGATGAGCGCAGGTGTGTGGTCACGCCGCGGCTTTCTCCGCTCGCTCTCCCGCACTGCCCTGGTGCTGGGGCTGGAGGATGTTCTTGGACTCGCCCGTCTTCCCGCCCAGCAGCAACCCATCGGCTCGCGGCCTACCTACGACACAACGCCAAAGGCTGCGCCGAAGGCGGCCTCCCCGATCACCGGAACGCCGCTGGGCTTTACGTTTCTTGACGTAGCCCGGCAGGCTGGCCTGAATGCGAAGACTATCTTCGGCGGCGAACACAAAAACCGCTTCCTGCTTGAGACGACCGGCTGCGGCGTCGCCTTCTTCGACTTCGACCACGACGACTGGCTCGACATCTTTCTCGTCAACGGTACGCGGCTTGAGGGGTTTCCCAAGGGCCAGGAGCCCGTTTCGCATCTCTTCAAAAACAATCGCGACGGCACGTTCACCGACGTGACGGTCAAGGCGGGGCTTGCCCGCTCCGGCTGGGGCCAGGGCTGCTGCGTCGGCGACTACAACAACGATGGGTGGAACGACCTCTTCGTCAGCTACTACGGCGAAAACGCGCTGTACCGTAACAACGGCGACGGCACGTTTACGGATGTAACCGTCAAGTCGGGGCTGGGGCAAGTGGGCGCGAAGCCCCGTTGGGGCTCCGGCTGCGCCTTCCTTGACTACGACCGCGACGGCCATCTCGATCTGTTCGTCGCCAACTATATCGACTTCGACCTGAAGACGGCGCCGGTGCCGGAGTCCGCGGGCTGCGCTTACAAGGGCATCCAGGTGGCGTGCGGGCCGCCGGGCTTGAACGGCGGCAAGAACCTGCTCTACCGCAACAATGGCGATGGCACCTTCACCGACGTTTCCAAGAAGTCCGGGATGGCCGACACAATCGGAACCTATGCCCTCTCCGTGCAGGTCGCCGATCTGGACAACGACGGGTGGCCCGACATCTACGTCGCCAACGACTCCACGGCGGCCACCTACTATCAGAATCAGAAGGACGGCACGTTCAAGGATGTGGCGATCGAGGCCGGCATCGCCTACTCGCCCGATGGCAAGCCGCAGGCCGGCATGGGCGTCGCCGTCGGCGACTTCAACCGCGACGGCCTGCTCGACATCGTAAAGACCAACTTCGCCGGAGACACGGACTCGCTTTATCTGAATCTGGGCGATGGCACCTTCGAGGACCACACTTATCTCTCCGGCCTGGGCCTCAACACGCGCTATCTCGGCTGGGGAGTCGGCTTCATGGACATGGATAACGACGGTTGGCCCGACATCTTCATTTCAAACGGGCATGTCTACCCGGAGGTCGACGGCTCGCACATCGACTCCGCCTACGCGGAGCACAAATATCTCTACCGTAACCTCCGCAACGGCCAGTTTGAGGAGGTCACGGATAAGGCGGGGCCCGGCATCACCGCGGCCGTTGCGGCCCGTGGCTGCGCCTTCGGCGACTTCGACAACGACGGCGACCTTGATGTCGTCGTCAACTGCATCAACAGTCTGCCGCAGCTGCTCCGCTGCGATTCTAGCGTGACGCGCAACTGGATCAAGATTCGTACAGTCGGCACAAAAAGCAACCGATCGGGCATCGGCGCGCGGATTGCAATCACGACCGTTACAAATGGGAAATCGTTCACGCAGATCGATGAAGTACGTAGCGGTGGAAGTTACTATTCTCAGAACGACCTGAGAATCCATTTTGGCCTGGATGCCGCTTCCACGGCAAACGTCGACATAACCTGGCCGTCGGGCCATACCGACCACCTGAAAGACCTGGCCGCCAACAGCCTCTATGTCGTCGAGGAGGGGGGCAAGTTGCTCAAGGCGATGCCCATGGGCAGCGCGGCTCCGGGTAAGGGCGGGGCTTAGACTTTAGATCATGGCCGCTATCCGCAACCTGCACTCTGCTCAGAAGTTTGATTCACGGGGTGAAATCATGTTCGGCGAGAATCTGGACCTCTTGAGGGGACTGCCGGCCGCCTCCTGTCGTTTGATCTACATCGATCCCCCTTTCAACACGCAGAAGGTACAAAAGCGCGGCCGAATCAAGATTACGAGAGACACTGAGGGCACACGCGGGGGCTTTGGCGACGCGACATACTCCGTCGTCCATCTCGCCTCGCCTGCGTATGTGGATCAGTTCGACGACTTCGTCGCGTACATGACGCCCCGGCTCGTTGAGGCCTATCGAATTCTCACGCCAGACGGATCCTTCTTTCTCCACATCGACTATCGCGAAGTCCACTACATGAAGGTCTTGCTGGATCAAATCTTCGGGAGAGCCTCTTTCATCAATGAGCTGATCTGGTCCTATGATTACGGGGGTAAGCCGAAGAATCGCTGGCCTGCAAAGCACGACAACATTCTCTGGTACGTAAAGGACCCCGAGAACTACATCTTTAACTACGACGCCATCGACCGCATCCCGTACATGGCGCCCGATCTCGTCGGTCTCGACAAAGCCGCCCGCGGCAAAGTTCCCACCGACGTCTGGTGGATGACGATTGTTCCTACAAACAGCAGGGAGAAGACGGGCTATCCCACGCAGAAGCCTTTGAAGCTCCTGAATCGGATCGTGCAGGTGCATTCTGTTGAGGGAGATACGGTTCTGGATTTTTTTGCGGGAAGCGGTACAACGGGCGTGGCTGCGGCCAACGCCGGACGCCGGTTCATTCTGATGGATAAAAGTGAAGATGCGGTCAGGGTCATGGCGGAACGGCTTGCGTTTAGTTCTCCGAGAATGACCGGGCTGGATGAAGAGGATAGCTCGAACGGCAAATCTGTAACGCACGATCAACCGGGCGAGCCTGTCGAGGTGACACCGGGCACGTCACTGCCCGCGGTTCTGCTGCGAACAGGGCGGAACGCGTCGTGACGTCCATCGCGAAGACATGCGCCTTGGTCGGGGTCGTCCTCCTTGCCACTGCCGGCGTTTTTCGCCAGACCCCCTACCC
>CAXUNW010000115.1:0-7852 GCA_964252505.1 uncultured Acidobacteriaceae bacterium
GAAGCTGGCGCAACCGATCCCCGTCGCCCATCATCCCGAGGACGATGACCAGGCCGCCGGTGCCCTTCCGCCTGTCGACCCGCCCCCCAACCACTACGCCCTCAGCCTTCAGAAGCTCGGCAAACTCGACCTGTGGGACATCGACTCTCCGCACCTTTACACCGTCCATGTCGATCTCCTCGAAAACGGCAAGATCATCGACACAGACACCCGCCGCATCGGCTTCCACGAGTCCCGCTTCACCCCCCAGGGCTTCTCCCACAACGGTCGCATCATCAAGCTGCACGGCCTGGACCGCCACCAGACCTTCCCTTGGGTCGGCCAGGCCATGCCCGCGCGCGTGCAGCGCCAGGACGCCAAAGTCCTGCGCCACGACCTTCGCTGCAACATCGTCCGCACCTCCCACTACCCCCAGTCTCGCCATTTCCTCGACTGCTGCGATGAGATCGGCCTGCTTGTCCTCGAGGAGATCCCCGGCTGGCAGCACATCGGTCCCAAGCCTTGGCAGGACGTCGCGGTCGACAACGTAGGCCGCATGATCCGCCGCGACTGGAACCACCCGTCCATCATCCTCTGGGGCGTCCGCATCAACGAATCCCGCGATAACCACGACTTCTACGTCCGCACCAACGTCCTCGCTCACGCCCTCGACAAGGGTCGACAGACCGGCGGCATCCGCTACTTTCAGGAGTCCGAGTTCCTCGAAGACGTCTTCACCATGAACGACTTCGGCTTCCCCCTCAAGGCGCCAAACCACCCCATGTACCTCAACACCGAGTTCGTCGGCCACACCTTTCCCACAAAAACCATCGACTCCAAGGAGCGTCTCCAGGAGCACACCCTTCGCCACGTCCGCGTCCACGATCAGCTCGCCTCAAACCCGCAGTATGCCGGGGGCATCGGCTGGTGCGCCTTCGACTACAACACCCACGGCAACTTCGGCTCCGGCGACCGCATCTGCTACCACGGCGTCATGGACATCTTCCGCACACCTAAACCGGCCGCAGGCTTCTACAAATCCCTGTGCGAGCCCTCCGTGGAGATCGTCGTCGAACCCAGCTTCCACTGGGCTCGCAACGACGAGTCCACCGGCTTCACCAACGCCCTCATATCCTCCAATTGCGATCACCTCAAGCTCTTCGTCATCAACGCCAAAGGAACCCGCCAGGTCGGGGAAGGCGATGCCGACCGCAAGACCTTCGCCCACCTCAGATACCCGCCTTTCAACATCGAGCTCGGGGAACAGCTCCGCGACTGGGGTGACCTCCGCATCGACGGCTTCATCGCCGGCAAGCAGGTCGTCTCCAAAACCTACTCCGGCTCCGGCGTCGACCACGCCTTTGTCCTCGTCCCCGACGACACCACCCTGGTCGCCGATGGAGCCGACACCACCCGCGTCGTCCTCCGCGTCAACGACGAGTTCGGCCGCATCCGCCCATTCGCCGCCGACGCCATCGCCTTCCAGCTTGAAGGTCCCGCCACGCTCATCGGCGACAACCCCTTCGGCCTCGTCGGAGGCACCGGAGCCATCTGGCTCCGCGCCCAGGAGCAGCCCGGCACCGCCCGCCTCTTTGCCACCCACCCCATTCTTGGCAAGCAGACCCTTGAAATCACTCTCACCGCGTCAGACTCCGAGCAGGCCTGACCGCCCCAGCCAGTCAAGACTCCGATCAGGGCCGTTGCGTGTTCGGGGTCTTTTCCGTCTTGTCCATCTGCTGCATCAGCTCTCTTTGAGCCTCTTCCAGCTGCGGCTGCACCAGGCCGATCTGCTGCTGCATCAGCTGGATTGATCGCTGCGTCAGCACCGGCGTCTTCGCCAGGAACGCCTGTCCTGCCGGCGACCGGTAAAACGCCAGAATCCCGTCCAGCTCCTCCTCCGTGTAGGTGTCCATGTAGATCTTCAGAAACACCGGCTTCAACGTCTCCATGGAGAGCGAGCTCTTCATGATTCCATCGACCTTTACGGCAAAGGCGTCCGCGTACCCCTGCTGCTCCGCCGTCAGGTGCAGCTTGCTTGTCTGCTCCTGCATGGAGGCCTTCATGGCGGTCGACATCTGGCCCACCATCTGCCCCATCGTCGCCTCCACCTTGGTCACCGCAAACAGCTCTTCCACCTTGGCTCGCTTGCTGACATCGTCAGCATGGGCCTGCGGTAGCACAAACACAAGCAAAGCCGCCACCGCAGCCAACCGGCAACACGTCCTGTACCCACGGCCCATCAAGTCACCCCTCTGCGAGATCCTTGATCCCGCCTGACCGAGCATAACCCGCCCGCTGTCCGTCTACTTGCTCAGCTTCAACAGAATCGAGGCATGGCGCGCCAGCTCCGGCCTATACCCTGCATCCAGCCGCCCCACACTCTTTCCCGTCCACAGATCGACCCCCTGCGGCGCCGCCGAGAAACCCATCTGTTTAAAGGGTATCGCGATACCCCGCAGCGAGTTCGCATCCTGCCCCGTGTTGAAGATCGCCATCGCCGTGCTGCCGTCCGCCAGCTTGCGCGTCCATATCTCGATCGGCCCCTCGGACAAAATGCGGTCCGCCTGGTGCCCCGCCGCATCCTGGTCGATCGCAATCACCTGCTTATTCATCAGCACGCCCGCAACCTCCGGCGTCATCGCCGTCAGGTTGTTCCCCGCCAGCAGCGGCGCGGCCAGCATCGCCCACAGCGTCATGTGGAACCGGTTCTCATCCAGCGTCAGCTTGCCATTCCCAACCTCCAGCATGTCCGGATCGTTCCAGTGCCCGGGGCCCGCATAGCTGTACAGCGGCTCATTTTTATCCACGATCTCCATCATGCCCAGAGAATAGCCATGCTTGCCGTTCCACTGGCCCCGCATACTTCCCCAACCCCGCCTGCCGTAACCCGATCGCCGACATCGAATCGAAGTTCGCGCTGATGTCTCCGGTCGTCCGCCAAAGGTTCGCCCCCACCTCCGGACCCCAGTCCCACACCGTATCCCACCCATACTGGCAAAGCGAATACACCATCGGCCGGCCAGTCTTCAAGATCGCCTGGTGCATCAACTGGTACGCATCGCGCATCATCTGGTTGCGCTTGGCCGGGTCGTTAGGAGCCTCCGCCATCTGCTTCTTGCGGAACCCGCAAAGGTCATACTTCAAATAGTCGATGCCCCAGTCCGCATAGGTCTGTGCATCCTGCTGCTCATGGCCCAGCGACCCCTCAAAGTGGGCACACGTCTGGTCTCCAGGCGACGAATAGATGCCCAGCTTCAGCCCCTTCGAGTGAACATAGTCCGCCAGCGCCTTCATATCCGGGAACTTCTCGTTGGTGTGGATAACGCCTTGAGCATCCCGTTTACCCTCCCAAGTATCGTCAATATTCACATAGACATACCCAGCATCCCGCATCCCTGTCGAAACAAGAAGATCGGCCGTGTCGCGGATGTCCTTGTCCGTCACCCGACCGGCAAAGAAGTTCCACGAGTTCCATCCCATCGGCGGCGTCGCGGCAATCGTAGGCTTCGGCGTCTGCGCAGAGACACTGGTAACGGTAAAAAGCAGAAGAGCGAGCAGCTTCATGCGGGTCAGGGTCCTTTGGAACGTATTTATGGTGACGCCAGCATACTCTGAACCGCTCATCAGCGGACAGCGGGGTCACCCCGCCGCTCTCCGCCCTGTTAGAGGTAAGGTATTTTCCGGAGAAACGATTACAGGAGGGAAACTTTCGACCTTGTGGTTCGTCATCACGTGCAGGATCCGGGCCAGCCTTTGAGCCAATCGGCTTCCGCAACCGGCCCGCCATCGCAGAGGATACCGCAATGCTGCCTCACCTCCGTTCAACCCGCTCCGACGCCGCTCCAGCCACAGCCAGGTCCAACCCCCGCACCCTCGCGCTCCTGCTGGCCCTGTCCACCCTCAGCCTGCCCTTCGTGCCCCGGCTGTACGCTCAGGCGCCCGCCGCTGCGGCCCCGGCCTCCAACTCGCAGCGCGGAACCGTCCAATCCATCTCAGGTTCGGCCCTCACCCTCAAGACAGACACCGGGACGGTGGTCTCCGTCACCGTGGTGGCCAACGCGCGCATCCTGCAGATCGCCCCCGGCAGCACCGACCTCAAAACCGCACAACCCATCGCCCTCACAGATATCGAGACCGGCGACCGCATCCTGGTCAGCGGAAAGGCCGCGGACACCGCCGCGCCGGGTACCCTTACCGCTGTGCGCGTCGTCCTTATGAAGTCGACCGACATCGCACAGCAGAAGGCCAAACAGCAGGCCGACTGGCAGCGGCGCGGCTCAGGCGGAATCGTCGGCGCGGTCGACGCCTCCACAGGAACGCTCACCGTCGCCAACGGCGCAAAGAAGACCCAGGTCATGACCAGCTCAACCACCATCTTTCGCCGCTACGCTGGCGATTCGGTCCGCTTTGAGGATGCCCAGGCCGGAACCGTCTCCCAGATCCAACCCGGCGATCAGGTCAGGGTGCGCGGCACGCGCTCCGACGATGGCGCCAGCATTCAGGCCGAGGAGATCGTCAGCGGAACCTTCCGAAATCTCGCCGGAACCGTTGCCGCCGTCGACCCGTCCGCCGGAACGGTCACCGTAAAAGATCTCGCCACAAAGAAGACCGTCCTCGTCAAGGTGACCGCAAACTCCGACTTCCGCAAACTGCCTCCGGAGATGGCCGCCCGGTTCGCTGCGCGCTCCAGACCCGGATCCCCCGCTGCGGGTGGCTCGGGCGCAGGTTCGGCCGGCGCAGCTTCCCCGGGCGCAGCACCCCGTGACACCGCAGGCAGCAACGCCGCCCAGGCAAACACCACCGCGCCACGTTCCGGTGCCGCAGGTTCCCCGGATGGAGGTCCAGCGCGTGGCCCCGGCGGATCGGGCTTCCCGGGCGGAGCCGGCATGGGAGCACGCGGTGGCGGGACTCCGGACCTCTCCCAGATGATCGCTCGGCTTCCCACAGCAACCCTGGCCGACCTCAAGGCCGGTGATGCCGTCATGATCGTCGCCTCCCAGGCTCAACCCACCGCCGCTTCCGTCACCGCCATCACCCTTCTTTCGGGCGTCGAACCCATTCTTGCCGCCACGCCAACCGGCTCTGCCGCTCCCACCCTTTCGCCCTTCGGCTTTGGAGGAGGAGCACCCGAGATGGGTGGCGGCGGCGGCGGTCAGTAACCCTGCTTTCAGCAGCTCTTAACCTTCACCGTGGCACAGTGGCACCCAGGTCGTACGACACCTTTCCCGTCCGTCCACATCATCGTTCAAACCATGTGATCCCCTGGATCGCAGCACCTTCAGGAGTCTGGATGTCTCTACGCACTCGTTTCGTCGCCTTCCTCTGCCTCATCTCACTGGGCACCCTGCTTGGTCTGCCCGCTGCCATCGCGCAGCAGCCCGGTGCCACGGTGCGTGGAAGCGTCGTCGACCCCGATAACGCGCTCATCGCAGGCGCCATCGTCACCCTCACCCCCGCCTCCGGCAAGGCTCTCACCGCATCCTCGCAAAGCGACGGAACCTACACCTTCCGTGGTGTTCCCGCAGGGACCTACTCGCTGACTGCCACCGCCGCCGGCTTCGCCACCTTCGTCAAGCTCTCCGTCCGCATCACCGCTGCGCAGGCCCTTACCCAGGACATCAAAATGACCCTGCAGGAGCAATCGCAGGTTGTCCAGGTAACCGCCAGCACCGCGCAGGTCTCGGTAGACGCAGACTCCAACGCAAGCTCCACCGTCATCAAGGGCAAAGACCTCGATGCCCTGTCGGACGACCCCGATGAGCTCTCCTCCGAGCTCACCGCCCTCGCCGGACCCGCCGCCGGACCCAACGGCGGCCAGATCTACGTCGACGGCTTCACTGGCGGGCAGCTTCCCCCCAAGTCCTCCATCCGCGAAATCCGCGTTAATCAGAATCCCTTCTCGGCCCAGTACGATCGCATCGGCTTTGGACGCGTGGAGGTCTTCACCAAGCCGGGAACAGACAAGTTCCACGGCAGCGCCAGCCTCCAGGGCAATAACTCCAGTTTTAACAGCACTAACCCGTTTGAAGGCGCGGCCATTCCCTACCACACCATCTTCTTCCTCGGCCAGCTCACCGGTCCCCTCGCCAAGAACGCCTCCTTTACCATCGGAGGCTCGCACCGCACCATCCAGTCCAATTCCCTCATCAATCCCACCGGCTTCTACGCCACCTCGCCCACCTCCACCACCCTTTGCCCCCCCGGCGCGCTTACACAGAATGGTCTCCCGTGCTACAACACCGGCGGCTATCCCGCATCCAGTCGTTCGGTCTTCGTCCCCCAGACGCGCTACGACATCAGCCCCCGCATCGACTACGCCATCAACGACAAAAATACCCTCACCGTCCGCTACCAGTACGAGTCCAACAGCACCACCAACGACGGTCTCGGCGGTATCACGACCCTTCCCTCCCAGGCCTACAACGACGGAAGCACCGAGTCTGAGGTCCAGATCAGCGACTCCCAGATCGTCAGCGAGAAGATCGTCAACGAAACCCGCTTCGAGTACCAGCGCACCACCGGCTATCAACTCCCGCTCACCACGACCCCGCAGATCACCGTCCAGGGTGCCTTTACCGGCGGTGGCGACAACGGCGGAACCTCCAACAACACCGGCAGCCACATCGAGGTCCAGAACTACACCTCCATCGCCCTCTCCAAAAACTTCATCCGCTTCGGCGGCCGGCTCCGCTATAACAACGAAAACCTCACCTCTAACGCCAACGCCAACGGAACCTTCACCTACGCCTCCCTCCTCGATCCCTGCATCGCCGGCAACGCCTCGGGCGTCAAGCCCACCACCTGCGTAAACACCACCACCCCCTGCTCCAGCCTCAACGCAACCGCCAATAACGGGACCTACTTCTCCTCCTATCAGTGCGGCCTGCCTAGCCAGTACGTCATCGCCCAGATCAACACCCCCACCATCAGCGCCAGCACCACCGACATCGGCCTCTACGCCGAGGACGACTGGAAGCCTCGCGCCAATCTCTCCATCAGTTACGGCATACGCTACGAAGCCCAAAGCGTCATCCACAGCGGCCACGACTTCGCCCCGCGGACCTCCGTCTCCTACGGCATCCCCCGGAAAAGCGGGAATCCCCTCACCGTGGTCCGCGGCGGCTTCGGCGTCTTCTACGACCGCTTCGGCCTCGGCAATATCCTGACTACGGATCAGCAGAATGGCTCGGCCCAGGTCATCTCGACCTTCGTCAATCCCGGAGCCGCCTGCCAGCCCGGCGCCACCACCTCCTGCGGCGGAACCACCCCCACCCGCAACACTATCAAACCCAACGCCCCCCACCACCCCCGCAGCGACCACCACCCCGGCGGGCTCGGCGTCCCCCAGCAGGTCAGCCGGTCCGCCACCGTCTCCGTCAACTACCTCATCACCCGCGGCGACCACCAGTTCCTGTCCGGCTCCTTTCCTACCGCATCCGGCTACAACTACCAGTTCGGCTCGCGTGGCGTCTACAACCAGAAACAGCTCACCGCCAACGCCAACGTACGGACTAAATACATCACCATGGGCGGCTTCTACGCGCTCAGCTTCGCCCACGCGGACACCAACGGCGCAACCTCCTTCACCACCAACGCCTACAACCCTGGCGCCGACTATGGCCGCGCGGGCTTCAACCGCAAAAACTTCTCCGTCATCTACGGCTCCGTCAACCTCCCCTACAAGTTCACCGCCTCACCCTTCCTCATCGCGCAGAGCGGAACCCCCTACAACATCACCACCGGCAGCGATACCAACCAGGATGGTGTCACCAACGACCGTCCCAACACGGTCAATGGCCAGACCCCGCACGCCAACAACAATGGACACTCGCGAGTAGCGATGATGGCCAACTGGGTCAGCGCATCGCAGTTC
>CAXUNW010000116.1:0-7835 GCA_964252505.1 uncultured Acidobacteriaceae bacterium
GTGCGAGGCCGGGGGCGGGCGGCCTCGCGGGAGGTGATTTCAGGGGTAAACTCCCATGCTTTAGGATGTTCTGAGACTAGCAGAGGCAAACGGATGCGACGTGACTACAGGCGATGGTATTCGCCGAACCTTGGCCGTGACATGGAGTTGCTGGTCTTTGGGCACGATGGGCTTCCCATCCTGGTATTTCCAACCTCCTGTGCACGGTTCTTCGAGTTTGAGGACCGGGGGATGGTGGCTTGCGTGGCGGACAAGATCGATCGCGGCGAAATGCAGCTTTTCTGCGTGGACTCTGTGGACGGAGAGAGTTGGTACAACCGCGGTGTAGGCCCACGGTGGCGCATTGCGCGGCAGGTGCAGTACGAACGGTATTGCATGGACGAGATGGTTCCATTTATCCGAATGCTGAACGGAAATCCGTTGTTGGCGACCCTGGGATGCAGCTTCGGGGGCTATCATGCGGTCAACTTTGCGCTGCGGCATCCGGATGTTGTAACGGCTTGCCTTTCGATGAGCGGTCGGTTCGATATGACGAGCTTTCTAGACGGCTACTACGACGAGGACGTGTACTTCCAGACTCCGCCACATTATCTGCGACACCAGCATGACGAGTGGTGGTTTGAGCGCTATCGAAGGAGTACCTATGTGTTGGCGACGGGGGTTGAGGACCAATGCTGGGACGCCAATGAGAAGATGGCGCAGGTGATGCGCGAGAAGGGCGTCCCGGTACGGCTGGAGGTTTGGGGCGATCGCACCGGGCACGACTGGCCATGGTGGATGCAGATGATGCGCGCCTATTTGTAGACAGCTTTTATGAAGGAGGATGGATGAAGAAGATAGGTGTGTTGTTCGGGGTGGAGAATACGTTTCCGGGCGCGCTGGTTAACCGTATCAACGAGATGGACGTTGAAGGCATCCGGGCGGAGTTTGTGCAGGTGGGCGGGGTAGAGATGGCAGTGCCCTCCGGGTATGCGGTGATTGTGGATAGGATCTCGCATGACATGCCTTTTTACCGAGCCTACCTGAAGAATGCGGCGCTTTGCGGGACGCAGGTGATCAACAATCCATTCTGGTGGTCGGCGGATGACAAGTTTTTCAACTACGCCCTTGCTGCAAAGCTTGGTGTGGCTGTTCCGCGGACGGCATTGTTGCCGCATAAGCTCTATCCGCCGAACATCAATACTGCGTCTTTGCGAAATCTGGAGTTCCCCTTGAATTGGGGAGAGATCTTTGACTATGTGGGGTTCCCCGCCTTTCTGAAGCCCCATGATGGTGGCGGATGGCGGGACGTGTGGCATGTACACTCCCCCGATGAGTTTTTCGCTGCGTATGACCAAAGCCGGGACCTCTGCATGACGCTGCAAGCAGCGGTGAAGTTTAAGGAATACTTTCGGTGCTATGTGGTGGGGCAGGAGGAGGTACGGATTATGGCTTACGATCCACGGCGCCCGCACCATGAGCGGTATGTGCTGGAGCCGCAGGTGTATCCCGACGGACTGCTGGAGCGGGTAGAGAAGGATGCGCTGACACTGTGCCGGGCGTTGGGGTACGACCTGAATACGGTGGAGTTCGCGGTGGAGGATGGAGTTCCGTATGCCATCGACTTCATGAATCCGGCGCCGGACGCAGACTACCATTCGGTTGGACCTGATAACTTCGCATGGATTGTGGATGCGGTGGCGCGGCTGGCGGTGAAGAAAGCGCAGGCTGAAAGCCGTGACCTGGTGGCGATGCGCTGGGGAGCTTTGCTGACAGGGAAGACTGAGGCGGGCGAGAAGCCGTTGACGGTGAAGAGGAAGGTAGCAGCAAAAAAGACGGTAGCGAAAATAGCGAACTAAGCAGCAGAGAGGAGGTGCGGGATGCGACCGTCGTTTACGTTGGGAATTGAAGAGGAGTACCAGACGGTGGATCCCGAGACGCGGGATCTGCGTTCGCATGTGTCTACCGAGATGCTGGCGATGGGAAAGATCCGGCTGGAGGAACGCGTGAAGGCGGAGTTGCACCAGTCGGTGATTGAGGTAGGAACGCGCATCTGCAGGGACATCACGGAGGCGAAGGAAGATCTATACGATTTGCGGCGAAATATGATCCGCCTCGCGGAAGAGAATGGACTGATGCTGGTCGCCGGAGCGACGCACCCCTTTGGCGACTGGCGTGAGCAGGAGATTTATCCAGACCCTCGCTACGCGCAGGTAGTTGAGGACTTACAGTTGGTAGCTCGAGCAAACCTGATCTTCGGCTTGCATGTGCATGTAGGGATTGAAGACCGGGAGGCGGCAATCCGGGTGATGAACTCGATTCGTTATTTCCTGCCGCATATTCTGGCACTTTCAACCAACTCACCTTTCTGGCAAGGCATGCAGACGGGGTATAAGAGCTACCGAGCGAAGGTGTTCGAGAACTTTCCGCGAACGAACTTGCCTGACACATTTGCCAGCTACTCGGAGTTCGAGAACTACATCAACCTTTTGGTCAAGACTAACTGCATCGACAATGCGAAGAAGATCTGGTGGGATGTGCGGCCGCACCCGTACTTCAACACGATCGAGGTGCGGGTGTGCGATCTGCCGATGCGGGCGGAGGAGACGATTGCGATTGCAGCCCTGATCCAGGCGACGGCGGCGAAGCTGTGGAAGTTGCACTCGTGCAACCAGGACTATCGGCAGTACTCGAGGGCGCTGCTGATGGAGAACAAGTTTCGCGCGGTGCGGTACGGGCTGGATGGAAAGATGATCGACTTCGGCAAGCAGTGCGAGGTTCCGGTGCGCGAGCTGATTGTCGAATATCTGTCCTTCGTCGACGACCAGCTGGACGACCTGGGCAGCCGTAAAGAAATCGAGTACATCCATACGATGATGGAGCAGGGATCTGGCGCGGACCGGCAATTGCGCGTCTACGGGGAAACAAACGATTTGAAACGGGTGGTAGATTTTATGGCACAGGAGACGCGCGCCGGGCTGTAAGGAGCGAGTTTGCGAAGGCTGAAGGCGCGCTGAGGCTGTATTCTAGGGGTATGGTGCCTGTGATCAAGTCGGCTGCAGTTGAAGAGCCATTAAATTCGGCGGCAACGCTGGACGGCCACGCGTTGCGAGAGGTCTCGTATCCGGCAGAGTACGGCGCGGGGGCGCGGAACGCCGTGACCACCTGCCTGCGGATACAGCCCGAGGAGAAGGTCACCCTCATCACCGATCGGAGCTGCCTTGAGGTTGCCGCTTCGATGGCGAAGGAGTTAGACAAGATTGGATGTACCTGGAACGGTTTTGTGCTGGAAGACGTGGCAGTGCGTCCTCTGGTCGGCATGCCGCAGCTGATTCTGGGGGATATGGAGAGCTCGCAGGTGAGCATCTTTGCGGTGCAGGTGCAGCCGAATGAGCTGCGTAGCCGGATGGAGATGACGGATGTCGTGAACCGCAGGCGAATGCGTCATGCGCATATGGTCAACATCACCGGCGAGATTATGGTTCAGGGGATGCGCGCAGATTTCGTGGGCATCGATATGCTTAGCCAGGCGGTGCTGGACCGAGTCCGGAAGGCTACTTATATTCGAGCGACCACTGCGGCAGGAACCGATATTCACGCGCAATTAGAGCCGAGCTACCGATGGTTCAAGACATCGGGCATCATCAGTCCTGAGAAGTGGGGCAACCTACCCGGAGGCGAGTGCTTTACCGCGCCAGGTGAGGTGAATGGCGTTTTTGTCGTTGATGGGGTAGTGGGAGATTTTCTTTGTGCACGCTACGGCATCTTGCGGGAGACTCCGCTGACCATCAACATTGAGGGAAACCGGATTACGAAGGTGGTGAGCAAGAACAAGGACCTGGAACGCGAGTTTTGGGCCTATACGCACACGGACGAAAACTCGGACAGAGTCGGGGAGTTTGCGATTGGGACAAACATCGGTGTCGAGCGAGTGATCGGAAACATCCTGCAGGATGAGAAGTTTCCTGGGGTGCATATCGCCTTTGGTGATCCGTATGGGGCTCATACGGGTGCACCCTGGAAGTCGTCCACGCATATCGACGTGGTGGGCTTGGGCTTCAACATCTGGCTGGGTGATGCCAAGGGTGAAGAGCAGATCATGCGGGACGGTGAGTTCCTGCTGCCCGTGTAGCTTATCTTAGGGGGACTATGCTGCAGCCGTTCCGAGCGGAGTTCAACGCGAACTTCAGCCAGGCAAAGTACGCTTTGCTAGTCGAGCGGCTGGAAGCGACGACCCGGAGCAAAGTAGATTTTCGCGTATCCGAGACGCCGTGCTTTTTCTCCCGCGAGATGCTGGAAGGGATCGCGTCAGTCGGCATCGAGTTGACGGAGCAGTTGCTCGAAAACCTCGAGTACATGAGAGTCTCGCGTGAGGCGGTTCCCGCGCGGTGGCGGATTCCGAGCGGGTCAGCCCAACCTCATTTTATGACGGTTGATTTCGGGCTGGCGCGCGGTGCCGACGGAAGGCTTGTGCCCAAGCTGGTGGAGTTACAGGCATTCCCCTCCGTGTTTGGGTACCAGGACGTGCTGGCCCGGGAATATGTGAACACGTTCGGCCTTGGGAACACGTTGGAGTGGCATCTAGGTGGTCATAACGAGACGACTTACTGGGAGATGCTGCGGCAAGTGATCGTGGCGGACCATGATCCACGGCAGGTGGTGCTAGCGGAGGTAGAGCCGGACGAGCAGAAGACGCGGCCTGACTTTAAGGTGTACGAGGATCGTCTAGGGATTGTGACGGTCGATGTGGCCAAACTGCGTAAGGAGGGGCGCAAGCTCCTGTATCGCGATGCGGGAGGCACGTGGATTGAGGTACGCAGGATTTTCAATCGCGCGATTGTGGATGAAATCGAGCGAAAGGAGATCACACTTGGGTTTGACTATCGAGACGATCTGGATGTGGAGTGGGCTGGCCACCCGAACTGGTTTTTCCAATTAAGCAAGTTTTCTTTGCCTTACTTGAACCACACGGCGGCTCCGGCTGCGGTGTTCCTGGATGAGTGGTTTGCGGGGAGAGGCAAGGAGCGGCTGCCACAAGACCGGAACGAAGTGCTGTTAAAGCCTCTTTACTCATTTGCGGGCAAGGGAATCCAGTTCGCTCCGACTGACGAGGAGTTGAAGGAGATCCCAGAGGAAGAGCGCCGCCTGTATCTACTGCAAGAGCGAGTTCGCTTTGAACCTGTCATTGAGACGCCGTTCGGCATGACTCAAGCGGAGATCCGCGTCATGTATCTCTGGCCCGACGGGCAGTCCATGCAACCGGTCATCAGCCTGGTGCGAATGGGAAGAGGGCTGATGATGGGAGTGGATCACAACCGAGACCAGCAATGGGTTGGTGGCACAGCTGCGTTATTCCCTGTGTGAGGTTGTCGCGCGTTACATTACCTTAGGGTGATTCAGCGGGTTGAGATCGGTGGTCTTCGGGGCGATTGGAGTACACTTCAGGCTTGACGACGAGTTACGAACATGGGTGGTACGCGGATGGAGCCGAGGCTTTCAGCGTGATAGATCTGCAACAGCTTGCCCGAAATAGACCCGTTCGAGTCGCCGTGCGCTTCCCAATGGAGCTAGCGATCTGTCTTCAGACTGAAGAGGGTGAAGTAGAAGCTAAGTCGGTGGACGTGTCTTCAAACGGCGTTTTGTTTACGGGCGAGTCACTTCCTCAAGTGAATAGCCGTGTCGAGTTCACGATGATCATGCCGGGGGCGATTATGGGCCATCCCGAGGACTTACAGGTGCATTGCCGCGGGCGTATTGTGCGCCACGAGGCTCGGAGTGAGTTTGAACTTGCCGCCGCAGTGATCGACGAGTACGTTTTGAGGGCTTAGGTAACTCCATTGGATGAAAAGGTAAGGTTGAAGATGCCAGTTGATACTGTGGATTCCAGCGCACCGCCGGGTATCAGGGTCGTGCTTGCGGACTCGCAGGCGATCTATCGCGTGGGCATGCGGAAGGTGTTTGCGATCGAGGACGATATTCGCGTCGTGGCGCAGGTGGAGACGCTGGCGAATCTCCATGGTGCACTGCAACGGTATCCGACGGATGTGGTGGTTCTCGAGGGGCAGCTTATCTCGGGGACGACCGATGCGATTCCAGAGTTGGTTCGGACTGCACCGGACGCGAAGCTGATCGTTCAAGTGGTCGAGTCGGATGAGACCAATACGGTGGAGCTTTACCGGCGCGGCGTGCGTGGGGTCGTTCCGCGATCGATCTCGCCGGATCTGCTGGTGAAGTGCGTGCGGAAGATCGCGGCGGGCGAGACCTGGATCGATAACCAGTCGATCAGCTGGGTGATCGACGCTTATCGGTCGCAGGCGACGAGCATGACCGGGCCGAAGGTGCAGCCGAAGCTGTCCAAGAAGGAACTGGCGATCATCGGGTGCATCACGCGCGGGATGCGGAACAAGGAGATCGCCTACCAGATCGGCACGACCGAGCAGGTGATCAAGAATTATTTACGCAAGGTTTACGACAAGCTAGGAGTTTCCGACCGCCTTGAGCTTGCGCTTTATTGTCTCCATCACCAGCTTTTAAAAAAGTATGGGACCGACCCGGAGATGCCGTTGCCAGGATTAATTGCACCGGTGGCTCCATTGCGGCCCAAGCTGTAGGAGCAGGCCGGTCCAGCCCGCCTCTGCGAGCTTCACGTAGTAAGAGCTAGGGTTTATCGATCTCGATGTCGATGGTGAACTTGACCTCGTCGCTGATGGCGGCGGAAGCGGGTGTCTTCTGGCCGAAGTTGAAGTCGGCGCGCTTAAGCGTTCCTGAAGCGGAGAAGCCGCTGACCATGCCGCCACGCTGACCTTTTTGCGGAGGAGCGGGGCCGTCTACGTCGAGGGTGATGCTCTTGGTGACCCCGGCGAGGGTGAGGTCTCCTACGATCTGATGCTTGCCGTTGGTCGTGATGGCCTTGGTGGACTTGAAGGTGAGGGTGGGGTACTTGTCGACGTCGAAGAAGTCCGGGCTCTTGAGGTGGGTGTTGCGACGGTCGTTACTGGTGTTGACCGTGGTTGCGTCCATGGTCGCGGTGACGGAGGACTTATCGAAGTCCTTCTCGTCGAGCAGGACGGTTCCCTTGACACCGGTAATGGATCCGCGGACGGTGCTGACGGCAAGATGGCGAACCTGGAAGTCGACGTTGGAATGCGCAGGGTCGATGGTCCAAGTGGTGGTCTGAGCGTGGGTGCTGGCCGAAGAGAGTGCCAGACTCGCGGAGGCGAGGACGAGGAGAAGCGCCGGTTTGATCAAGGGTCGTGCCTTTCTGGATGGTGATACAGCTGTTTGCGGGTTGCAGCGCCGCCGGAGTTCGGGATCAGCTTTGCAGCGTCGATTGACAGGCTGATCGAGGTTTGTGAGTCTAGGGCGATGCTATATCGGTTCTGCACCCCAGGAAACAGACAATTCGCAGAGACCGCGACTGCAATTCTTCAAGGAGCTCTGTGGCCCTGGTACGGCGGGTGGTACGATTGGCGCATTTATGAGCATTGCGGTGGAGTGGCGCGCGCTGACGCGGACGCAGCGGAGTACGTTTGTGGCGTGCTTTCTGGGATGGACGCTGGATGCGTTCGATTTCTTTCTGCTCACGGTTTGTTTGAAGGCCGTGGCGGCTGATTTTCATGTGGGCATCAAGCAGGTGGCGGAGGCGATCTTCTGGACGCTGGCGATGCGCCCGGTAGGGGCGTTCCTGTTCGGTGCGATGGCGGAGCGGTATGGTCGTCGGCCGACGTTGATGGTGAACATCATTGCCTTTTCGGTTTTCGAGCTGGCGTCGGCCTTTGCGCCCACGCTGACGGTGTTTCTGGTGTGCCGGGCCCTGTTTGGGGTGGCGATGGGAGGAGAGTGGGGCGTGGGGGCTG
>CAXUNW010000117.1:0-7789 GCA_964252505.1 uncultured Acidobacteriaceae bacterium
AGTGGGGGCATAGCTCGGTGCAGGTGGCGGTGGCGGACTACGGCACGAAGTTCCTGGTGGTGGCGGGGCTGCTGAACATCATTGCCGCTGTCGATGCACACTCACTGGCTACGGGAAGGAAGGCGTCGTGACGCACTTTTCGGCGGTGGTTGTGTTCGCGCTTTGTATGTCGGTGGTGTTCGGGATCACGATGCGGGCCGAGTCGAAGATGATGATTCGGTTTGGAGCTTACTGCTTTGTGATGCTGGTGGGTGGAACGATTGCGGCGAGCTGGGTGATGTGGCTGATCAAGCGATAGGGTAGGCCGGGCTTAGACGGGTTTCAGGTAGTTGCTGTGCTACACAACGTAAAGACGGCGCACCCTATGCCGGTGCGCCGTCTTTGCGTTGAGTTGGAAGCGAGGTGCTACGGCTCGGCGTTGGGGTCGGGCTGCTCGCCGGGGTTCTGCTCTTCGAGCTGCTTCTGCATCTCTTCGCGCTTCTTTGCGCGAGCGGCTTCGCGCTTCTGGCGCTTCTCGTCCAGCTCCTGCTCGGCTCCGAGGAGCTCGATGACAGCCATTTCGGCGGCGTCGCCCTGGCGCTGGCCGATGCGCACGATTCGAAGGTAGCCGCCGGGGCGGGTGGCGTAGCGGGGGGAGACGGTGTTGAAGAGGCGGTCGACCGCTTCAGGAGTCATGAGGTAGGCGGCGGCCTGACGGCGGGCGTGGACGGTGCCGCGCTTGCCGAGGGTGATCATCTTCTCGACGAGGGGACGGCTGGCCTTGCACTTGGTGATGGTGGTCTCGACGCGGTCCATAAGGATGATGGAGGTGACGAGGTTGCGGAGCATGGCGCGGCGGTGGCTGGTATTGCGGCCTAGTTTGAATCCTGCATTGCGGTGACGCATGGTGTGATCTCCTTCGGGCGGCGCTTCTGCGCGTCCGGAACTGCTGGGTGATGCCGGGTTTTTACGTAGAACAGGCAGCGGGGCCAGTTGAAAGCCGCACGCTGCCTGGTGTTGGGGTTAGAAGTTTTCGGGTTCGTTGGCGGCTAGTTCCAGGTCGTCCTCGTCTTCGTCCTCATCTTCGTCGTCGTCATCAAAGGCGCCAAAGCTGGCGGCGAGGGTGGCAGCGGGTAGGACGGAGGTCGGGCCGGGAACCGGGTTGCCGGACTCATCGATCTTCATGCCGAGGGACAGGCCCATCTGCGCGAGGATCTCTTTGATCTCGTTGAGGGACTTGCGGCCGAAGTTCTTGGTTTTGAGCATTTCGGCTTCGGTCTTCTGGATGAGCTCGCCGATGGTGGCGATGTTGGCGTTCTTGAGGCAGTTGTAGCTGCGGACGGAGAGCTCGAGCTCTTCGACGGAGCGGTTGAGGTTGTCGTTGCGGAGCATGGGGCCGTCGTGCAGACCGTCATGGCCGGCTTCCATCTCCTCTTCAAAGTTGATGAAGATGGTCATGTGGTCTTTGAGGAGTTTGGCGGAGAGGCCGAGGGCATCGGCAGGCGCGATGGTGCCGTTGGTCCAGATTTCGACGGAGAGCTTATCGTAGTCGGTGATCTGGCCGAGACGCGCGGCCTCGACGATGTAGTTGACCTTGCGGACGGGGGAGTGCACGGAGTCGACGGGGATGAAACCGAGGCCAAGGTCGCCGTCGAAGTTTTTGTCTGCCGAGATGTAACCGCGGCCGCGCTTAAGACGCATCTCCATGTCGATCTTGCCGCCTTCGGAGACGGTGCAGATGTAGACGTCCTTGTCGAGGATTTCGACGTCGCCGTCAGCCTCGATGGAGCCGGAGGTGACGACGCCGGCCTCGTCGGCACGGAGGTAGAGGGCCTTGGGGCCTTCGCCGGAGAGCTTGAAGGGGACCTGCTTGAGGTTGAGGATGATGTCGGTGGCATCTTCGACGACACCGGTGATGGACTGGAACTCGTGCAGGACGCCTTCGATGCGGACGGCGGTGACGGCGGCGCCTTCGATGGAGGAGAGCAGGGTGCGGCGGAGGGCGTTGCCGATGGTGGTGCCGAAGCCGCGCTCAAAGGGTTGGGCGGAGAACTTGCCGTACTTGTCAGACAGCGTTTCGTTCTCGACGGCGAGGCGCTTGGGTTTTTGGAAACCTCTCCAAAGCATGGGTGGTCCTTTCGTATCCGCGCTCGGCCGCGATGCATTTTGCGGTCTGCCGGGTGGTTCGGTTGCGTTCAGGTTGTAAGGGCAGGTTTGAGGGTTCAGGGTTCAGCAGACCGCAGCGTTGCAAAAGAGGGATGAGTCCCGTTCTGCGACGCTGCGGAAACTTGATGGCCGCTACTTGCTGTAGAGCTCGACGATGAGCTGCTCGTTGACGGGCAGGTTGACGTCGGCGCGGTTCGGCAGAGCGATAATTTTGCCGGAGAAGGCGTCGCGGTTGATGTCGATCCACGGCACGGAGCGCTGGCCGGCTGCAAAGTTCTTCGACTCTTCCAGGATGGCGAGGGTGCGGGAGCCTTCGCGGATCGCGATCTCGTCGCCTACCTTGCACTGGTAGGAGGGGATGTTGACCTTTTTGCCGTTGACCTGGATGTGGCCGTGGCGGCAGATCTGGCGGGCCTGGCGGCGCGAGGTGGCGATTCCGATGCGGTAGCAGACGTTATCGAGACGCGTTTCAAGCTGCTGGAGGAGGTACTGCCCGGTCACGCCCTTCTTGGTGGCTGCCTTGCGATAGTACTCGCGGAACTGGGTCTCGAGGGTGAAGTAGATGCGCTTGGCCTTCTGCTTCTCACGAAGCTGGAGACCGTAGCCCACGACCTTCTTGACCTTGCGGGACTGGCCGTGCTGGCCGGGGGGGAAGTTGCGCTTTTCTACCGGGCATTTCTCGGAAAAGCACTTTGCGCCCTTGAGGAAGAGCTTTGTTCCGTCGCGGCGGCACATGCGGCAGACGGGTCCTGTGTAACGTGCCATCTATTTCTCCATACCTTCAGGTGACGATTGGTTTACGAGCGGCGTGCTCTTCATTCCCAATCCGGTTCGAATCTTTGCTAATCGCTTGTAAACCGTCGGAATCTTGAGGACTTCGAGCAGAACAACGACAAACACTATGGTAGCCAGAACATCCCAGAAACTGTCGTGAATGATCAAGCTGGTGACGCCGGCAACAAAAAAGCAAATTAGACATAACCGTACGATCGAGCCGACAAAATAAGTCGAGGGCAATCTTGCGGGTATGGCCATTGTCAGACCCTGCGGCGCTTGGGTGGTCGGCAGCCGTTGTGAGGCATGGGCGTGACGTCGCGGATGCTGCGAACGTCGATGCCTGCGGTGGCGAGGGCGCGGATGGCGGACTCACGACCGGAGCCGGGACCGGAGACGCGGACGTCGACCGCACGGAGGCCGTGGTCACGGGCGGCATTGGCGGCGTTCTGGGCGGCCTGCTGCGCGGCGAACGGGGTTCCCTTGCGGGAGCCACGGAAGCCGAGCGAGCCGGAGGACTTCCAGGAGAGCGTGTTGCCGACCTGGTCGGTGATGGTGACGATGGTATTGTTGAAGGTCGCCTGGATGAAGACGAGGCCAAACGGGACATTTTTGCGTTCGCGCTTCTTGAACTTCTTGCCCTTGCCCGCGGCGGCCTTACCGGTCTTCTGCTGATTCTGTGTCTTCGCCATTTATTTGGTCGCTTTCTTCTTGCCGGCAACGGTTCCCTTGCGCGGGCCTTTGCGGGTGCGGGCGTTGGTGTGGGTGCGCTGGCCGCGGACGGGGAGCGAGCGCCGGTGGCGGAGGCCGCGGTAGGACTGGATCTCGATGAGGCGCTTGATGTTGAGCGAGATATCCTTGCGGAGATCGCCCTCGATCTGGCCTTCCTGCTCGATGACCTGGCGGATGCGATTGAGTTGGTCTTCGTCGAGGGTGGCGATCTTCACCATGGGGTCGACGTCGGCCTTGGCGAGGATTTTGGCGGCGCGGGAGTCGCCGATGCCGAAGATGTAGGTGAGTCCGATGCGCGCCTGTTTGTTGTTAGGGACATCGACTCCAGCAATACGTGCCATGGGGTTCCTTTACGGTTGGGCTTCTGGGACTACGCCGGGAAGCGGGTGGATCGTTTCGGTCAGATTCCGGCAGGTTCATCGCAAGCCTTGACATCGGCTAACTCGCCTGGCGGGGCCGGTAGAACAGGAGAACAGGGCTAGGGCCTGGATTTGGGTCCAGAGCCCGACTGTTTTAGCCCTGGCGCTGTTTGTGCTTGGCGATCTCGCAGATGACACGCACCACGCCATGGCGGTGGATGACCTTGCATTTATCGCAAATCTTCTTGACGGAGGCGCGGACCTTCATGGTAGTTCCCTTCTGTACTGCTTCTGGTGCAGATGGCCGTTTTGAACGTGCGGACCGCCAAGGTGAATACCCTGGCGATCAATCGGTTCGAAGGCGGTGGCTTGCTGGGAGCGACTCAGCGCGGTGTATCTACTTGTAACGGTAGACAATGCGGCCGCGGTTGAGGTCGTACGGACTCAGCTCAATCGCGACGCGGTCGCCGGGGAGGATACGAATGAAGTTTTTGCGCATGCGTCCGGAGACGTGTGCGAGGGCCTGATGCTTGTTTTCAAGCTCGACCTTGAACAGCGCGTTGGGCAGCGTCTCGACGACGACCGCCATCACCTCAATTGCATCTTCCTTCGACAAACGTTTCTCCTTTTTGAGGTGACGCGCGATCCGGGGGTGCGGGGACGCCGTTCTCGTGGCCTGCAGAGTCGAGACGCGACTCTGCACAGCACCTTTTATACTAGCGTTAAACGGTGGGTTTGGGAATGGCAGATACGGGCGCGGCGAAGGGGTCGCGCCTGTATTGCCCGCAGGAGTGAAGCCGTTGCGGCCGCAGGTCGATAGATACAAGAGCACGCCGCCACGCGTTCGCCCTGGGACCCCAGGCGGTGACGACCTGAGGTTTAGTAAAGCGCGCATGTTCATGGATCTTCCAAGGTCGGGCATTAAGCTGAAGATCGGGGTGGGTTTCGGCTCGCTGCTGAGCATTCTCGCGTTTTTGGGAGTGAGCGGCTATCGCGCGGCGGTGGCCAATGAGCAGACCTCCCTGGCGATGCAGCTTTGCTCGAGTAAAAAGGACCTCACGCGGCGGGTCGAGCAGGGCATCTCCATGCAACGGATCGGCACACGGGACGTGCTGATGGGGCGGGGGTTACATGACAAGGCATTCGACACCGGGCACCACGACGTTATCGATGCATTAGATGAGCTGAAGGCCCTGGGCCTGAGAGGCCAGGATCAGGACCGTTTTGAGCAAGTCCGGCTTGCCTACGAGCGGTATTACCGCTTCAACGCAGACGTGATCGCGACATACCTGGCGGGATCGACCGCGGAGGCGGTGCAGCGGCAACGCAGCCCGGAGGCAAGCACGGAGGCGACCAACCTGATGTCGGCGATGAAAGCGTTGACCATCTCGTTTGAGGACGAGCGGAAGACGGCGCTGAACCGCCTGATCCAGTTCGATCATGATGCGAAGAACAAGATCCTGGTGCTTTGCATGGTGGCGCTTGCGCTGGGGCTGACGGTCGCAATCTTGATCGCACGTTCGATCCTTGGGGGCATGGCCGGGATGCTGGCGATGATTGAGGCGGTTTCCAGGAACAATTTGATGGTAAACGACCTATCAACGACCAGCAGAGATGAGCTAGGCCGTGCAGCGGGTCGGCTGAACACGATGAAAAACAGTCTTCGGCAGATGATTTTGTCGATTGCAGCGACGGCCGAGGATGTTCTGGGGTCGAGCCGCAGGATTGCGGCGACGGCAGCGGAGGGGGCGGCGCGTGCAGAGAAGAACCGTCGGGAGATCTCGCAGATTACCGGGGCGATGCGAAGCATCTCCGAGCGGGTGAAGACGGTGTCGGAACACTCGCGCAGCGCGGCGCAGAGCGCGGACTCTGCGTCACAGGGTGCCCGGGAGGGTGGGCAGATTGTAGAGGCGATGCTGCTTTGCATGGGCGACATTGTGCAGGTTGTGGTGGAGTCGACGGCCAAGATCGAGGAACTGGGGGCGCGGTCCGACGATATCGGCAAGATTGTGCATGTGATCCAGGATCTGGCGGAGCAGACAAACCTGCTGGCCGTGAACGCGGCGATTGAGGCAGCGCGCGGGGGCGAGCAGGGGCGCGGGTTTACGGTGGTTGCCTCGGAGGTGCGATCGCTGGCGGAGCGGACCTCGGCAGCAGCGCAGGATATTGCGGCAGTCATCGACAAGGTGCAGTCGATCACAAGCGACTCAATGCACCGGATGCGGGATGGCTCGCGTGCGGTCGACCAAGGGGTTGAGATCACGGGTAAGGTGGGGAGCTCGATCGGGCGGATCATTCGCGAGGCGGACCATGTTCGCGAGATGGTTGCGCAGATTGCCTCGGCGGCGGCGGAGCAGACGACCACAACGGAAGCGGTGAGCGCGAGTATGGTCGGTCTGGATCGACTGGCGGAAGAATCGACCGAGGGTGCGAAGCGCGCGGCAAATGCCTGCGAACGGCTGCTTAACCTGGCAACGGTCCTGGAGACGATGGTGGACCAGTTTGAGGTTGGCCGGCATCGGCTTTTCACCTCAGCCTAGAGGCTGAAGAGGTGGGTCGGGAAACCTTTGCGCCGCCCGAGCCGCGGGTTCGTCCCTTCTGCACAGGAACGACACTCAGAAAAGATGGGCTGGGGAAAGATGGGCTGGCACTTACGGCGGGATGGCGGCATAATGCAAGGCACAGCCGTTTTTGGGCGGACGGCATGGAGGGCCCATGGTGCAGTCGACACGAAGGCAGTTTCTGAAGACCGGTCTTGCGGCGGGTGCGCTGGCGAGCGTGGGGGAGCTTCCGCTGTTGGCGGCGGGGGCAAAGGCGACCGATCAGGTGGTGCTGGGGCGGTCGGGCGTGTCTGTCTCGCGGCTGGCGTTTGGCACCGGGACGAACGGCGGGGCGGTGCAGCGGGGGCTTGGGCAGGAGAACTTTACGGCGCTGGTGCGTCATGCGTACGACCGGGGAGTACGGTTCTTTGAGACCTCGGACACCTACGCGGAGATGCACCGAATGCTGGGGGTAGCTCTGCAGGGGTTGCCGCGCGAGAGCTACCGGCTGATGTCGAAGATCAACACGGCGTCCGGGGTGGATCCGCAGGCGCATTTCGACGCGCTGCGGCGGGAGGCGCGGACGGAGTACTTCGACATTATGCTGCTGCATGTGCAACGCTCGCCGACGTGGCCCACAGACGCCGACCCGATGCGCTGGAAGGATGGGATCGAGAAGGCGCAGGAACGCAAGGCCATCGTGGCGCGGGGCGCTTCAGTGCATGGGCTGCCGGCGCTGCGCGCGGTTCCGGAGGACAAGTGGCTGCAGGTGGCGATGGTCCGCATGAACCACAACGGAACCCGCATGGACGCCGAGGAGCCGGAGACGCACCTGCCAGGGAATGTGCCGGAGGTGGCGGGCCATGTGCGCAAGGCGCGCAGCGAGGGGCTGGGCGTGATCAGCATGAAGCTGGTGGGCGAAGGGCGCTTTGTCAACCGCGAGGATCGGCAGAAGGCGATGCGCTTCGCGTTTCGGGAGGCGGGTGTGCAGTGCGTGACCGTCGGATACAAATCGCCGAGCGAGGTGGATGAGGCGATCGAAAATCTGAATTTGGCGCTGGCGTAGATGTACCTGCTCTAAAGAAGATGTGGCTTGGCCAGTGCCAGCTTGCCGAGGAGTTCGCCAAAGAGGGTGTTGGCCCAGGCGAACCAGGCGCGTGTGAAGATGCGCGGATCGTCCACGTTGTAGGACTCGTGCATAAAGCCGGTTCCGGCGGAGGAGCGCAGGAGCATCTGGAC
>CAXUNW010000118.1:0-7754 GCA_964252505.1 uncultured Acidobacteriaceae bacterium
CGCCAACGACCCCGCCACCGGCTATCCCATCGTCACCGCTCAGATCAACCTCACCCGCCACTTCGAAGGGCCCCCGGGCTACATCCACGGCGGCATCATCGCCACTCTCCTCGACGAGGCTATGTCCAAGCTCAACCGGCCCCTGAATACCCTCGCCATGACCCGCCACATGGATGTGGACTACCTCTCCCCCGCTCCCCTCGGAACGCCGCTGATCCTCACCGGCCGCCATCTCTCGCGCCCCACCAACCCGGACGGAACCGAGGGACGCAAACTCTTCCACCAGGCCGCCCTTGCCTCTCCTGACGGCACCCTCCACGCCACCGCCAAGGGCCTCTTCATCACCATCCACCCGGGCATCATCAAAGCCGCGGCCCTGACCGCCACCCAGGTCAACCACTGACAGGTCTGCTGAACCTGCCGGGACCCTGCCACTAAGCCTCTTCCCAGTACCCCTGGTCCCGTAAAAAATACTGCTCATCCCAGCTATGCACCATCGTCTTCGCAAACATCCAGACCATGCGTCCGTGACCAACCTTGCGAAACCGCCGGTTTGAGGTTAAAACCTTCCCTCGAACGATCGCGAATCGCGCATGCGGAACCTGTTTGGACAAGAGGTAATCCTCCGCGAACAAAGCCTGCTCGTTGAAGCCTCCAAGCTTCCAGAACGCCTCGCGTTCAAACAGCATGAACATTCCCGTCGCAAACGGCTTCATCACCGAGCCAATACGCTGCATCGCGTTGTTCGCCAGGTAAAGAGCATCGTCGAAGAACCCACCTAAGCGACAACCGATGTTTGTCGTGCAGCACAGCAGGTCTTTGTCGACCATCGCTTCCATTGCGCGTCGCACCAGCGTTCGATCGCTGAACTCGATATCCGCATCCAGAAACAGCACATACCGCGATCGCGCCAGGCTTGCTCCCGCATTGCGTCCAACTGCAGGCAAACCCCCGCGAATCACCTCAATCCGCAGCCGATCGCCGTAACCGAGCGCGACCGCGACTGTCTTATCGGTCGATCCCGCATCGGCGACCAGAACCCGCGTCTCGCGCATCGCTCCGTAATCCTGCCCGCAGAGCGAGCCAAGCAGCTTCGGCAGCATCGCCGCCTCGTTCTTGGCCGGAATCACGATCGTCAGATCCGCGATCGTCTGGCTATCTCGGTCCACGCGCTATCCTCCCGGAGGTTTGCACCATTCCTACGACATCTCCATCCTTGCCGTCTCCGTCGCATGCCCCGTAAACACCCGTTGAACATCCCATGAACATTCCTTCCCCGCCTGTTCACCTTGCGCTCCAACGCGATCGTTCGCAGCTCCGAGATTGCTGCTAAACTGTGGTTCCATCGTCGTTTCCTGCCCTCGCAGCAACGGCTCGCGACCTTCCCCGCATCACGTAGCACCAAGCGCCCTCAAAGTCCCGGCGCAACAGCCTTCTCCAAAGGAGATCCATCATGCCAGAGCACGCGAGCAACGGAACTCACCGCAACGGAACCGGCAGCGCGTCCAGCGAGTCGAGTCTCCGCCTCAAAACCGGTCTCGCCGAGATGCTCAAAGGCGGAGTCATCATGGACGTCATGAACGTCGAGCAGGCTCGCATCGCCGAGGAAGCAGGTGCAGTCTCGGTCATGGCCCTCGAGCGCGTTCCCGCCATGATCCGCGCCGAAGGCGGTGTTGCTCGCATGGCAAGCCCCAAGCTCATCAAGCGCATCATTGAGACCGTCTCGATCCCGGTGATGGCCAAAGCGCGCATCGGCCACTTCGCCGAGGCTCAGGTTCTCCAATCGCTTGGTGTCGACTTCATCGACGAGTCCGAAGTCCTCACGCCCGCCGACGAAACCTACCACATCGACAAGCACGCCTTCACCACGCCATTCGTCTGCGGAGCTCGCAACCTTGGCGAGGCCTGTCGACGCATCGCCGAAGGCGCAGCCCTTATCCGCACCAAGGGAGAACCTGGAACCGGCGATGTCGTCCACGCAGTCCAGCATATGCGCCAGATCGTCCGCGAGATCCGTGCGCTCACCGTTCTCGGCGACGAAGAGCTCTATAACGCCGCAAAGGTTCACGGCGCGCCTTACGAGATCATCCGCATGGTCGCCAAAGCCGGCAAACTCCCTGTGCCTAACTTCTCCGCCGGCGGCATCGCCACACCCGCGGACGCAGCCCTCATGATGCAGCTTGGCGCCGAAACCGTCTTCGTCGGCTCAGGCATCTTCATGCGTGAGGGGGCGATCCCGCTCGACGTCGAGAACAATCCCCTCGAGCGCGACGAAGCCGTTTCCCGAGCCAAGGCCATCGTCCTCGCGACCACCCACTTCAACGACCCCGCGATCGTCGCCGAGGCCTCTGAGGCAGTTATCGGCTCCATGAAGGGCCTCGCCGCTGCCGCCATCGAGCAGAAGCACCTCATGCAGACGCGCGGCTGGTAGCCCAACAATCCTGCCTCGCTCACCGGCCAGCAGAGGTGTCATGCCCCTTAGGATCGGCGTCCTTGCCCTGCAAGGCGCATACGACGTTCACGCCGCTAAGCTCCTCGCGCTCGGAGCCGATCCTCGTCTCGTTCGTCGTCCAGACCATCTGGACGACCTTGACGGCCTCATCATCCCCGGTGGAGAATCCACAACCATGCTCAAGTTCCTGGAGCGGGATGGCTTCTTCGACACCCTCAGCGCCTTTGTCCGCCAAACTCCCACCTTCGGCACCTGCGCCGGATGCATCCTCCTCGCGAACCATGTGTCGAGCCCCTCGCAGAAGTCCCTCGCAGCCCTTGACATCACCGTCCAGCGCAACGCCTACGGCCGACAGAACGACTCCGCGATCCTCATCGAGCCAACCGCACTTCCCGGAGGTCCGCTCGAGATGGTCTTCATCCGCGCCCCTCGCATCGACCGTGTAGCTCCTGATATTGAGGTTCTCGCCACCCGCCAAGACCATCCAGTCCTTATCCGCAAGGCCCACCTGCTTGCCGCAACCTTCCACCCGGAACTCGGCTCAGACCCGCGAGTGCATCAGCTCTTCCTCGATATCGTCCAACAGCATGTCTTACCGTCGCATCCTCCTGCATCTCCTCCGCCGAGCAATCCAGGCTGATCCGCCACCCGCCGTTTGGAGCAGCTAGAGACTAGCCCACAGCCCTCGCGAGGCCGAATGATCTGTCGTATTCTCCTCCTCAGCCTGCTCTTGGTGCCCCGGAATCCGCTGCAGGAACCACTCGCCGCTCGCCTCAGCGCCGCGGAAGCCACTCAGGATACCGCAAGCGCTATCAGCGCCCTCGCTCAGCTTGGGGACACTCTTCCGACGGCCCCGCTCCAAACGCTGAAGGTCTCCCTCCCCGCCATCGTCCACGCAGCAGCCAATCCCGACCCGCACGTCCGCTCGCTTGCCCTCCTTGCCCTGATTGCACTCACCACCCGCACCAAACCGGACGGATCGCCGCTCGGCGACGCGCTTCCGCTCCTTGAACCCTATCTTCCCCGCCTTGCGCAGCACCTTGTCGACCTTGATGCAGCCATGCGCGAGTTGACCGCGCTTTTGCTTGGTGGCTTTCGCGGCGACCCAACACCTGCAGTCATCTCGCCCTTGCTCTCCGTCCTCGCCTCACCCGCGGTTCCTGATCCCTTCACTCTATCCGTTGTCGTTGCCCTCCTCAACCTCGATCTCGACACGCAAATCCATCCAGATGTTTCACAGGCGATCCTCACCTTTCTCCTACGTCCCGACGTTCCGTCCGACCTTCGCCTACGCATCCTCAATGCGATCGCCAGCCACCCAAGCCACACGCCGGACCTTGACAGGGGCCTTCTTGTCTTCCTTGGCTCACCGCAACCAAGCCTCATCCGCGCTGGTCTAATGCAAACTCTGCCTCGTCTCCTGCTTTCGGAGACCGATCTTCAAGCCACACAGGCACGTCTTCGCGCCTTCGTCGCAGATCCGGCGGAGGACCCAGTCGTCCGATCCAGCGCCACAGAAGTTCTCTCCTGCTGGCATTCCTCCCGCATGGCTGACCCTTGTCCCGCACCCGTCGTACGTTACCGCGCTCTTCCTCCGCCGACGAAATCCCCCATCACCGCGCCTCGCTACCAGTCGCCGCCGCTGTCTCTCATACCCAATCGCCGCAATCAAGACGCAGTATTCCCTCATCCCTCGCTCTCATCCGCCGATGGATAGAACAATAGGGGACTGGATGAAGCGAGATCGAAATCGACGACGTTCCAGACGAGCGCTACCCGAGTATGCGGACGTGGACGTAGAGCTCACCCTGATGACTTTCCGCAAGCTCGCGCCCACTGTGCTTGTTGGCAGCGCCGGCGTCATCATCGCGACAGGGCTTGTCGCACAGCGATCATACGATCTTAGGCTCTGGAACTTCGCCTTCCTCATGGCAGCTATCTGCTCTATACGGCTTGGCATAGTAGTCGCTTTCGGGCTCCTGCCCCGCACTGAGATGACCTTGGCGGAGGCTCGACGCTGGTTGCAATGGTATGGCACCTCGACCCTGCTGCATTGCCTCTGCATCTGCATCGCAACGATCTACAACTTCCGCAGCCACAACGAGTTGGCGTCAAGCCTGTGCACCATCGGCACCTTCTCTCAGTGTGCCGGCCTTACCGCACGCGCCGGCATGCGCCCTTGGTTCAAGAACACCTGCTGCTTCACTCTCTTGGCCGCGCTTGCCTTCTCCATCGTCAGCACACAGGTTGTGCTTGCAACAACCTGCGGCGTCATGATCGCCTTCTTCGCCTACGCCCAGTCTGCCGCCATCAACAATCAGTTCGACATCGTCGTCGAACAACTTCGTAGCCGGCGCAAGCTCCGCGAACTCGCCGAGCAGGACACCCTTACCGGGCTCGCCAACCGGCGGCACTTCCAAACTGAACTCCTCACCGCCTGCTCCCAGCCAAATCATCCATTCGCCATCCTCTACATCGATCTCGACAAGTTTAAAGCGGTCAATGACACGTTCGGCCACCCCACCGGAGACCAGCTCCTCAACCTCGTCGCCTCCCGGCTTAGAAAGGCGGTTCGAGGCTCCGATCTCGTGGCCCGCCTCGGTGGCGATGAGTTTGCTATCCTGCAGCGCGCCGTCGTCTCCCGGCAGGATGCTATGGCCTTGGCGAGCCGCGTCGTGGCGGACCTCTCAGCGGCCTTCAACATCGGCGGCAACCCCATCCAAATTGGAGCGAGCGTGGGCATCCGGCTCTCCTCGGAGGTAGACCGGGACCCGAGCCTCCTCCTCGCCCATGCCGACATCGCCCTCTACCGTGCAAAGCAGGCTGGCGGCAGCAACTTCTCGTTTCCGGAGCTTTAGTCGCCGTACCGTTCCCAGACTGAAGCGCAGTTACTGCCGGGACGCCTGACTCTATCAGCCCCCTAACTCGAACAGGTTGCGTAGCAGGCCTCACCCCCGCGCACCCATCTCGATCCCGGTTGCGCCTCAACACCCTCGCCCTAAAAACTGCATACCGTCCCACTTCCAGATCCCGCCGCGCTCCTCTTCCCGCATCCAAACCGTTTCCGGAGTAATCTGAAGGTCACCGGTCGTGTGGCCGGCCCCAGCACTTCCCGCAGTCCAGCGACGGAGCCCCCATGCCGGCCATCTTTACCCCTACCGACACCGACCGTAAACGCCCCAGCGTCGATGACCACGACCACGGCTCCGGCCGTCGACCGCCGTTTGATGACGGGCTCAAACGCACCGGCGGAGGTGGCGACAACGATAACTGGAACGACCGTCCCGCGGGCCGGCGCGGGCCTCGCGAAAAGCTGGACCGCTACCGCCTTGGTCTGTTCTTCGCTCTCGCCGGCGACCTCATGTTCTTCGTCGCCATCATCAGCACCTTTTTTGTCACCAAATCCACCGGGCACTTCGACGCATACGACCGCTACATCAACGAGTGGCTGCCAACCGCAGTCCCACGCATTCTTTGGCTCAACACAGCCGTACTCTTCCTCTCCTCGGTCACCATCGAGGTCGCTCGTCGCCGCATGTTCCACCAATTTGACGTAATGGAAGAGTGGTTTGGCCTTGGTAAACCTACATCTCGCCGTGCGCTCCCATGGCTTGTCGCAACCATCGTCCTTGGCCTTGGCTTCCTTGCAGGGCAGACTGTAGCCTGGCGTCAACTTGCCCATCAGGATGTCTTCCTCCGCTCCAACCCGAGCAGCCACTTCTTCTATCTCATCACCTACACCCACGCCTTCCATCTCATCCTCGGCATCGGTGGACTCATCAGCGCACTCACCGGTTTATTCGTCTCCCGCCAGATTGAGAATCGCCAGATCCTCGTTGATTGCGCTGCATGGTACTGGCACTCCATGGGTGTTCTCTGGCTCTTCCTCTTCGTCCTACTCGCCTTCTTCCAATGAATCGTCGTCGCTTCCTCACCGCCTCGACCATCGCCGCGCTCGCGCCGCGCATCGCCGACGCCGCCGCTCCCACCCCGCCGCGCGACGCGCTCATGAAGCTTGGCTGCCAGTCTGCCCCGACCACAGAAGCTCACCTCAAATACCTTGCCCGCTATGGTGTGCGCCACATCTGCGGCTATCCGAGATCCGCTGGCAACAGCTTATTTCCCGCCCTTGAAGATCTGCAACGAATGAACGATCTGGCTGCCTCCTGCAAGGTTGAGATCCTCTGCGTCGGACCCCCCATCCTTGAGTCCAGCTATATCGACCGCGAAAAGCACCCGGCCATTATGCTTGCACAAAGCCCTGAGCGCGATCGTGACATAGAGCAGTTCCAGCTACTTATCCGCAACTGCGCGGCGGCCGGGCTGCCTTCCATCAAATACAACATGAGTATCCTGGGTGTGCTTCGGTCTGGAACCCGGCCGGGGCGCGGCGACGAGCTCGATGCTGTGTGGAACCTGGAAACTGCCGAGCGCAACCTGGCCGCGCCTCCCGTCATAGTCGGCGGTCACGATGACATTTCAGGCAAGGTCATGTCCGTGCAGCCAACGCATGGTCTGACTCGCGCCGGTCGCGTAAATGCGGATCAGTTCTGGGAGCGCATCACCTACTTCCTGGATCATGTGGTGCCCGTCGCAAATGAGTACAAAATTCGCCTCGCCTGCCACCCTCACGATCCGGGCGTGCCCCCAACCGGGTACCAGGGCATTGACCGTGTCCTGGGCACCGTCGATGGTCTGAAGCATTTCATCACCATCCAGGAAAGCCCCTACCACGGCCTCAACTTCTGTCAGGGCACGGTCTCCGAGATGCTTGCCGACCCCAACCGCGAGATCCACGACGTCATCCGCTACTTCGGCACCCGCAACAAGATCTTCAACGTTCACTTCCGTAACATCCGTGGCCACCGCAACGACTTCACGGAGGTCTTTCCAGACGAGGGAGACGTGGACATGGTTCAGGCTATCCGGACCTACAAAGACATTGGCTACCAGTACATGCTGATGCCGGACCACGTTCCCACCGCGGCCTCCGACCCGGCCGGCCTGCAGTCATTCGCCTTTTGCTACGGCTATATTCGTGGCCTCCTTCAATCCGTGAACCATCTGGCCTGACGCAGAGCCCCGGACCGCGTAGATCGGCGCCGCCACCGCGCGTGCAGGCCTCCCCAAACACCATTCAACGGTGGTACACTCGACCTTGGCACAAAGGGACACACGCTTCATCGTGCGGCGCCACCACGTCGCATGATGCTCTAAGCGGAGGTGGCGAAATTGGCAGACGCACTAGCTTGAGGTGCTAGCGCCGCAAGGCATAGGGGTTCAAGTCCCCTCCTCCGCACCA
>CAXUNW010000119.1:0-261 GCA_964252505.1 uncultured Acidobacteriaceae bacterium
CGGTAGAGCCGGAGATTGGGCCGTCTACGGTAAATATAGGGCTCATTGAGGGAGGGCGGGCCCCGAACGTGATCGCGGACAAGGCGGAGGCGCATCTCCTGATTCGCACGGTTGGACCATCGGAGCCGGTGAAGCGGGCGATTCTGGAGGCTGTAGGCGATCGGGCTTCGGTGACGTTTTCGCTGGATTTGAGTTTTGTGCGGATGCGGCGGGTGGGGGCACTGCCTACGATGGTGGCGAAGTTTGCCACGGATATCCCTA
>CAXUNW010000119.1:271-7696 GCA_964252505.1 uncultured Acidobacteriaceae bacterium
GTGGCGCATACACCGGACGAGCGGATACGGAAGACAGAGTTGCTGGAATGCGTGGAGTTGTATGTGGAGTTGGCCACGGGTCTCGTGGCGGGTACCCCCACCGCCCCGGATAAGTCCTAAAGTAGGTCATTGATTGGACTTAGGTGTGGGCTGTTGCGGTAAAGTATTGATTTTACGTGGGTGGTGGCTGCAAAGTGCGGGATTGAAAGAACATAGCCTCACCATGGGAGGCGGCGAAAAAGGACGGATCCGTCAGCGATTCGGCTTTAGCGGACGAGGATTCCAGGCTGCTTTCGTGGATTTGGCGCGATGGTTGAGTGGCTGATGGTGGCGGGGGATGGAGCGCCTGAGTTTCCGAGTATTGTTCTTGACAAGCTCGTTGAGGAATAGTTCGATGAAGCTTCCCCGAGGGTTCAAGTAGAGGTGTTCCTCAATGAGTGAAGTTCCAGGAAGCGCCGTGTCCCCAATAGAGGACGTCCAGTCTGTCGAACTTCTTCGCACTGCCGCTTATAAGGGATGGGTGGCGGACTTCGACGGGGGCAGCTGTGTACCAAGGCTAGAAGCGAAGCAGATCAACGGTCACTTGGAAGGGCCACCGTCCAGAGAGATCGATGCGAACGACATTCGCAACGTGTTGATGGAGCTTGCTCATGGGGCAGTTCTATCGGAAGATATATCTCCGATATTTCGGAGAAAACCTGCGGTACGACTCTACAAGGTAACTATCACCGGCGTTCTAGAACTTGACGATGCGGCGGGTCCGGGTGGGTCTGAGCTGCCTCGGCTGGAGTTCACTAAATGCTGGTTTAAGGAAAAGCATATTCGACTAGAAAGATGCCGTATAAGGAGCTTCTGCATGCGAAGCTGCGCCTTCAGTGAGCTTCAGGCCTCTGAAGCCGTGATAAAAGGCCCGGTTGACCTTTCTTACGCGAGAGCTTCTGGGGCTGATCACAAAGATCCTTATAAGTGCTGGGTGGTGCTCGCCGGCGCTCAGATCGATGGACGGATCAACGCGGCGCGATCTGCCTTTGTGGCACCGGAGGAAAGACAATCGGACAAGTGGGTTCTGTACTCCAAGCATTCCCGTTACGCGCTCGATCTGCGGAGTACACGGATTCGAGGGTCGATCCAACTTCGTCCAGATATGACTGCCAGGGGTGGAGTCTGTCTTACTTTGGCGAAGGTCGAGGGGAGTGTTTGGGCGAATGGCGCGCAGATGGACGCCTTGGAAGAGTGTTCCTTTGCGGCGGATTACGCCGAGATACAGGGAAGTCTGTACTTTAGGCCCTACGATGGCCCGGAAGAAAAAATTCAGGAAAAAGGGGTTCCCGAGGCCAAGAGGAAGCAGTTCATCTCGAACGGATGCATGGGCTTCCTTGCCGTTAAGGTGGGCGGCTCGATTTATTTCGAAGGGGCGCACCTAACAGCGAGGCATTGGCTCCCGAGAGATGACTCTGCCCCGGTCAATCGGGTTGTTCGATGGGAGGAGACGTCCGTCGTCAATCTTTCGACTTCGGTGATCCATGGTCACTGCGTGTTTCGCAGCTGGATTCCTGAGCCCGCCATCAGCGACTCTCATACAGGCCATGCTGTCGATCCCAAGGTGTGGGACTTCGTTGGGGATGGAGATATTATTTTGTCCGCGGCAGTGATTCACAACGATCTTAGTTTCGATGGGGCTCGGGTGCGATTTATCAATGCACAGAACATCGAGGTTTCCGGTAGCTGCTATCTCGGAACCTATTCGAATCCAAAGGTGAAGCATCCAAATCCGTTTGTTGCTTGGAACTCTGTGTCGTTTGTGGGCGGCCGCATTCGTGGCAGTCTGTCCATGAACGGAGCGAGAATTGGGTGTGTGCGGGATGAGGGAACGATCGATTTATCGAAGATCGATCGGACTATCGATTTGATCGACAAAGATGGAAGAGTGACCACGGTTCGCGAGCGCTTGCTGCAGGGGCAAGGCAGCCATAAGGTGCAGATTGCCCCTCAACGGGATGAGGAGAATGGCTTTCTTGCGGCTGGCTTAAGAGTTGGCGGATTTTGTTCCATGGCAACCTTCGAGAGCGATAGCGGCCAGGAGGTATTTCGATTCGAGTGTGCCGGCAGGGTGTCGCTTGAGGATGCGACGATCGGCAACTATTTCTGCATGGATGGAGCGCGTGTTGTTTGTGAAAAGGTCGCGATCAACCTTTCAGGATGCGCCATTGGCGGTAAGGCATCTTTTCGCGTCGTGAAGGGGCGCAGCGGTCGTCAGGCGGGAGAGGGTTTCGCCTTTTCTGCCTGGGGCGGAGACACCGCCGTTAAGCTGAACGGGGCAAAGATGGCTTTTGGGTTGAACATGAACGGAGCTTTTCTTACGGGAACAAGGCTTGGATTGGCAGCAGACAACATTGATGTGGGCGGCAAAGTATCGCTTGGAATGTTTCACGTAAACGGGAGACATGATCCGTTTCCGTTTACGAGTGAGGGTAAGGTCAGTTTGGTGGGGGCGACGATCAAGCTGCAACTCAACCTTTCCGGGGCGCATTTGACCTTAGGTAAGGATCAAGCAAGAACGCGAGAGGGGAGCGGTTTTATGGACGTCCTCGACCTAACCCTGGTGCGCGCAAAAGGGATATGGTTGGGGAAACACGAGTGCCTGAATGGCGGCATGAGTGAAGAGGAACGAAAGTTCAAGGCGGATGGTCGCGTCGTTCTGGAGCATGCCACGGTGGATACCGACCTGGTTCTGGAAGGCTGCACTTTATGGCGCCAATTGTCATGCGAGTTTGCCAAAGTAGGTGGGTCGGTGCGCCTGTCTGAGATCACGATGGAGAGACAGTATGACGGATGGTGTCTTCTGGATACCGTCAATGCTAAAGCAGTCAGTCGCTTGGACGATGACGAGGAGTTGCGGAAGTGGTATGTTCAGCGCCGTTTGACTCCTGATATCTCACTGAACAGCGCGAATGTAGGAGGCGCGTTGAAGGTCTGGCGCTACACTTCAGGGCTTGAACGGACTCCCACAGACAAGACTGGGGACGATCCGCGGTTGAAGCCGATGCTTGAGGGTACTTCCAGAACCAAGATTGTGATTGATCTTCGCGGAGCCGTGATCGGTGAACTGGACGATCGTGGGGGACGAGCATGGGGCGAAAGTACACGCTTTTGGCTCGAAGGCTTTCGATATAACCGGCTCAAGGAAGCGAGCGTCTACCACACGGGATCAACGAATCGGCCGATGAGCAAGAAGATCCCCTTTTGGGTGAAGACCCTCCTTAAGCCTTCCTATATCCCACCGCTGTCCCGGGATAGGATCGAGTGGGAGCCCCGGGCAGGCTGGCTACAGCAGCAATACTTTGATGGGAAAGGCCCACGCGACAGCACCCGCGAAACCGAGGGTACCCCCGATGCCTACGAGCAGGCCATCGCGAAACTGAAAGCTGCTGGATCGTTTGAAGATGCGAAACGAATCTCCAGCATTCATCTGAGCAACAGTGGACAGTCAAAGGTAAGCCGGGCGCTGATATGGGCGCCGTTTCGCATACTGTTCGATTATGGCTACTCGGTCACACGTGCTCTTCTTACTTTTGTATTGTGCCTCTTGATTGGGGTGGTAGGAGCGTCGAAGGCAGTGAAGCAAGGGGTGCTTGTACCCAGGGAAACAGGAGCTTCCACGCCCAGTGTGCAAACATGCGGGTGGACTGGCAAGGTTCTTTACGCAATCCGCGTCTTTGTTCCAGTGCTTGAGGCCAAATCAGATACCGGATGCGCGATTACCGCTGGGCGCGGCCCCAATGATCCCTGGCGGTTGGCCGAGACATCGTATGCCGCCGTCGGTTGGCTTGTTACCCCCCTTGTCATCCTGACGGCTTCCGGTCTGCTCAAGCGGCATTTGGAGCGGTAGGAATTCGGTACCGGTTTTCCTCATGGGACCGGACGAACTGGCAGGGCTTAAAATGGAGGGATGGCGGCAGAGTTTACGCATCTTCACTTACATACGGACTATTCGCTGCTGGATGGGGCATGCGATGTGGACAAGCTGGCGGCGCACCTGAAGTCGATCGGGCAGACGGCCGCGGCGATGACGGACCATGGCAACATTTTCGGGGCGGTGCACTTCTTCGATGCGATGCAGAAGAAGGGGATCAAGCCGATTCTTGGGTGTGAGCTGTACATCTGCAAGAACGACGACCACCGGGCGGCTCCGGAGGGCGACAAGTACAACCACATGCTGGTGCTGGCGGAAAGCGAGGCCGGATACCGGAACCTGGTGCGGCTTACTTCTGAAGCTTCGCTGCATGGTTTCTATCGTAAGCCGAGGGTTTCGAAGAACTTCCTGGCAAAGCACACGGAAGGGTTGATCGGGTTTTCGGGGTGCCTGGCTGGCGAGGTCAACCAGTTTCTGATGGAGGGGAAGTACGACGAAGCGAAGCGGACGGCGGGTGGGTACGAGGAGATGTTCGGGAAGGGGAACTACTTCCTGGAGATTCAGGACCATGGGCTGGCTCCGGACAAGGGGGTGTGCGACGCGCTGTTCAAGATGGAGCGGGAGCTAGGGATTCCGCTGGTTGCGACCAACGACGCGCATTATGTGGGGGCGGACGACTCGCGGGCGCACGAGATTCTGCTCTGCGTGCAGACGGCGGGATCGATGAACGATCCGAAGCGGTTCAAGTTCGATACGCAGGAGTTCTACATCAAGAGCGCGGAGGAGATGCTGCGGACGTTTGCGCAAAATCCCGAGGTTTGCTCGCGGACGATGCAGTTTGTCGATCGGTGCAACCTGAAGATGACGAAGGTCGGGGATCCGTTTCCGGTGTTCGACTGCCCGGATGGGATGACGCTCGACGAGTACTTCGAGGATGTGTGCCGGAAGGGCTTGCAGAAGCGGCTGGAGACGAATGTGGCGTTTCTAGCGTCGCGTGGGCTCCTGAAGAAGACGCTGGCGGAGTATGAAGAGCGGCTGAACCGCGAGATCGACATCATCAAAAGCATGAAGTTTCCAGGCTATTTCATGATTGTGTGGGATTTTATCCGGTATGCACGGGAGCACAACATTCCGGTGGGCCCGGGGCGTGGGTCGGCGGCGGGATCGCTGGTGGCGTATGCGATGGAGATCACCGATATCGATCCGCTGCAGAATGAGCTGCTGTTTGAGCGGTTTTTGAACCCGGAGCGGGTGTCGATGCCGGATATCGACATTGATTTCTGCATGAATCGGCGAGGCGAGGTGATCGAGTACGTCCGGCGCAAGTACGGGACGGACCAGGTGGCGCAGATCATCACGTTCAATACTATGGCGGCGAAAGCGGCGATCAAGGACGTCGGTCGTGCGCTGGATATGCCGTACGGGGAGGTGGACCGGATCGCGAAGATGATTCCGGCGACGATCGGGATCACGATCGACCAGGCGCTGAAGGACTCGCCACCGCTGGCGGCGGCGTATGAGGGGGATGCAAAGATCCGGGAGGTGATCGACGCGGCGCTGCGGCTGGAGGGTCTGGTGCGTGGGGCCGGGGTGCATGCGGCGGGAGTGGTGATTGCGCCGCAGCCGCTGACGGAGCTGGTGCCGGTGACGCGGACCAAGGATGAGGCGGTGGTGACGGCGTACGACATGAAGGCGGTCGAGAAGATGGGTCTGCTGAAGATGGACTTTCTGGGCCTGACGACGCTGACCGTGATCGATGATTGTTTGAAGCTGATCCAGAGCAACCGGGGGGAGACGGTCGACCTGGACCGGATTCCGTTGGATGACGCGGAGACCTATGAGAAGGTGTTCCACCGGGCGCTGACGAGCGGGGTGTTTCAGTTTGAATCGGGCGGAATGCGGGATGTGCTGCGACGGTACAAGCCGAACTCGGTGGAGCACCTGACGGCGTTGAATGCGCTGTATCGGCCGGGACCGATGAACATGATCGACGACTTCATCGAGCGTAAGTGGGGGCGACGCGAGGTGGAGTACCTGCTGCCGGAGCTCGAGCCGCTGCTGAAGGAGACGCTTGGGGTGATGGTGTATCAGGAACAGGTGATGCAGATATCGAACGTGATTGCAGGGTACTCGCTGGGCGGGGCGGACCTGCTGCGGCGAGCGATGGGCAAGAAAGACGCCGGGGAGATGGCGAAGCAGCGCGAGATCTTTATGGCCGGCGCGGCGGAGCGGAGTTTTCCGAAGGCGCGGGCGGGCGAGATCTTCGACCAGATGGAGAAGTTCGCGGGATATGGATTCAACAAGTCGCACTCTGCGGCTTACTCGCTGCTGGCGTATCACACGGCGTGGTTGAAGACGCATTATCCGGTGGAGTTCATGGCGGCTCTGCTGACGAGCGAGACGTCGAAGCCGGAGAATGTGGTGAAGTACATCCAGGAGTGCCGGGAGATGAACATCTCGGTGACTCCGCCGAATGTGCAGGTGTCTTCGACTGAGTTTACGCCCGAGGGGGACACGATTTTGTTCGGGCTGGCGGCGATCAAGAATGTGGGGCGGAATGCGATCGAGTCGGTGATCGCGGCACGTGGGGATGGATTCAAGAGCCTGTGGGATTTCTGCGAGAAGGTGGACCTGCGGCTGCTGAACAAGCGTGTTCTGGAGTCGCTGATCAAGGCGGGGGCCATGGATGCATTCGGGCCGCGGGCGCGGGTGATGGCGGGGCTGGATAAGGCAATGGAGCGAGCGCAGAAGACGCAGCGGGATGAGGCGGCGGGGCAGCATGGACTGTTCGGGATGTTCGACGACGGACCGGTGAAGGGGCCGTCGAAGGAGGACGCACTTCCGCCGGCTCCAGAGTGGGACGAACATACGCGGCTGCAGAATGAGAAGGATGTGCTGGGGTTCTTTGTGTCCGGACATCCCCTGGACAAGTACCGGGAGAAGCTGCGGAATATGAAGGTGGTGGATACGGCGGCGGCCTGCGAGATGAAGCCGGAGCCGCAGACGTTTCGGCGTGGCGGCAACGACCAGGGCACGGAGATCGCGGTTGCCGGGGTGATTACCGGGTTGAAGGTCGCGAAGTCGAAGCGATCGGGGGAGATGTATGCGCAGGCTTGCCTTGAAGATACGGTCGGGAAGATCGAGTTGATTGCCTTTCCGCAAAGCTATGAGAAGCTGGCGGAGCGGCTGAAGATCGATGTGCCGGTTCTGGTAAGGGGCGTGCTGCGCGGGGAGGAGGACTCGGCGCCGAAGCTGGCGGTGTCGACGATTCAGGCGCTTGAGGATGTAAAGGTGCGGCTGCCGGAGTCGGTGCGGATCAAGGTGCCGCTGCACGCTCCGGATATGGCTATGTTGGACAAGCTGTACGCAATTTTTCTGGGGGCGCCAGGGAAGGGAAGGCTGCTGCTGGACCTGGAGGAGCCGGGGGAGTTTTGTGCGGTGCTGGAGCCGCAGGATTGCCTGGTGTCGGCGGACCGACTGTTTATCGATCGGGTGGAGGAGCTGGTAGGGGC
>CAXUNW010000120.1:0-7685 GCA_964252505.1 uncultured Acidobacteriaceae bacterium
CTGCTCCCCGGCCCCCACCTCGACCGACATAATGCTTTGGGCCGCCGGCCACACGATCGACATCAGGTTGAACACCGGAATGGCCAGCAGAAGCAGCGTCCCGGTGCGCGAAAGCCCCATCATCACCCAGCCGACTGACCCGAACACAAGCCCCACCGACATCGCTCCCCGCTCGCCCAGCGTCTTCACCGCCCGCCGCACCAGCAACGCCCCGTACAGCGCCGAGCAAACCCCCACCGCCGCCAGGGAAAGCCCGACGGCCCGGTCCGTCCAGTGATAGCGGAAGTCGCAATAGATCACATACACGTTCATCAGCGACTGCTGCGCCGTATACCCCAGCAGCAGCACCACCGCCATGCCGGCCAGCGCCTTGCTCCGCCCCAGCAGCGCCACAGAGCCCACCGGATTTGCCCGCTTCCAGGAGAACGCGGTCCGGTTCTCCCGCTTTAGCGACTCTGGCAGGACAAAGAGGCCATACATGCCGTTGCACAGACTTAGCCCCCCCGCCACCCAGAAAGGCAGCCGCGGGTTCACACTGCCCAGGATGCCGCCCAGCGCAGGCCCTAGCACAAACCCCAGCCCGAAAGCCGCACCGAGCAGCCCGAACGCCGAGGCTCGCTTCTCCCGTGGCGTCACGTCCGCGATATAGGCCATCGCCGTTGGAACGCTCGAGGCTGTCAACCCCGAGATCACCCGCCCCACAAACAACCACCCCAGGGCCGGGGCCAGCGCCATCAGCACATAGTCCAGACCCAGCCCGAAGTTTGAGAGCAGCACCACCGGCCGCCGTCCGAACCGGTCGGAAAGCGAACCCAGCACCGGCGAAAAGACAAACTGGATCCCCGCAAACACCGTGCCGAATATCCCCAGCATCTGCGCCGCGTTCACCGTGTCGCCCCGCATAAAGTCCGAGATCAGCCGTGGCAGCACCGGCGCGATCATTCCCAGCGCCACCATATCCAGGGTCACCGTCAGAAATATGAACGTCGCTGCTGCCCGCCGTCCGCGCGGAACCTCCGGCATCTCCAGACCGGACCCATCCACCGGCCGCACCAGCTCCGGCTCCGCGCCCAGCGGGCTCTTGTCCTCAAAACCATCCTCTGCCATTGTGGTCAAGTCTATCCGAAGCCTGACATCCTCAAGTCGTCATAGAGTCCGTCGCCCGGGGCAAAACCCTGTACCATCGACCCCATGAGCCCCGCGGCCACGCACGCCAGTCCTGCCAACGCACTCGGCACCCGGGCCGCCAAGCGCTCCGCCGCGCTCTTCTCCGTCTTTGCCGCCCTTGGCATTACCCTGCTTAAGCTCATGACCGGCCTGCTCACCGGCTCGCTCGGCATGCTGTCCGAGGCTGCCCACTCCGGCATCGACCTCATCGCCGCCGCCCTCACCCTCTTCTCCGTCCAGGTCTCTGACCGCCCCGCGGACGAAGATCACAACTACGGCCACGGCAAGATCGAATCCCTCTCCGCCTTTGTCGAAACAGTCCTCATGCTCGCCTCCAGCCTCTGGATCGTCTACGAGGCGTTGCACCGTATTCTCTCCCGCACCCATCTCGCGCTTGTCCTCTCCCCCTGGCCCTTCATCGTCCTCATCCTCTCCATCGCGGTCGATTACTCCCGCTCCCGCAACCTCCACCGCGTCGCCGCGGCCAGCCAGAGCGAGGCCCTTGAAGCCGACGCGCTCCACTTCGGAACCGATATCTGGAGCTCCGCCGCCGTCCTCTTCGGCCTCGCCGTCACCTACGTGGGCGAGCGCTTCCACATCGCCCGCCTTGAGCTTGCCGATCCGCTTGCGGCCTTGCTCGTCTCCCTCATCATCCTCAAGGTCTGCTACACCCTCGCCCGCCGCACCATCGACAACCTGCTCGACGCCGCCCCCGCCCAGCCCGGCGGCAGAACCCGCTCCCAGACCCGCCGTCAGCTCCTCCACGATCTCCTCGCCATTGACGGCGTCGTGTCCATCAATCAGCTCCGGACACGACGTGCCGGAGCCACCGACTTTGCCGACGTCACCCTGGGCATTCCCCGCAACGTCACCTTTCAGCGCTCGGAGCAGATCACCATGGCCGCCACCGACGCCGTCCAGAACCTTTATCCCGGCGCCGATGTCGTCATCCACTCCGTTCCCACCGCTTCTCTCGCGGAGTCCGTCCACGACCGCATCCGCGCCGTCGCCGCCCGCGCCAACCTTGCCATCCACGACGTCTCCGTCCAGCAGTACGACGGCTCCCTCCACGTCGAGCAACACCTCGAAGTCGACGAAACCCTGCCCCTGCGCCAGGCCCACGATCTCGTCACGCGCCTGGAAGCCGACATCCGCCGCGAGGTCCCTACCATCGCCTCCATCCTGACCCACATCGAGAGCGAACCCGCCACCATCGAGCATCTCGCCGGCCTTGAAAGCGATCGCCAGCTCGAACTTCGCCTCCGTCACGCAGCCCACGCCTACCCGCAGGTGCTCGACATCCATGAGGTCCTTGTCACTCACGTCCACGACCGCATCCAGGTCAACTGCCACTGCACCCTTCCCGACGCCCTGCCCATGAGCCAGGTCCATTCCGTCATCACCGCCCTCGAAAGCACCTTCAAGCGCGAAAATCCTGAAGTCAGCCGCCTCCTCATCCACCCCGAACCCGCCACCGATAATCGCCGTTAGATCCTGAACCTCGTCCCTGCACCCGCAACAGACCCGCAAAACCAGGTCCTCGTCAACCTGTTCAAGCCCGGAAGCCGTACTCATCCCCACCCGGCAGGCCCCGCACCCAAGTACCCATTGCCGCGGGGTCATTTCCCCTCCGTTTGCTGTCGACCATCCAGCCAGGGGTCGATACAGTCCTCGGAGACAGTGGGACTATGCGGCTTGGTATCCGAACAGAGAATCTGAACGCTGCTGGTCATCGCAGCCCCCGCTGTGCACCGGGCGTCACCCTCAGCGCCTGCGCCCGCCGGCAGGATGGGCAATCCCTCGTCGAGTTTGCCCTCTGCATGCCCATTCTCCTGCTCATCGTCACGGGCATCTTCACCTTCGGCATCGCCATGAACAACTTCGTCATGCTGACCGACGCAACCAACGTCGGCGCGCGTCTGCTCGCCATCAGCCGCGGACAGACCACCGACCCATGCAGCACCGTCGCCACGGCGGTCGCCGCCGCCGCGCCCAACCTGAGGTCGACGGCCTTGGCCTACAGCTTCGTCCTCAATGGCGTCGCGTACAACGGAAACTCCTGCAACAGCGCAAGCAACACCACAGGAGCGGCCGCAAACCTCACCAAGGGATCCACGGTCAAGGTCACTGTCACTTACCCCTGCAACCTCACCGTCTACGGCGCAAACTACGCGCCCGCGTGTCTGTTGACCGCGCAGACCACGGAGCTTGTTCAATGAAGCTTGCCGTGACCGCAACCCTCCGCCGTTTCATCCGGGAAGAGCACGGGCAGGTGCTGCCCATCATGGCGTTCATGATGATTGCGCTGCTCGCGATGGTGGGCTACGCGCTCGATCTTGGCCGCGCGCTGTACACCTACCGCCAGCTCCAGGCCTCCTGCGACGCAGCCGCCCTCGCCGGCGCGGAGTCCCTGCCGGGGAGCGGCGCAACCTCCGTCGCCGCACAGTTTGGCTCCACCTCCGGCTCGCTGAACGCACGCAGCAGCTTGGCCGGCGTCTCCATGGTGAGCGGCTATCCCAAGGTAGTCTGCCTCAACACCTTGAAGGCTCAGGGCATGGCCTGCGTCGCCCCCACCTACGGCAACGCCGTCGTCGTCAAACAGGTGCTTACCCTGCCGCTCTACTTCATGCGACTGGTCGGCATCAGCACCCTCAATGTGGGTGCCAGCGCAACTGCCTCCATGCGTGGCTCCGCGCCCAGCCCCTACAATGTCGCCATTATCGTCGATACCACTGGGTCGATGAACAACTACGACTCCGACAGCAACTGCGCCAATACGCGCATCAGCTGCGCCCTCTCCGGCGTCCAGGTTCTCCTCCAGAATCTCTCCCCATGCGGCGCAAGCCAGACCAACTGCGGCGCCGCCACCAACGGCAACGTCGCCAACGCTGTCGACCGCGTGAGCCTCTACACCTTCCCGGGTCTCGCCTCCGCAGCCCAGGCCCAGTACGACTACAACTGCGGCAACCAGACCCCCAGCATCTCCCCCTACAACGACCCCATCCGGCCGCAGTACCAGGTCATCAACTTCTCAAGCGACTACCGGACCTCCAGCAGCGCGACCTCACTCAACACCCTCTCCAATCTCGCTAAATCTTCCGGCGGCCTCACCAACTGCCCTGGATTGAAGGCCGTCGGAGGCTATGGGACCTACTACGCCGGCATCATCTATGCCGCGCAGGCCGACCTCGCTGCGCAGTCCAGCGCCAATCCCGGAACCAAAAACGTTCTCATTCTCCTTAGCGACGGCGACGCAAACGCAAACTCCCATGGAATGCCGAACGCCTCGCCATCGACCGGCGTCTATCCGTCGCTCAAGAATCAGTGCCAGCAGGCCGTCGTCGCCGCCGCCGCCGCGACTGCCGCCGGTACCCAGGTCTATTCCGTAGCCTATGGTGCTACCAGCTCCGGCTGCTCCACGGATTCGCCTAGTATCTCTCCCTGCTCGGCCATGGAGCAGATCGCTTCCAGCCCACAGAACTTCTTCTCCGACTACAGCGCACAAGGCGGCGCCAGCACCTGCGTCTCCTCGGCTCAGCCCACCACGGGCCTCAGCTCGATCTTCACACAGATCGCCGGAAGTCTCACCGTCTCCCGCCTCATCCCCGACAACACCCCCTGATCGGTTCAGCCGCTACCGTACTCCAAGTCCCACCCCGCCGGCAACGTGTGGCTATAATGGCGTGGTATGAGCCGTCTCGCCCTCCTTCACCCGCTGCGTGAGTGTTGTTGTCCTCACGTTGTCCGCATGCGCATCCGCATCTGCTCTTCCTAAGACCAGGCCATGCATGCGCACCTCCGGGCCGCAGCGCAAACCCTTGCCTGCGCCCTCTTCCAATCCTTAAAGCCTGCCCTGCCGACCTTGCGGCAGCCGCCGTTCAGGAGATAAGCCCATGCCCGACGCTCAAGACCCCCAGCAGCACTTCGCCACCCTCGCCGTTCACGGCGGCCAGGTTCCCGACCCCACCACCGGCTCCCGCGCCGTGCCCATCTACCAGACCACCTCCTACGTCTTCCAGGACGCCGACCACGCCGCCCGCCTCTTTGGCCTGCAGGAGTTCGGCAACATCTACACCCGCATCATGAATCCCACCACCGACGTCTTTGAGAAGCGCGTCGCTGCGCTCGAAGGCGGCGCCGCAGCGCTCGCCACCGCCAGCGGCATGGCCGCGGAGGCCCTCGCGATCACCAACCTCGCCAATGCAGGCGACGAGATCATCTCCACCACCTCCCTCTACGGCGGAACCTACAACCTTTTCCACTACACCTTGCCCAAGTACGGCATCGCAGTTCGCTTTGCGGATGCCAACGACTTCGACGGCATCCGCGCCGCCATCACCGACAAAACCCGCGCCATCTACACCGAAACTCTCGGCAACCCCAAGCTCGACATCGCCGATGTTGAGGCTCTTGCCGCAATCGCCCACGCGCATGGCCTGCCGCTCATCATCGACAACACCAGCGCCTCCCCTGCTCTCTGCCGCCCCATCGAGTGGGGAGCCGACATCGTCGTCGAGTCTGCCACCAAGTACATCGGAGGCCATGGAACCTCCATCGGCGGCATCCTCGTCGACGCCGGAAGGTTTGACTGGAAGGCCTCCGGACGCTTCCGCGACTTCACCGAGCCCGACCCGTCCTATCACGGGCTCTCCTACGTCGATGCCTTCGGCCCCCTCGCCTTCATCCTCAAGGCACGGGTCCAAGGCCTCCGCGACACCGGCGCCGCCCTGTCACCCTTCAACGCCTTCCTTCTTCTTCAAGGCACCGAAACCCTCCACCTCCGCATGGAACGCCACTCCAGCAACGCTTTTGCCGTTGCCAAATTCCTTGAGCAGCATCCCGGCGTCGATTGGGTGAACTATCCCGGCCTCGCGTCCAGCAAGTACAGCACCCGCGCGAAGAAGTACCTCCCCGTCGGGCAGAGCGGGCTGCTCACCTTCGGCATCCGCGGCGGCTACGACGCAGGCAAAATGCTCATCAACTCCCTCAAGCTCTTCTCCCTGCTCGCCAATATCGGCGACGCCAAGTCCCTTGTCATCCATCCCGCCTCCACCACGCACCAGCAGCTTACCCGTGAGGAGCAGCACTCCACCGGGGTCCGCCCGGAGATGGTTCGCCTTTCCGTCGGCATCGAAGACATCCGCGACATCCTCGCCGACCTCGACCAGGCTCTTGCGCTGGCCACCGGCCACGCCATCGAGGAGACTCAGACACTCGTCGCGCAATGAACCAGCCCTCGCGCATCCCCACACTCGAGAGGGATTTTCTCCTCCCTTCGGAGTTCCCTCTCGAGCTTGGCGGCGTCCTGCAAAATGCCCGCCTCCACTATGCCCTCTACGGCGAAATCAACCCCGCGCGGAGCAACCTGATCCTCGTTTGTCACGCCCTCTCCGGCTCAGCCCTCGTTGCCGAATGGTGGCCCGCCGTCTGGGCGATGCCCGGCCTCGTCGATCCCCAGCAGGACGCCATTCTCGGCATCAACATCCTCGGCTCCTGTTCCGGAACCACCGGCCCTGCCTCCCTCAATCCCGCGACCGGCGCGCCGTACGGCCCCGCCTTCCCGCAGGTCACCATCCGTGACACCGTCCGCGCCCAGGCTCTCCTGCTCGATCACCTTGGCGTCTCTTGCCTCAAGCTCGCCATCGGCGCCTCCATCGGGGGCATGCAGAGCATCGAGTGGGCCATCCTCTTCCCCGCCCGCGTCCGGAAAGTCATCGCCATCGCCACCGCGCCTCTCAACGCCATGGCCCTTGCCCTCAACCATCTCCAACGCCAGGCCATCCAGCTCGACCCAGCCTGGAACGGCGGCCTCTACTCTCCCGACAACCCACCCCGTCGAGGCCTTGCCCTCGCCCGCGGTCTCGCTGTCGCCAGCTACAAATCCTCTCCCCTCTTCGACCAGCGATTTCGCCGCAACCCCGACCGCAGCGGCGAAGATCCCCTTACCGGCGGCCGCTTCGATATCGCAGGCTACCTCGACTACCAGGGAGATCGCTTCAACCAGCGCTTCGACGCCAACACCTATCTAACCATCACGCGTCTCATGGACCTCTTTGACCCGACGCGCGGCTTCGCAACCCCCGCAGACGCCTGGACTCGCATCCTGGCTGAAATACTCCTCGTCGGCATCTCTTCCGACTGGCTCTTCCCCCCCGCAGACATCGCTGCCCTGGCCGCCGGCATGCGCGCCGCTGGCGCACCCTGCTCCTACCGGGAACTCGTCTCCGACCACGGCCACGACGCCTTCCTCGCAGAGCCCCGCCAACTCATCGAAATCCTCACCTCTTGAGCGCCCCAGGCACCGGCTGCGGTATCATGTCGCGCAACAGCAGACCTGTCACCGCCTGATCCCCCCTGAACACCGCCCAAGGACACCGCCATGCTCGCCGCCCGCCACCTCCTGCCTGTCATCCTTGCCGCCGCGTCCACAGTCGTTCCAGCGCAAACCCTCCTCAACCCCTCCGCATTCCCCCGCATCGCCACCGTCGACGAGCGCTTCCAGTCCTACAATGTCGAGA
>CAXUNW010000121.1:0-7684 GCA_964252505.1 uncultured Acidobacteriaceae bacterium
CCCAAAAATATTGATAAAGATCGCCTTCACATTCGGGTCGCTCAGCAGAATCCCGAACGCCTGCTCAATCTGCTGCTGCGTCGCACCGCCACCCACATCCAGAAAGTTCGCCGGCGACCCGCCCGCGTACTGGATGATGTCCATGGTCGCCATCGCCAGCCCCGCGCCGTTCACCATGCACGCGATCGAGCCATCCAGCTTGATGTAGTTCAGCGCAAACTTCGACGCCTCTACCTCCAGCGGATCTTCCTCCGCCATATCCCGCAGCTCCTTCAGGTCCTTGTGCCGGAACATCGCGTTGTCGTCGAAGTTGATCTTGCAATCGAGCGCCATCAGCCTCCCGTCCTTCGTTGTGATGAACGGATTGATCTCCATTAGCGTCGAATCCGTCTCCAGAAACGCCTTGTACAACCCGGTCATGAACGCCACCGCCGGATTGATCTGCGCCGTCGTCAACCTCAGCTTGAACGCCAGCTTCCGCGCCTGGTACGGCTGAAACCCCACCGCCGGATCGATGTACTCCTTGTAAATAAGCTCCGGCGTCGTATGCGCCACCTCTTCAATCTCCATTCCGCCCGACTGCGAAGCCATAAACACGATCTTCGCCGACGCCCGGTCCAGCACCAACCCCAAATACAACTCCCGCTCGATCGCCGACCCTTCCTCGATCAGCAGCCGCTGCACCTTCTGCCCCGCTGGCCCCGTCTGGTGCGTCACCAGCTGCATCCCCAAAATCGCCTTGGACGCCGCGTTCGCCGCGTCCAGGTTCTTCACCACCTTTACCCCGCGGCCCTTGCCGCGCCCCCCGGCATGGATCTGAGCCTTCACCACCACCACCGCATTCCCCGCCGCAAACAACGCCTTCGCCGCCGTATCCGCCTGCTCCAGCGTCGTCGCCATCTCTCCGCCCGGAACCGGCACGTTGTACTTCCGCAGAATCTCTTTCGCCTGGTACTCGTGAATCTTCATGTCGGGTCGCCTGTCCGGGATTGCGTTCTTCTGTTCGAGGAGAAGTGTAGCGGAGCGCGTCCACCACCGACAACGAACACCGCATGAAGATCGTGTCATCCTGCCGATAACCGCACGCAGCCGCACCCCACGCGCCCTGCTACCCTTCTCCTATGTCGTTGAAGCCCTACCTGAAGCGCGTCCTCGAGGAACGCGCCCTCCTCTCCCGCGACGAAGCCCGCTCCCTCATGCACACCATCCTCGATGGCGCCTTCTCCGAACTCGAGCTCGCCGGCCTCCTCGGCGCCCTCGCCGCCCGCGGCGAAACCCCGCAGGAGCTCGCCGGCTTCGTCGACGCGCTCCGTCTCGCCGCCACCACCCTCCCCCTCACCGAACCCGAACGCGACGCCCTCGTCGACACCTGCGGCACCGGCGGCGATCTCAGCGGCACCTTCAACATCTCCACCGCCGCCGCCCTCGTCGCTGCCGCCGCCGGAGCCAAGGTCGCCAAGCACGGCAACCGCGCCGTTACCTCGCAATGCGGCTCCGCCGACGTCCTCGAAGCCCTTGGCATCCCCGTTGACCTCTCCGGAGAAGCTGCCGCCGAAGCCCTCCGCCTCCACGGCTTCGTCTTCCTCCACGCGCCCGCGCACCACCCCGCCATGCGCGCCGCCATGCCCGTCCGCCGCGCCCTCGGCCTCCGCACCGCCTTCAATCTCCTAGGCCCCCTCGCCAATCCCGCCGGAGCCCGCGCCCAGGTCATGGGCGTCTACGCTCCCCATCTCGTCCCCTTGGTCGCCCAGGCCATGGTCCTGCTCGATATCCGTCACGCCTTTGTCGTCCATGGAGACGCAGGCGACGGCTCCGGAATGGACGAGCTTTCCATCGGCGGCCCCAGCACCCTCGCCGAGGTCCGCCACGGCCGCATCGTCTCCACCCAACTCTCTCCCGAGGACGTCGGCCTGAAACGTGCCTCGCCCGGCCAACTCGCCGGCGCGGACGCCACAACAAATGCAGCCATCCTCACCGCCATCTTCGCCGGCCATCCTGGGCCTGCCCGCGACATCGTCATCCTGAACGCTGCCGCCGTGCTCGTTACCGCCAAAATCGCCCCCGACCTCGCCCACGGCGCAACCCTCGCCGCCTCCACCATCGACAAAGGGATCGTCACCAACCTGATCGCAGCCCTCAAAACAAAGCGCAAGCCATAAAGCCAGAGGAACCCATGCCCTTACCCCTCGACCCCGCCATGGTCGCAACCACCGATCAGCTTGCCGGTTACGACATCGTGTCCAGCCTGGGCGTGGTCGAGGGCATCACCACCAGCCCACTCATCAGCGGCTTTCTCGAGCGTCCGGTCCTGGTCGAAACCATGCGCGAGGCATTCCTTGATATGCTGGCGCGAGCGGCCGCGCACGGCGCCCAGGCGGTCGTAGGCCTTCGCTACGTCGTCCTGCTGGAAAGCCGCCTGGTAATGGCCTATGGAACAGCCGTAAAGGTCAGGAAGCTTTAAGTCGTCTGAAGGGGAAAAAATCAATGGCACGTGTCACCGGAATCGGCGGAGTCTTCCTCAAAGCGCAGGACCCCAAGGCCCTCGCCCAGTGGTATGCCACCAACCTTGGCCTCATCATGTCCGACTACGGCGGAGCCACCTTCCCCTGGTCCGACGAAGTCCCCGCCGGAACCGGCAGCACCACCTGGTCCCTCTTCCCCGCGGACACAAAATACTTCGGCGCCGGACCCCAGACCGCCATGGTCAACTATCGCGTCGACGATCTCGACGCCATGCTCCAACAGCTCCAGGCCGCCGGAGCCACCATCGACCCCAAGCGCGAAGACGCCTCCTATGGCCGCTTCGCTTGGGCGAACGACCCCGAAGGCAACCGCATCGAGCTCTGGCAGCCCCTCGCCGACACCCCCGAACCCGAGACCGCCTCTTGACCAAAGCCAGCCCCGGACGCATCGAAGTCATCACCGGCCCCATGTTCTCCGGCAAAAGCGAAGAGCTCATCCGCCGCCTCAAACGGGCCCGCATCGCCCGCCAGCGCGTCCTTTGCTTCAAGCCAGACATTGACCTCCGCTACCACCGCACCGCCATCGCCAGCCACGGCGCGCAGACCCACGAGGCCGTCACCGTCGCCAACGTCGAGCGCCTCCGTCAGGCCCTCGCCCACCAGCTCTCCGCCGTCGAGGTCATCGGCCTCGATGAGGCCCAATGGCTCGACGACGCCATCGTCCCGCTCGCCATCGAGCTTGTTCATCGCGGCAAGCGCATCGTCATCGCGGGCCTTGACATGACCTTCCACGCCGAGCCCTTCGGCCCCATGCCCGCCCTGATGGCCCTCGCCGATGAGGTCACCAAGCTCTCCGCCGTCTGCATGGTATGCGGCGCCCCCGCCATCCATACCCAGCGCCTCGGATCAAGCCAGCAGCTCGTCGTCGTCGGTGCCGCCGGCGTCTACGAGGCTCGCTGCCGATCCTGCTTCCAGCCCAACCTCGACGAACACCGCTCCCACCAGATGGAGCTTCCCGCCATCCAAACCACCGGCCAAAGCTGACATCATCCAATCGGGAAAAAGTGAGATGATTGGTGGCGCAAAGTATCGCCTGTCCCGCGCTCCAGGCACTCCTTCCACACCGAGTGAACACCATGGCCGTCAGCCTCCAAGCATCCACCCCCCTCATCGCCAACGATCGCAGCAAGACTGACATCCGCGCCATGTCCATCGCCACCGCCCTCTTCTTCATGTGGGGCTTTCTCACCTGTCTCAACGACATCCTCATCCCTCACCTCAAAGGCATCTTCGAGCTCAGCTATGCGCAGGCCATGCTCGTCCAGTTCGCCTTCTTCTCCTCCTACTTCGTCTTCGCCCTCCCCGCCGGCAAGCTCGTCGAGTGGCGCGGCTACAAGCAGTCCATGGTCATCGGCCTGGTCGTCATGGCCCTCGGCGCGCTCCTCTTCCTCCCCGCCTCCACCCTCGCGTCCTTCGGCCTCTTCCTCACCGCGCTCGTCGTGCTCGCCGGGGGAATCACCTGTCTCCAGGTGGCGGCAAACCCCTACGTCACCAGCCTGGGCCCGGTCGCCACCGCCGCCAGCCGCCTCAACTTCTCACAGGCCTTCAACTCGCTTGGCACCACCATCGCCCCGATCCTCGGCGGTGCCCTGATCCTCGGCGGAACGCAGCTTGCGCCGGAAAAGCTTCACTCCCTCTCCGCCGCCGCGCTGCAAACCTATCGCCAGGCTCAGGCATCTTCCGTGCGCCTGCCGTACCTGGGCATTGCCCTTGCCCTGCTCGCCCTCGGCCTCGCTCTCGGCCTGCTCAAGCTACCCCCCATGATCACAAGCCAGAACACCCAGGATTTCCGCCCGGGAGCCTTTGACGAGACCGCCAAAGACAGCGTCTGGCGCCATCCCTGGCTGCTGATGGGCGCGCTCGGCATCTTCCTCTACGTCGGCGCGGAGGTCTCCATCGGCAGCTTCCTCGTCAACTACCTTGGCCTCCCGCAGATCATGGCCATGCCGGAGCAGACCGCCGCCAAATACGTCGGCCTCTACTGGGGCGGAGCCATGATTGGCCGCTTCATCGGCGCCTGGGTGTTGCAGTGGCTTCGCACCGGCTTGGTTCTCGGCTACGCCGCCGCCGGAGCCTGCCTGCTCGTCATCGTCTCCATGCTCAGCCACGGTCCCACCGCCATGGTCACCATCCTGCTCGTCGGCTTCTTCAACTCCGTCATGTTCCCCAGCATCTTCACCCTTGGCCTCGCCAACCTGGGGCCCATGACCAGCAAAGGCTCCAGCCTAATGGTCATGGCCATTGTAGGCGGCGCGCTGCTGCCGCTGCTCGAAGGCTCGATCGCCGACAAAATCGGCGTTCAGCATGCCTTCATCATCCCCACCCTCTGCTATACCTTCATCGCCGCGTTCGGCTTTGCCGCCCGTAATCTCCTGGTTGCCAGGGATCCCGCCCCGATTACCGACCCGGGTATGTAAATCACTCTCTGTCTGTGTTGTTCTCGCATCCACAAGCGGCCGCTTATTGCAGCGTATAGTCCAGCTCGTAGGAGTGCTTCCCACCCTCGATCACAATCGTGAAGTTACCCGCAATGCCTTGCAACTCGCCCGTCCCGGAGCCCGGAACGACCTTCACCATCATGTTCGGCCCAGCCCCGTCCATCGTCGCAAAGTGCTGCAGCGCGAACGTCCCATGCTTTCCAGCCAGCGAGCCGGTAAATACCTCGATCGCGACATACCCCGCAGACTTCTTCATCGGGCTGCCGCCGCTGAACATCTCGCCCTTGGTCGTGCCCTCCAGGTCGCCGTGCATCTGCTTATCGATCGAGTACCGCGCCAGCCCCTCAGCGGGGGCCGGAGTCAGAGGCTTAACCTCGACCGTGAACGTGCCGTGGGCGTGGTGCGTCATGGAAGTCTCCTTGGTCTGTAGTCCCGGGGCCTGGGTCAGCAGGCAGAGCGCGAACGTGACAAACGTAGCACGCAACATGGTATCTCCTCCTCGGCTAGTGCTTCGCCACCAACTCTTGCACATCCTTCCGGAGAGCGAGGCTGCTTCCCATCCGGCTATAGAACATATGCCCCCCTGGATACTCGCGCACCTGCACCCGTGTCGGATCGCCCAGCAGGGGCATCTGGTCGACCGTCAGGATCGAACCCATGAACGGACACGAAAGATCGTTCCAGCCATGCACGATCAGCACACGCATCTTCGAATCCGCCGCGACTGACTCGCGCAGGTCCTCGACCGCCCCGCGCCGCAACTCCTCCCCGCGATCCCACTGCCGGTTCACCTCATTCGAGAGTGCCTCATAACGGCCATCCACCTTCCACCCCACGGTTTGGGTCACAAAATCGACCATAGCCGTCGTCGTCGGCGCGATGATCGACTCCAGAATCGGATCGTTCGACCGCTGCTCCGGATCGTAGGGAAAGGGATCGGGCGCCGTCACGTTCGGGTCGTACCGGCTTCCCAGCTTGCCCTCCGTCCGGAATACCTCCCGCAGGTACGCCTGCGTCTCCAGACGGCCGCCGGACCGCTTCACAAACACCGGGTCCAGCCCGGTCATCTCCGTCACATGCTGCAGCATCGCCTGCGTGGCCGCCGGGTCGGACCGCCCCCGCATCAGCGCCACCGCATACTCCCCCCGCGTGTACGAGACCACCGCATCCATCGACGCCTGCGTCAGCGCATGCTCCCGCTCCTGGTGCGCCGCTGCAATCGACGGCAGCGTCATCATCCAGGCGATCGGCGAAAGATCGCGATTCGCCTCCTGCGCCGGGTTCAGGTACGGGCTCACCAGCATCACCCCATTCATCGCCACGCCAAGCTGCGTCTGCAGATAGTGCGTAATCCGCGGACCCCGATACCCTCCATAACTCTCCCCGACAAAGTACTTCCGGCTCATCATCCGCCCGTTCTTCACCAGCCAGTCGAAGACTACCCGCGAAAGATACTCGATATCCGGCCCCGTCGAGTAAAACATCTTCTTCGTCTCCGCCTCCGGCAGCAAACTGCGGCTGTACCCCGTCCCTACCGGATCGATAAACACCAGATCCGTAAAGTCCAGCCACGTTCCCGGGTTATCCCGCAGCGTGGCCGGGTCCGACGGGCTGTCCCCCTCTGACCCAAACGCCACTTTCTTCGGCCCGATCGCCCCAAAATTCAGGTAAACGCTCGAAGCTCCCGGCCCGCCGTTCATCGCGAACGTCACCGGCCTCGCACTTCCGGCGGGAGCATCCATCGTGTACGCCGTAAACACCACATCCGCCGCCGTCTTGCCGTCCTTCCCCTTCACAGGCAGCGTTCCCACCGTCACGGTGTAGTGCAGCGTCCTCCCCTCCAACTGAATCGCCTGCGCCACGTGCGCGTCCGCGGGCAGCGGCGCCATGCTCGGGGTCGGCGGAGCCACAGCTCCAGCCGCCGGCGCAATCGGCTTCGGCTCCTGCCCCGCCAGCAACGCCACGCAGCAGGTCATCATCGTCATCAGCACAACATAGGGGCGAACGGCAACACGCATAGCTACCACCATACCGCGAACACCCATCCCGCATTCACGTAACTCGCCTCCCGAATGGGGTACTCTGTTGGGGCCGACATTGCCCACATCGGAACTGCCTCCCGGAGAGACCAACACCATGCGTACCCCAGCCGCCGTCCTTGCCTTCGCCCTTCTCACCCTCCCCGCCTTCGCCAAAGCCAAAGACGCCGTCACCGTGCCCCTCAAGAACGCTCAGGGCATGGACGCCGGCACCGCGACCTTCTCCCCCCTCAAAAAGGGGGGCGTCGAGATCAAGGTCAAGCTCATCAACCTCCCCGTCGGCGACCACGCCGTCCACATCCACGCCAGTCCCGTCTGCGAAGCCCCCGACTTCAAATCCGCCGGCGGCCACTTCAACCCCGACCAGAAGCAACACGGCCTCATGAACCCCATGGGCCACCACAACGGCGACCTCCCCAAAAACATCACCATCGGCGAGAACCACGCCGGCGAGATCACCTACAAGGTCGACTATCTCTCCATGACCCCCGGAGCCCCCAACGCCATCTTCGGAACCGCCATTATGGTCCATGAGAAGCCCGACGACATGAAGACCGACCCCACCGGGGCCGCTGGCAACCGCATCGCCTGCGGCGTCATCCCCGCTCAGTAGCCTCGCCGCAACAAACCACGGAACATCCCCGAACGCCCTGCGTATCCCTTCGCATGGGCGTTCTTCACATGG
>CAXUNW010000122.1:0-1565 GCA_964252505.1 uncultured Acidobacteriaceae bacterium
GACGCGGGCAATGCATGAGGGGCATGTGGAGTCGACGCGATTTTTGCGGAATCCTCTGGATGTGCTGGCGCAGCAGATGGTGGCGGTGATCGCGCAGCCTCCGCTGGGGATGGAGGCTGCGGGGCGGCGGGAGAAACCAAAGACGGATGAGGATGCGGCTCCGGGTGTGTCGTATGGGGAGCTGTTTGGTTTGGTGCGGTCTGCGGCAAACTTTGCGGGGTTGAGCCAGGGGGTGTTCGATGGAGTGCTGGACATGCTCGCCGGGAGGTATCCATCGGATGAGTTTGCGGAGTTGCGGCCGCGGATTACATGGGATCGAGAGCGGAACTGGCTGACGCCGCGCAAGGGCGTGAAGATGATCGCGATTCTGAATGGCGGGACGATTCCGGATCGTGGGCTGTATGGGGTTTTTCTGGCGGGGACGCATGCCAAGCCGATCCGTGTGGGCGAGCTGGATGAGGAGATGGTGTTCGAGCAGAGGCCGGGAGACACGTTCATTCTGGGTGCTTCGACGTGGCGGGTGGAGGAGATTACGCATGACCGGGTGCTGGTGGTGCCCGCGCCGGGCGATCCAGGCAAGATGCCGTTCTGGCATGGGGACCAAGCGGGGCGGCCGCTGGAGTTTGGGCGGCGAATCGGGGCGCTGGTGCGGGAGTTGCGGCAGATGCCGCGAAGTGTGGCCGTAGCGACGCTGGTGGCGGATCACGATCTGGAGGCGAAGGCGGCGGAGAACGTGATGCGATATCTGGCGGACCAGGAGCTAGCGACGGTGCATGTGCCGGACGACCAGAACATCGTGATCGAACGGGTGCGGGATGAGCTGGGGGATTGGCGGATGTGCTGTTTGACGCCGTTTGGGAGCCGGATCCACGCGCCGTGGGCGATGGCGGTGACGGCGCGGATACGGGCCAACGGTGGGCCGGATGTGGAGACGATGTGGTCGGAGGATGGGTTTGTCATCCGGTTTCCGGAGAGCGATGCGGCACCGGATGTGGATCAGCTGCTGCTGGAGCCGGAGGAGGCGGCGGAGCTGGTGCTGCGGCAGTTGGGGTCGACGGCGCTGTTCGCGGCGAAGTTTAGGGAGAGTGCGTCGCGGGCGCTGCTGTTACCGCGGCGGCGGGGGGATGGGCGAACGCCGCTTTGGCAGCAGAGGAAGCGGTCTTACGATTTGCTGGCGGTGGCTTCACGGTATGCTTCGTTTCCGATTCTGCTGGAGGCGTATCGGGAGTGTCTGCGGGACGTGTTCGATATGCCGGCGCTGATGGAGACGCTGCGGGCGGTGGGGAGCCGGACGCTGCGGGTGCATACGGTGGATTCGCGGACGCCTTCGCCGTTTGCCGCGGCGCTGCTGTTCAGCTATGTGGCGAACTATATCTACGACGGGGATGCTCCATTGGCGGAGCGGCGGGCGCAGGCGCTCTCGATCGATCAGGATCAGCTGCGGGAGTTGATGGGGGATGCGGACCTCCGGGAGCTGCTGGACCTGCATGCGATTGAGGAGACGGAAGAGCAGGGGCAGTGTACGGCTGAGGGGTATCGGGCGAAGTCGATGGATGGGGTGCACG
>CAXUNW010000122.1:1575-7650 GCA_964252505.1 uncultured Acidobacteriaceae bacterium
GCTGCTGCGGCGGATTGGGGATTTGACGCGGGTGGAGCTGCGGGCGCGGTGTGTGGATGCGGATACGGCCGAGAGTGCGGGGAAGCTGATGCGGGCGCGGCGCGTGATCGAGGTGAGCATCGCGGGGGAGAAACGGCTGATCGCCGTGGAGGATGCGGGGCGGTATCGGGATGCGGTGGGGGTACCGCTGCCGCCGGGCTTGCCCACGGCGTTTCTGCAGGATGTTCCGGATGCGTTGTTTGACTTGGTGCGCCGATTCGGCCGAACACATGGACCGTTTACGACATCGGAGTGCGCGTCACGCTTTGCGCTTCCGAACGAGAGCGTCGAGGCTACGCTGAACCGGCTGGTGGGGGTTGGACGGATCGTCGAGGGTGGATTCCGGCCCGGTGGAATGCATCGGGAGTGGTGCGATGTGGAGGTGCTGCGGGCAATCCGCAGGAAGTCTCTGGCGCGGCTGCGGAAAGAGGTTGAGCCTGTCGAGCAGAGGGTGCTTGCTCGGCTGCTGACGCGATGGCAGGGCGTGGTTCAACCGCGACGCGGTCTGGATGCGTTGCTGGATGTGATCGAGAACCTGCAGGGCGCGCCACTGCCGGCGTCGCTGCTGGAGACGGAGATGCTGCCGGCTCGGATTGCAGGGTACAAGCCGGCCGACCTCGATACCTTGATTGCGGCTGGAGAGGTGACATGGGTTGGGTTGGAAGCGCTCGGAGAGCGAGATGGTCGGGTTGGACTGTACTTGACAGAGAGACTAGGAACGCTTTGGCCCGTGTCTCAGGGGGCGGCGAGCGGGCTTGGAGATCGGGCGGCGGCGGTCGTGGACCTGCTGCGAGGGCGCGGCGCGTCGTTCTTCCAGGATTTGCACGAAGGCGTTGGTGGCGGGTACCCCGGAGAGACGCTGGAGGCGCTTTGGGAGCTGGTCTGGCGAGGAGTCGTGACGAACGATGGTATGGGTGCGCTACGGGCGTATTGCGACCGTCAGCCTGCCGGCAAGCAGGCGAAGCGTACGCACCAGCAGGGAGCAGGGAAGACAGGCTTCCGGTCGCGGCGGACGACTCCGCCGACGGCGCAAGGACGATGGGCGATCCAGGTGGCGGCGTTTGCGGAGGGCAGGTCCGGAACGGCGTGGTCCCATGCGATAGCGCAGCAGATGCTGACCCGTTATGGCGTCGTGTTTCGGGAGACGGCGCATGCCGAGGGATTGATGGGAGGGTTTTCGGCGGTCTACGACGTCCTGAAGGCTCTGGAAGAGAGCGGCAAGATTCGCCGAGGCTACTTTGCGGCCGATCTTGGAGCGACCCAGTTTGCGATGCCTGCCGCAGTGGATCTGCTGCGGTCGTTACGTGGGGAGAACGAGGGCAGCAGCGTGGAGATGGTTGTGCTGGCGGCGACCGATCCGGCGAATCCATACGGGGCCTTGCTGCGCTGGCCGACCGCGCCAGATGCAGGTTCGTCGCTGACACGCAGTGTTGGGGCAAGGGTGATTCTGTGTGATGGAGCGCTGGTAGGCTATCTGCGGCGCGGGAACCCAAACCTTCAGGCGTTTCTTCCCGACGAGGAGCCTGCGCGTGGCAAGGTGGCGAAGAGTCTTGCGGAGTTTCTGGCGGGGCGAAGCCAGGTAGAGGGAGGCATGCTGCTGGCGACGGTGAACGGAACGGCCGTTGCAGAGCACGAACTGGCGAAGGCCTTGCTAGGTGCGGGCTTTGTGGCCGGCGCGATGGGGTTTGCCATGCGACGGCTTTTGCCGGCTGTTCCGGCTGCCGCATTGCGCTGAGCGCCGGCGCGGGCTTTGGTCCAGGCGACGGCGGTGAAGGAGAGACGCAGGAAGAAGAGCGCGGGAAGACCTTTGGCGCAGGCGCTGCAATGGGTTTGTCGCTTCAGCCAGGATAGGAAGCAAAGGCTCCGACTGTGGCGTCGAGAGGCAGGTTCACCCGCGAGACTCAGCCGGACTGCATATGATAACCTCACCTGCACAGCCAGAGAGAGTGCGCAGGTAGAAGACGCGGAGAGTGGCTCCAAAGCGGATATTCCTTGATGGCGGGCGATTGATGACCGGCGCGCGGGCCGCCTGGTCCTATAAGGAAGATGCAAGTTGATACCCGAAGCGTTCTCCAGCAGAAGCAGGCCGCGAAACCTTATCCTATCCAGGATGCCTGAAGAGCAGTTTCAGGCGTTGTCGAGGTACTTCGTTCCAGTGGATCTACCGCTCAACATGCAGCTTTCGCGGCCCAACCAGCCGATCGAGTACCTGTACTTTCCGGTAAGTGGAATGATCTCGACGGATGCCCTGACCGAGAAGGGTGAGTCGGTGGAGGTGGGTCTGACCGGGCGAGAGGGATTCTCAGGGCTTCCGGCGCTCTTCGGTCAGCGACAGATGTCACATGCGGTGGTGATTCAAGGCGCTGGTTCGGGGCTGCGGATTCGTGCGTCGGTGATGCGGGAGGAGTTTCAGAAGGGCGGTGTGTTTGCGCAGTTGATCTACGACTTCACGTATATGCAGATGGTGCAGATGACGCAGTCTGTGCTGTGCAACCGGATGCATCAGGTGGAGGCGAGGCTTGCGCGGTGGCTGCTGGTGTCCGCGGATCGGACCGAGTCTTCCGAGCTTATGCTGACGCAGGAGTTTCTGGCGCAGATGCTGGGTTCTCGGCGCTCGACAGTGACGGTTGCGGCGGGTGAGCTGCAGCGTCTGGGTGCGATCGACTACAGTCGCGGCCGGATTCGGATCGTGGATCGGCCGAAGCTGGAGCAGAAGGCATGCGAGTGCTACGCGATCGTCCGCTCGACATACGATCGGATGCTGCCGAAGAGCTTCTAGGGCCTGCACAGGATAGACTGAGTGATGGGAGTGTCTGGGCATGAAGCGTAGCGGTCTTGTGTTGGCGGCGATGGTTGTTGGAGTTGCTCTGCTGCTTTGGGCAGGATGGCATAACCTGCGCGAGCGGCGGTTGGCGATGCAGGCGGCAAACGCCAATCGGATTGTGCTGACCAAGGATGTTCCGGGGCAGAGCGCGGCTGCGGGCGCGATGGGCGGCAGTGAGACTCCGGCAGCGCTGCTGAAGGGCAAGGCTGCTCCGGGATTCACGCTGGTCGATACGGCAGGTAAGAAGGTGAGTCTAAGCGACTACAAAGGACGACCTGTGGTGGTGAACTTCTGGGCTACATGGTGTGCTCCGTGCAAGCTGGAGATGCCGTGGTTTGAGGAGTACAGGGCGAAGTACAAAGATCAGGGGTTTGAGGTTCTTGGGATTGCCGAGGACGATGCGCCCAAGGATGAGATCGTGAAGACGGCGAAGCGCGCGGGTGTTTCGTACCCTGTTCTGATGACGGACAGCAAGATTGCAGGGCTTTATGGCGGAGTTGATTCGCTGCCAACCTCGTTCTACGTGGACAAAACCGGAGTGGTGGTTGAGGAGACGGTTGGTTTGGCGAATGGGCCCGATCCGAAGGCAGAGATCGAGGCGAATATCCGAAAGACGATCGGAGGACAGTGATGTTGGCGCTTCGCTGGATGGTTCTGGGAGTTCTACAGATCGGGTTGATGAATGGTGGGACGAAGCCGAAGCAGTATGTGGAGTTTGGGGCTGAACAGCAGACAGTTGCGGCGGGGAAGAAGAGTGTAGTGGAGCTGCACTTTCGGGTGGTTGAAGGCTTTCATGTAAATTCGCATACGCCGAAGTCGGAGCTGCTGATACCTACGGTGCTGACGCTCTCGGCGGGGGCCGGGGTGACGCCGGGAGTGGCGGAGTATCCGAAGGGGCAGGAGTACAGCTTCAGCTTCAACCCTGGGGAGAAGCTGGATGTGTACTCGGGGGCGTTTACCGTGAAGGTTCCGGTGGAGGCGAGCGCGGGGGAGCATACCTTGAACGGGACATTGCGGTATCAGGCATGCGATAAGGCGGCTTGTTATCCTCCGAAGACGCTGGTGGTCACGGTGCCGGTTGTGGGGAAGTAGATTTTAGAAGATTGCTTTGTGTCGGGCCTTCAACCCCTCCGCTTATGCTGTGCTTTCCTGACCTATACCTTGGGCCTGGACTGTTCTGCGACGCGCCTTCAGCGCGGGAATCATTTTCGTTGGCTTGCCAGCTTTTTCTGGGTGTCGAGGAAGCGGCGGAGGCGATCGAGGGAGCGGGCTTTGCCGAAGACTACCAGGCTTTCCAAGAGCGGGGGGCTGGCGATCCTGCCCGTCAGGATGGCGCGGAGAAGCATAAAGTTTTCTTTGACCGACCACTCCTTTTCAGTGCCCAGCTGCTTCATGGCGGGCTCGATGGCATCGATGGTCCAGGGAGTGGCTTCGAGGGTGAGGAGGAGATCGGCGGTGAAGGCGAGGGTCTCTTCGAGGGTGCGTTTTTTGGGGATGAAGAGTTCGGGTGCAGGGGTGACCGTGTCGGAGAAGAGGAAGTCAGTGAGGTCGCCGGTCTGGCCGAGGATATCCACGCGGGTCTGAATGAGGGGGACCAGCTGACGGAGGAAATCGTCGGAGAAGACGGTTTCGCGAAGGCGATGGAAGAAGGCATCCGGCGAGAGGGCGCGGAGGTACTCGCCGTTGAGCCACTTGAGCTTGACGAGATCGAAGACCGGGCCTCCGAGGGAGATTTTGTCGAAGGCGAACCGGGCGAGCATATCCTCCAGGGTGAAGAGGTCGGCTGTGGCGGCCTTTGATTTGTCTTCTACCGTTCCGCTGGTCTGGGGCATGCCGCCGCCCATGAGGCCAAGAAAGTTGAGGACGGCCTCCGGCAGGTAGCCGGACTGGCGGTAGAAGATGAGGGAGACGGGGTTCTTGCGCTTGGAGATCTTGCTTTTGTCGATGTTGCGGAGCAGCGGCATGTGCCAGAAACGGGGGAGGCTCCAACCGAAGGCCCGGTAGAGGAGGACATGCTTGGGGGTGGAGGAGATCCACTCCTCGGCGCGGATGACGTCGGAGATGCCCATGAGGTGATCGTCGACGACGTTGGCGAGGTGGTAGGTGGGAAAGCCGTCGGACTTGAGAAGGACCTGGTCGTCGACGTTGGCGTGGTCGAAGGTGATGTCGCCCCGGAGTTCATCGCGGAAGGTGGTGCTGCCCTGGGCGGGAACCTTGAGACGGACGACGGACGGGCGGCCTTCGGCTTCGTAGGCGGCGATCTGGTCGGGGGTGAGGTCGCGGTGGGCACCGTTGTAGCGTGGGGGGAGCTTGGCGGCCAGCTGCTGCTTGCGCAGGGATTCGAGTTCCCCGGGGGTTTCGAAGGACTTGTAGGCGGTTCCGTTGGCGAGCAGAAGCTGGACATGGTCGAGGTAGATTTGGGTTCGCTCGGACTGGCGATAGGGGCCGTAGGGTCCGCCGACGTCGGGGCCTTCATGCCAGGTGAGGCCTAGCCAGTGGAGGGAGTCGAAGATCTCCTGCTCGGAGGTGGCGACGAAGCGGGCGCGGTCGGTGTCCTCGATGCGAAGGATGAACTGGCCGCCGCGCTGGCGGGCGTAGAGGAAGTTGAGCAGGCCGATGTAGGCGGTGCCCACATGGGGGTCTCCGGTAGGGGACGGGGCGATGCGGACGCGGATTGGTGTGGCGGACTGGGTCATGGGCTCGGTCGGGTTGGGGCCAGAACCGGGGGGTGCCCCCCCCTAGTCTTTGCGTAAAAGTGCTTTAGAATGAACAACCTGGCCCTGCGGAGCGGTGGCAAGTTCGTGCATTCAAAGGGGTTACGGCTAAAGTCGTCAAACCGAAAGGCTTAGCGCCAAAGAACAAGCCCCGAGGGCGGGGCTTGGGTCGCGACCGAGCTTTTTGCCTACTGAAGCTATGATACGCCTTTGAGCGGGGGTACTACGCCAAGTTTATTTCGTTTGTTTTGTTCGAGTTGCGAGGTGTGGGGGGTTGACAACGTTTTGGCGGCTACAGGTGGGCGGCGGGCCGGCCGATTCGAGGTACGTGCGGTGCGGGTGCCCTGCACTCCGCTTTGTCCTTGGGGTGGAACAACCTTCTTCGCCTGCGCTTTGAAGGAGGCGAGGCCGGGAGGGACCGGTCGAGTGGCCGAGCGTCATGAGGCCATCGACTTATCTTCTGCGGTGAGGCGCCGATAGGGGTGTTAAGGGGAAGTA
>CAXUNW010000123.1:0-7614 GCA_964252505.1 uncultured Acidobacteriaceae bacterium
CCTCCTCGAAGATCCGACCGAGTTCGGCAGACCCCGCCCCGCCACTGACCCAACCTCCGCGCCTCAGGAGAAGATCCACGCCGCGATCCTTACCCTCTGGCAGGTGATGCAACAGTCGGCCCTCACTGGTATCGCCACTGAGGGGATCCTCCCCGGAGGCCTCAAGGTTCGGGGTGAGGCGCACCGCCTTGCGGTCCGCCTCACCAACTCCACCACCCCCGACCCTCTCGCCGCAATCGACTGGGTTACCCTTTGGGCGATGGCTGTCAACGAGGAGAACGCCGCTGGCGGCCGGGTCGTCACCGCACCTACCAACGGCGCCGCCGGCGTAATCCCTGCTATCGCCCATTACTACCTGCGCTTTATTGAAGCCACACAAACAGAAAAGCGCCAGGGCCTGCTACGCTTCTTCCTTACTGCTGCCGCCATCGGCATTCTCTATAAAGAAAACGCCAGCATCTCCGGCGCCGAGGTCGGCTGCCAGGGAGAGGTCGGCGTCGCCTGCTCCATGGCAGCCGCCGGCCTTGTCGGCGCCCTCAATGGCACCAACGAGCAGGTCGAGCATGCCGCCGAAATTGCTATGGAGCACAACCTAGGCATGACCTGCGACCCCATCGGCGGCCTCGTCCAAATCCCCTGCATCGAACGAAACGGCATGGGCGCAGTCAAGGCCATCAACGCCGCTCGCCTCGCCATGCACGAGACTGAAGGCCACAAACTCTCCCTCGACCAGGTTATTGCCACCATGTATCAGACCGGTCTCGACATGCAATCCCGCTACAAAGAAACGAGCCTCGCCGGCCTGGCCCTCAACATCATCGAGTGTTAGCCGGGGCTAGCGGCTGGGCTTTTCCTTGTTCATCCAATTCAGCCGTCAAGCCGCGTATCTCCGTAGCCTATCAGTTCAGCCGTGCGCTTCTGCCGATAGGCGAACATGCTCCTGAGCTGCATACGAATCAACGGCTGAGCAATGGTGCTCAAAGGCGCAAATGGCAATTCGTAATGCACTTCATCCTGCAAATAGGTTCCTGAAACACCATTTTTGGCCTGTGGGGTGACGCGGTGACAGTGTCGCCAGGATGCGAAAGGGCCGCGTTGAAGCTGAATATCGCAGAAGTGGTCGTTCCACGTGAACTCCGCTATCTCGGCATCCCAGGTAAGCCGAAAAGGGAGAAGAGGCACCGCGCGGAACGTGAGGGTAAGGCGGGTACCGACGCCGGCAGCCGGGCTGTTGATGCGTGTAGCGGCGTTCGGATGTGGCGGCGCCTCGGTGTACGTCGCCTGATCGATGCGGGCCTTCTGCCATGGTGGCATCAGGCGCGGAAGGTTTGCAGGATTGGCAAAGAAAGCGAACATACTCTCGATGGAATGAGGAAGCCATTGACTCGCGGTATAGAGAGGCATAACCGGAGGGTACATGGCTCATAACCAGAAGCGCAGAGCGTCTTCAGTAAGGCTTTGATCATGTCGCGGGAATCCAGTTTGCTGCTCGCTCCACTGGAAACCTTCAGCGAACTTCGAGTTGCGTTTCGGACCAAGTTCAACCGCACAACACCATTCTGCACCCGAGTACCTTGCTGTAAAGAAAGAAGGGCGCCGAGGCGCCCTTCCGGTTAGTTTGGGTCCAGTGAACACTAGTTGGGCATCAGGACGGTGTCAACAACATGGATGACGCCGTTCGACTGAAATACATCCGCGATCGTGACGGTAGAGGTTCCGCCCTTCTCATCGGTGAGCACCACCTTGCCGCCCGAGACGGATGCAGTGAGCTTGCCACCTTCAACGGTGGTCATGTCGTACTTGCCGCCGCCCTTCTTGATGTCCTTCATCAGTTCCTTGGATGAGATCTTCCCGGAGACGACGTGGTAGGTCAGGATCTTGGTGAGGGTAGCCTTGTTCTCAGGCTTGACGAGGGTGTCGACGGTCCCTGCAGGCAGCTTGGCAAAAGCATCGTTGGTTGGCGCGAAGACCGTGAAGGGCCCAGGGCCGGATAGGGTATCGACTAGGCCGGCAGCCTTAACGGCGGCTACTAGGGTCGTGTGGATGGGGGAGTTGACGGCGTTCTCAACAATATTCTTCGTCGGGTACATGGCAGCGCCGCCGACCATCGGGTCTTTCTGAGCGGTGGCGGAGAGGCTGGAGACGGCGAGAGCGCCGACGGCGAGGGCTGCGAGCAAAGTCTTATTCATGGTGATAGTCGTCCTTTTATCTTTTGTGTTCAGGTGGAGTGATCTGCCAGAGTATCGTCCCCGAATCGGGGCGTTCACTAGCATCTACGAGAGACTACAGTGGACGGATTTGGGTTCGTTGACGGAAGCAACAAAAAATTCAAGTCTGGTTCATCGGGGCCGAGAAGGACAGCAGGATTATAGGCAATCGCCGGGTAATCCAGTTGGTTTTTTATGAGGCAACCAAGACCGGTGCGTTGACAATTGAGATCAACGCCCGTCAACTAGGCTTAGCTGTGATGCAAAGTGATGTGATTCAGGTCGAAGCAGGTGTAGCCGGTGAAACAGAGGTCGCACCCGCGCGCCGCCAGATTGATCGCGGGCTGTTACTGATTGGCCTCTTCAAACTGGGGAAAGCTCTCCTGTTCATGGGGATCGGCGCGGGTGCGCTGCAGTTCATTCATAAAGATCTCGGCGACACGATTCTGCGACTTGCAGGAGCTTTGCACCGCGATCCGGAGAGCCGACTCGTGGGCATGATGATGGCTCAGGTGGACCTGATCGATCACCACCGTCTGCGCGAGATCAGCATGTTCAGCTTTACCTACTCTGCGCTTGCACTCACTGAGGGCGTAGGCCTCATGCTCCAGCAAGTCTGGGCCGAGTACCTGACCCTGGCCCTGACCGTGTCGTTCCTGCCGTGGGAGTTGTATGAACTCGCGCGCCACGCGACCTGGTTCCGACTTGGTTTGCTGATCATCAACTTGATCGTACTTGGATACCTTCTATGGCTTTTACGGCGGAAAAGAGAAGGGGAGCCGGCCACTTAGGGTTGATGCAGAAGCACTACCCCCAGTTTCGCTTTTGATTCGCTTATCATGGGTTTGGCGTCTTTGCCATGGCAAGTTGGCGGGGACTCTAGATAGTTAGCCCAAGATGTAGGGGTAACGCATGTGGATGGAGCCGCGGGTAGGTTCTCCACAGGACAACACCGGAATTGATGCCAAGTTCCCAAATTAGGGCTTTACATGACCCACCTGGAACGTCCACCATGTGGATGGAAGTGGTCTTTTGTGGAAGATTTAGGGTCGATGTGGAGTAGAAATAACCCGATCTACCAACGATTGGATTCAAAGAAGAAGGTTTCGCCTAGTACCAAGGCTAAGGCAGCATGAGTTTTCGTGGAAATCATCCGACGCGGATCGATGAGAAGGGCCGACTGAAGATGCCGGCTGACTTCAAGCGCGTGGTGGATGAGGAGTTTGGGCCCAAGTTTTTCATCACGAGCCAGGACGGGCAGCGAGCCGAAATCTACCCGATCAAGGTGTGGGAGGCCAAGGAGCAAAAGCTGTTGACGCTGGGCTCGATGAGCCCGGTGCGGAAGAAGCTGATGGACCGGTTCATGTTCTTTGGACATGAGACGGAGATGGACGCGCAAGGCCGGTTGTTGCTGCCGCAGATTCTGCGGGAGCGGGCAATGTTGAAGGACGATGTGGTGGTGCTCGGATCGACGAACTTTTTGGAGGTCGCGAACCGGGCGCAGTTTGAGGCAAAGATCGACGCCGAGCCGTTTACGGCAGATGAGCTGGATGTGCTGGCAAAGTTGGAGTTGTAGTGGCCGAGGAGCAGGGTAGGCCAGGGTTTTCTCCCCAGGGAGAGCATGTGACGCGGAAGGAAGCGCATGTGCCGGTTCTTTTAGAGGATGCGTTGGAGTACCTGAAGGTGCGCCCGGGCGGCGTTTATGTCGACGCCACGCTAGGGCTGGCAGGACACTCTTGTGCAATCGCGAGGCGGCTGGGCGGGGCGGGAAAGCTGATCTGCTTCGACCGGGACCCGGAGGCGATGAGCCGGGCGAAGGTTCGGTTGGAGGAGGTCCGCGCGGAACTCGATATGGCAATGCCGGAGGTGGTGTATGTGGCGAGGGCCTTCTCGGAGGCCGCTTCGGAGATCGCCGCCGGGTCGTTGGATGGATTGCTTGCGGACTTTGGGGTGAGCAGCCTGCAACTCGACGAGGCGCATCGGGGATTCAGTTTTCGGTCCGACGGCCCGCTTGATATGCGGATGGATACGCGCAGCGGAATGACGGCCGAACAAGTGGTAAATCAGGCAGACGAGAGCGAACTCGCCGACCTGATTTACGAATTCGGAGAGGAGAGGAGGTCGCGGAGAATCGCCAGAGCCATTGTGCGGGCCCGGCCGATTACGACGACGGCAGAACTTGCCAAAGTGGTATCGGTCGCGGCCCCATCAATGAAAGGCGACAAGATTCATCCGGCAACACGCACCTTCCAGGCGATCCGAATTCGAGTGAATGACGAGTTGGGAGAGATCCAATCGCTGCTGACAGTAAGTTTGGGCGCGGGATCTCTGTTGAAGCCGGGCGGAAGGCTGGTGCTGATCAGTTTTCACAGCCTGGAAGACCGGCTTGTAAAGGATGCGTTCAAGGCTGCAAAGAACGCAGGGACCTTCGAGATCTTAACGAAGAAGCCGATTGTGGCGGGCGAGCAGGAACAAATGCGAAACCCGCGCGCAAGAAGCGCAAAGATGCGAGCAGCGGAAAAGGTTTCAGGGTTCGAGAGAAAAGCACCAGAGACCAAGGCGAAGTACAGGGGTTTGCCTCGTCGCTCGGGGTGAAGGCTAACGACAGCAAGGATCGTAGTCAAGCGGATGGAAATGTGCAGAACCGAATGGAAGGGCGAGGGTAAAGGCGATGGCGACAATGACGGCTCAGGGTCTTGGACAGATGAGCGGCGCAACGCGAACTCCGCGCATGGGGACGGCCGCGGAGCGCAACCGGACGCTTTTTGAGGCGCAGCGGAAGGCCCGGCGCGGACCCACGCCGGAGGTGTTCTTTGCCAAGCATATCGACAATAGCCGGATTGTGAAGGCCGATGATCCTGAGCGGCGGCGCGAAATGCGCACCTTCACGGCCGTGATGGGTATCCTCTTTCTACTCGTCATGGTGTATGTCTGGCAGCACTTTTCTGCAATTGAGGTGGGATACCACGTTGAGACGCAGAAGACGCAGGTGGAGCAGATGCGCGAGGACAATCGTCAGCTTCGCCTGACTGAAGCGCAATTGACCGATCCCGGGCGCATTGATCGCATTGCCAAGCAACTTGGACTGGACGCGCCGCAGCCTGGTCAGGTGGTGCGTCCGGACGCAAGCGATCCAAATGCACCGGTGCTTGCGCAAGCAAACGTTACAGGGATGCAGTAGGGACCCGAAGAAGCGAGGAACGACTTTAATGAGGATGAAGCAGGGGCCGCGGACGACGATGACGGCGCCGATCCGGCGGGTACGGTTTGCTTGGGTGGGGCTGTTGTTTGTGGCCTGGGTGGCGGCGATTGGGGTACGGCTAACTTGGCTGCAGGTGGTGAAGCGACAGGACTGGGTGCACCGGGCGGCGATGCAGCAGCAGAGGACGTTTGAGGTGGCTCCGCGGCGTGGGGTGCTGTATGACCGCAACCTGAAGGAGCTGGCAATGACGGTGCTGGTGGACTCCGTGTACGCCGTGCCTTCGGAGCTCGGAGAAAACCGGGCGGGGGCAGCGGAGATCCTGGCCAAGGTGGTGCACGCGGATCCAACCGACAACTTCACGTCTCAGCAGCAGATGTTGGCGCGGTTTTCGGCTTCGCGGAACTTTGCCTGGGTGGCGCGACGGGTGGATGCGGAGACGGCCGACCGTGTGCGGGAGCTAAATCTCAAGGGCGTGTACTTGCAAAAGGAGTTCAAGCGGTTCTACCCGGACAGCGACCTGGCGGCGCAGGTGTTGGGGTATGTAGGGACGGAGGATGCAGGTCTGGGAGGTCTGGAGCTGAAGTTCGACGACGAGATGCATGGCGCACCGGGGCATATGCTGACAGCGCTCGATGCAAAGCGCCATGTGATGGGAAGCGAAGAGCGCGAGCCGCTCCCAGGCGAGAACCTGGTGCTGTCAATCGACGCAAACATTCAGTATCTGGCGGAGCGAGCGCTGGATGCACAGGTTGAGAAGATGAAGGCGCTGCATGGGACGGTCGTAGTGCAGGATCCGCATACGGGGCAGATTCTGGCGTTGGCCGTATCGCCGCGGTTTAACCCAAATGACCAGAAGCACATGGACGCTTCGGTGTTACAAAACTTGGCCGTAAGCAACGTGTATGAGCCGGGATCGACGTTCAAGCTGGTGTCTTACTCGGCGGCGCTGGATTCGGCAGGAGTTGAGCCGACGGATATCGTCGATTGCCAGGGTGGGGCAATGACGATGTATGGACGCACGCTCCACGACAATCAAGGCGAGCACTATGGGCGGATTACCGTGCTGCAGGCGCTTGAGCACTCCTCGGACGTTGGCGCGGCCAAGATGGCGTTGAAGGTAGGGAGCGAGAAGTTTTACGGATACATGCGGGCTTTCGGGTTTGGCGATCGGTCGGGTATCGAGCTGCCCAGCGAAACGCGGGGATTGTTGCAGCCGCCGAAAAAGTGGGGAGCAACGAGTATCTTGTCGATGGCTATCGGGCAGGAAGTTGCTGTCACACCGGTGCAACTTGTGGCTATGGTCAGCACCATCGCAAATGGTGGGATGTATATCCCTCCACGCATTCTGCTGCAGTCGACCGATGAGATGAAGGGCGACGCGCGGCTGCAACCAGCAGTGTTTCATCCAACAAACCAGCTGCCGGCAAACCTGCCGGAGGGCTCCCATCGTGTAATCAAAGAACTGACCTCGGCGAAGATGCGCATGATGATGCAGGGCATCGTGCTGGAGGGGACGGGAAGTAAAGCGCGACTGAATGGGTACAGCTCGGCGGGGAAGACTGGAACAGCCAACAAGATCGATGTGGCCACGCATACCTATTCGCATACGAAGCTGGTGGCGAGCTTTGCGGGATTCGCGCCGGTGAGCAATCCGGCGATCTCGGTGGCCGTAGTGATCGACACGCCAACGGCCGGAGGCGGGCTAGCGCACTATGGAGGAACGACGAGCGCGCCGGTGTTCGCGGAGGTGGCTCAGCAGGTGCTTGAGTACCTTGGGGTTCCACATGACCAGCCGCTGACGGCGAAGAAGGATCTTCGAGCTTCTGCTCCGGCAGAGGGGCCGAGTGAGCCGGTGAGCGAGCCGGGGTCGCTGCAGGCAATGTTCGATGAGGTAAATACGCTGCCTGCGGATGATCCGCTGCGGGTGGCAGCGGAGGCGGCTCCGGTGACTGAGCCGAGTGTGCGGGCGAGTGTGGCGCCGGTAAGAGAGCGCATGATGCGGATGCTGCCCAAGACCGTGGTGGAGAGATTCTGGGCGAGGGGTGGGACAAGTTCGGCTATGCCGGATGGGACGGCAGGAATGGGTAGCCCTTTACGGGCAGCCGTGGTGACACCGGAGGTGCAGGCGGTCGGCCGGAACGCGGTCATGGTGGACCAGACGCGGCGTGTGGCCGTGCCCTCGTTCGAGGGGGCGGGGCTGCGGAC
>CAXUNW010000124.1:0-7596 GCA_964252505.1 uncultured Acidobacteriaceae bacterium
CTTTCGCAACGGGCGCGGGTGGAGGTGAAGCAGGTGGGGGCCGGGCTGTTCACGACGAAGACGGAGACGAACGGGGTGTGGCAGGTTCCGTCGTTGACAGCGGGAGACTACGTGGTGACGGTGCTTGCGCCGGGGTTTACGACGGTGCAGACAAAGGTGTCGATGCTGGTGGGGCAGACACCGGAGCTGGAGACGGCGCTGCCGGCGGAGGGGTCGACGCAGACGGTGATTGTGACGTCGGACGCGGCTCCGGTGGATACGACGAGCTCGACGGTGGCGGGGAATATCTCGCCGAGCGACGTGAAGGATATGCCGATCAATGGGCGGAACTATATGGAGCTGGCGACGCTGGTCCCGGGCGTGCGGGTGAACGCGATTACGAACGATACGCCGCTGGGGAACAACAATTCGGGCAAGTTCCAGATCAACCTGGATGGGCTGCAGGTGACGCAGGATACGGCGGACCCGTCGTTTGGGCAGCCGCGGTTTTCGCCGGATGCGATCGGGCAGTTCCAGATTATTACGAACCGGTTCGATGCGACGCTGGGGCGATCTTCGGGCGTGTATGTGAATGTGCAGTCGAAGTCGGGGAGCGACACGATCCACGGATCGGTGTTCGGGTATTTTCGGAACGATGCGTTCAACGCGGCGGACCCGATTGCGAAGACAGTGACGGCGCTGAGCGACCAGCAGTATGGGGGGACGTTCGGGGGGCCGATTCTAAAGAACCGGCTTTGGTATTTCGGGTCGTATGAGGGGGAGAACCAGTCGAGCGGGGTGCCGTCGACCCCGCTGCTGCCGGGAAGCGTGACGAGCGTGGTGCCGCAGAAGATCCGGGTGAACGAGTACCTGGGGCGCGGGGACTGGCAGCCTAGCGGGAAGGACCATGTATTTGTGCGGGGGAACGGGTTCACGTTCAAGAACGACGATGTGGTAGCTGCGGGGAATGCGGACCCAAGCAGCTTTTACTATGCGACGCGGATGAACTATGCGGTGCTGGGGGATTGGGACCGGCAGATGAGTTCCAAGCTGGTGAACGACCTGCATGTGGGCTTGAACCACTTCCAGTGGCAGAATCTTCCGAATGTACCGTCGCAGGCGCTGACGTTTGGGAGCGGCGCGGGCGGGATTACGGTGGGTGGACCCTATAACTATCCACAGATTTTCTACCAGACGACGCAGGAGTATCGGGACGACGTGTTCTACCTGACGGGGAAGCATAGCTTCAAGTTTGGGGCGGAGCTGCTGCATACGGCGCATACGGGGTACTTCCAGCAGAATGTGCGGGGGACGGTGAGCGCATGCAACGGGATTGTGGCGAAGGGCGGATTTACGGCGGCACAGGTGGCGGCGGACCTGTTTCCGACGGGAACCTCGGACTACGCGCACTGGAACTATACGAACCTGGCGAATACGACAGGGAGCGACATCAACCAGTACTGCGCGACGGGGACGATTACGCAGGGGTCGGGAAACTTCAACGTGGATATTGCGCGGAATGAGCTTGGGCTGTGGGCGCAGGACGACTGGAAGATTCTGCCGCGGCTGACGCTGAACCTTGGGGTACGGTTCGATGATGACCTGGGGGCGTTCGACCCGGGGCTGGTGCTGAACAATGGGCTGCTGACGCCGAAGTCGAACGACAACAACAATATTGCGCCACGGCTGGGGTTTGTGTACGACATTGCGGGGAACGGGAAGACGGTGTTTCGCGCGGGGGCGGGGATGTTCTTCGCGGATATCTCGGAGAACCAGACGATCGATAACCAGATCTTCAACGGGGTGACGTCGCTGCAGCTTTCGGTGACGGGGACGGCGGCGACGCCGCTGAATCTGACGAATCCATTTCCGGCTTCGGCAACGACGCCGCGGCAGGCGGTGCAACCGCTGGGGCCGAATGTGGCGACGCCGTACTCGCTGCAGCTTTCGGGCGGGGTGCAGCGAGAGTTGCCGTTCCGCACGGTGATTACGGCGGACTACGTGCATACGCGGACGTATCACGACTGGATCCGGCTGAACTCGAACCTGCTCGAGAACCCGGCGAACCCGCAGTACAACCTGAGTCCCTCGACGAAGTACAACGCGGCGGTGGGGGCGGTGTGTCCGGGAGGCGGGGTGACGCAGGACGCGACGTACACGGCGGCGAGCTTCAACGTGTGTGCGCAGGCGTTTACGAATGTGAACCAGTTCTTTACGCCGAACGATGCGGGCGCGATCTACGATGCGCTGCAGATCGGGTTGCGGCAGACGTTGTCGCACGGATTTAACAGCGGGGTGGCTTACACGCTTTCTCGGTATAAGAACTCTTCGGAGTCGCCGTTCTACTATCCGAACAAGCCGTTTGTTTCAGGTATCCATGATGAGTGGGCGAACGCGCAGGACGACCAGCGGAATACGCTGACGGTGAATGGGAACTTCGCGTGGCGATACGGGCTCTCGCTTTCGGGGCTGTTTCACTATGGTTCAGGCAATGCGTTTCCGACATCGCTGACGACGACGCAGCCGACGGGGTATGCGCCGAGCTACAACCGGACGTTTGCCGCAGGCGTAACGCCGGTGGCGTTTGGGACGGCGACGTGTACGACCGGCTGCGTGTATGTGTACAACAACCCGGTGAACAATTACCTGGATGCGGCGAGCGGGTTTTACCTGACAAAGCGGGATGCGTTCTATGGGCGCGGGGTGTATCGGGCGGACAGCCGGTTGCAGGAGCGGGTGAAGTTTGGGGATCGGTTCTCGGGGGTGTTTGCGGTGGAGGCGTTCAACCTGTTCAACCACTCGAACTACGGAAGCTACAACACGACGGTGAATAGTGCGTTGTATGGAACGCCGATCCAGACGACCTCGGCGGCTACGGGGGTTCCGGTGGAGTGGCGGCCTCGGTCTTTGCAGTTTCTGGCTCGGCTGGAGTTTTGATGGCGGTTTGGGGTGAGCGTTTCTCAGGGGCTGATGGCTGCGGAAAAGCGTACCTCAGCGGCTGAAGCCGCACGACGGATGCGGTATATTGCGGCACGGCTGAAGCCGTGCCCTTAACGAGGCATAACCCCACCCTTAGCGGAAGGCGCTGAGGATGGGGCAACCGGCTCTAGGTTCGACATACGGCTTAAAGGTTCGACATACGGCTTTGGGTTCGAGGTACGGCTTTGGGGTTTGGCACGGGACTTTGGGGTTCGGCACGCGGCTTTGGGATGGGCGTTCGGCTTGGAGTGGGCATTCGGTCGCTTTGACGGTACGAGCAGGAGTTTCTTTGGGGGATGACGGGCGTATGGGGTTGATGCGGGTGGTGGGTTGGGTTGCGACGGTTGGGCTTGGGGCGGGTACGGTGATGGCGGCTGCTCCTGCGACGGGCAACGGGGCTCGACGGAAGACGATTACGGTGCGTGAGGGGACGAACCTGGCGGTCACGGTATCGCCGGATCACACGACGATCCTGATGGATCTGCAGGGGATGATTTATCGGGTTCCGTTCACCGGCGGTGCGGCGGTGCGGGTGACGGGTCCGCTGGTTGAGGCTTCGCATCCGGAGTATTCGCCGGATGGGAGCATGGTGGCGATTCAGTCGTATGCGGGGGGTACGTTTCACATCTGGCTGATGAAGCGGGATGGGACGGGCTTGAAGCAGGTGACGAGGGGGCATGGGGACGACCGGGAGCCGCGATGGTCGCCGGATGGGAAGACGATCGCGTTTTCGTCGGACCGGGCGGATGCGGGGTCTTACGACATCTGGACGGTGGAGGTGGCGACAGGCGCGTTGAAGCAGATCACGACGAGCCCGAACGACGAGTATGAGCCGGCGTGGACCGCGGATGGCAAGGGGCTGGCGTATGTGAACGGCGTGTTTTTGCCGGGCGGGCCGGGCGTGGGCGGCGTCGTGGGGAAGACGATCGAGCAGGTGGACCTGGCGACGGGGAAGACGAAGGTGGTCGCGTCCGTTGGGGCGGCGGTAGGACGGTTGGAGTCGCCGAGCTTCTCGCCGGATGGAAAGCGGCTGGCGTATGTGCAGTTTTTTGGGGCTGGGATGTTTGTGGATTCGGCGCGAGTGGTGGTGGATGGGCGACCGGTGGCAGGGGCCGCGGTGAAGGATGACGATGCGTTTCCATTTGCTCCGGTGTGGCTGGGGAACGACAGCCTGCTGTACACGGCGAACGGGCAGATGGTGAGGGCGGAGCTTGGAGCGGGGACGAAGACGGCGATTCCGTTTACGGCGGGTATCGAGTCGATGCGGCCGGTGTACAAGGGGAAGAACTTCGATTTCGATGGGACGGGACGGCGCCAGGCGCTGGGGATCTTTTCGCCGGCGCTTTCGCCTGACGGGAAGCAGGTGGCGTTTGTGGCGTTGAACCAGCTTTACCTGCTGACGATTGGGGAGGCGAGGCCGAAGGCGCTGACGCATGACACGTACTACAAGCAGGGTCCGGCGTGGTCTCCGGATGGAAAGACGCTGGCGTATGTGTCTGACAAGGATGGGACGGAGAATATCTATCTAATGGATATGGCCAGCGGTACGGACCGGCGGATCGCGCCTTCGGCGGGGGTGGCGCAGATCTTTCCGGCGTGGGCACCGGATGGGAGGACGATGGCTTTCCAGACGCAGGAGGGCGCGACGATGCTGCTGGACGTGGCGACGGGCAGGATTTCTCCCCTGGCGGCGGCGACCTTCTTTCCGGGGCGGGCGGCGTTTGCACCGGGTGGGAAGACGGTGGCGATCGCCACGGTGAAGCCGTACTCGAAGCGATTCCGGGAGGGGACGAGCTCAATTCTGAGCGTGGATGTGGCGACGAAGAAGACGCGGTGGTTTGCGCCGGCGCCGTATGAATCGATTACGACGCGGACGGAGGATGGGCCGGTGTATCGGCCGGATGGCAGCGAGATGGCGTTCATTATGGACGACCTGCTGTATGCGATGCCGGTGGATGCAGACGGGAATCCGAGCGGCGCGGCGGTGGCGCTGAATGGGGAGACCTCGGATGCGCCGAGCTACAGCGGGGACGGGTCGAAGATTCTGTATCTTTCGAACGGCAAGCTGCGGCTGCTGGACCGGGGGACGAAGGCGATTACGACGGTGGCGCTGGACCTGACGTATGCGCCGGTGCAGCCGGGCGCGGAGAACCGGGTGCTGATCCATGCGGGGCGGCTGTGGGCAGGCGCGGGCGCGGCGACGATGACGGATGTGGATGTGCTGGTGGTGGGGCATCGGATCGCCTCGGTTTCGCCGCACAAGGCTGGGGCGGCGGTGCCGGCGGGGACGCGGGTGATCGAGGCTCCGGACGAGACGGTGATGCCCGGGCTATGGGAGAACCACGCGCATCCGAATTCGGATGCTTCGATCTACTACGGAGACCGGCTGGGGCGGCTGTGGATGGTGTACGGGATAACGACGCTGCGGGATATGGCGGACCAGGCTTACCGGGCGGCGGAACAGAAGGAGGCGTTCGTGTCGGACGCGGCGCTGGGACCGCGGCTGTTTGCGACGGGGGAGGCGATCGACGGGGAGCGGACGTACTACCCGATGATGATTCCGACGACGAGCGAGGCGCAGCTGCACCGGGAGTTCGAACGGCTGCGGGCGCTGGACTTCGACTTTATGAAGCTGTATGTGCGGCTGCCGTATACGTGGGTGGTGGAAGGGGTGAAGTATGCGCACGACACGATGGGGGTGCAGACGGCGGGGCACTATCTGCTGCCGGCGGTGGCGCTGGGCAATGATGGGATGAGCCATGTGTCGGCGACGGCAAGGACGGGGTACGCGTATTCGCGGTCGCAGACGGGGGTGAGCTACTCCGATGTGAAGGCGCTGATGGCCGAGAGCGGGATGTGGACGACGAGCACGCTGCTGAACCAGGGAGTGATTGCGGAGATGCCGGAGATGGCGGATGACAACCGGTACAACCTGGCACCGCCGTGGGAGAAGGAGCGGCTGGTGAAGGCTCGGGATGCGGCGCTGCACACGGATCAGCGGGGGAATGAAGCGGGGGTGCGGCGGGAGGCGGGGACCGGGGGGGGGGTGATCGAAGGGAAGGGGACGTTTATCGGGGGGACCGATTCGCCACTCGATCTGCCGTCGACTTCGCTGCATTTGAATCTGATTTCGCAGGTGAAGTATGGGCTGGCGCCTTGGCAGGCTTTGGAGACGGTGACGAGTACAGCGGCGCGGGCGGCTGGGGTTTCAAAAGACCTGGGGATGGTTGCGCCGGGATACCTGGCGGATCTGATCCTGGTGAAGGGGAATCCGGTGGCGGAGATCAAGGATGTGACGCGGGTGCAGTGCGTGATGAAGAACGGGGAGATGCACTCGGTGGGGGAGATCATGGGACCGTTCGTGAAGTCGGAGGTCGGGATGGGGGTTTGCCCGGCGCGGTAGCGACTTGCCGACCCATCGCCGAGAGGCTTAGGATGGGGTACCCCGGGGCACTGGCTTACTTCTTGATGAGGCGGGTGGCCTCGTGGAGCACTTTGTAGCAGGGAACGGGAGCGTCGGCGGGAAGGTTGGAGAGGGTGGCGCGGGTGCCGGCGTCGAAGATGTTCTCGTCCCGGGTGGCGATGAGGATGTCGCGGGTAGGCTCATCGCACTCCGGGGCGCGGGTGAGGCGCATGTGGAAGGCGCGGCGGTCGGCGAGAAGGGTGCGACGGATGGGATTGCTGATGGCGGGATAAAGGTCCAGAAGGCGGAGGGTCTGGTGGTCGCCTTGCTTGAAGGCGACGTCGGCGAGATAGATGTCTTCGTTGCCGGAGAAGCCGGTGTGCGCAAGGCTGGTGAGGGCCAGTATGGAGACGGTGGCGGCGCGGGGTTTCGCGCGGTCGGCAAAGGCGGAGCTTTGCGGGCGTACGGCGAGGGGAGCGATGAGCAGGAAGACGGCAAGCAGGGAGGGCGAACGGGAGAGCATGCGATGAGCCTCAGGAACGGGAGAGGGGGGCCCTCTCAGGATACGTCTCTGCCCGGGCAGTACACCTGGGCGCTGACTCGATGATGGATAGACCAAGCTGATCTTATAACGTGGCGCCGAGGGTAGCAGCGGGCATGGTACACAAAGGCATGGATAGGACGAGCTATGCCCCGATCTGGAAGCGGCTGCTGGCGTTTGGGGTGATCTATGTGGTGTGGGGGTCGACGTTTCTGGCGATCCGGGTGGGCGTGCATGAGGCGCCTCCGCTGCTGTTTGCGGCGGCGCGCTTTTTGACGGCGGGATTGGCGGTGTTCGGCTGGACGATGGCGCGCGGGGAACGGTGGCCAAGCAGGCGGGAGTGGCGATCGATCTTCGTGGTCGCGGCGCTGATCTTTGTGGTGGATTACGGGCTGCTGTTCTGGGCGGAGCAGCGGGTGGCGTCCGGGACGGCGGCCGTGATGATGGCGACTATTCCGGGGTTTATGGCGCTCACGGAGATTTTGCTGCTGGGGACGCAGCGTCTGACAGGCCGCCTGGTGGGGGCGCTAGCGATTGGTTTTGGCGGGGTGACGGTGCTGATGGGCTCTTCGGCGGGAGCGGGCGGAGTAGACCGGGTGGGAGCGTGCGCGCTGCTGGTAGGGGCGGTTAGCTGGTCGGTGGCGGCGGCGCTCTCGCGGCGGCTGACGCTGCCGGCGTCGAAGGGTGTGAGCTC
>CAXUNW010000125.1:0-7581 GCA_964252505.1 uncultured Acidobacteriaceae bacterium
GGTTACGCCCTGACCCCTAAGCCCTGTCCCTGCTGCTCCACATACACCCGCGCCACCCCCACCACCAGCGTCCGAATCCGCGCCATCACGCCCACCCGCTCCGTCACCGACATCGCTCCCCGCGCATCCAGCAGATTAAAGATCTGCGAGCACTTCAGCGCCAGTTCGTAAGCCCCCAGCGCCGGAAAGCGCCTTCGCTGAAGCTCCTCCATCGCATCCAGACCCTTTGCCGCCTCCAGCAAACCCAGACATTCCGTCTCGTATAGCCGCAGATGCTCCCACAATGAGGCGACCTCGGCATAATCGAACCCATACGCGGAGAACTGCTCTTCCTCCGCGAGCCGCATCTCGCCATACGTCACCACAAGCCCCGTATCCGGCTCGATCGCCCACACAATGTCGTAGATCGAATCCACATCCTGCAAAAACCCGGCAATCCGCTCCAACCCGTACGTGATCTCCCCGCAGATCGGATCCAGATCCATCCCGCCGCACTGCTGGAAGTACGTGAACTGCGTGATCTCCAGCCCATCCAGCATCACCTGCCAGCCGACACCCCACGCGCCCCCCACCGGCCACTCCCAGTTGTCCTCCTCAAACTTGATGTCGTGCTCGCGAAGGTCGATCCCGATCGCCTCCAGCGACTGCAGATACATCTCCTGGATCCGCGCTGGCGGCGGCTTCAGAATCACCTGGAACTGCGTATGCCGGTAAAGCCGGTTGGGATTCTCTCCATACCGCCCGTCCGCCGGACGCCGCGAGGGCTGCGCATACGCAATCCTCACCGGCTTCGGGCCCAGAACCCGCAGAAAGGTGTCCGGAGACATCGTTCCCGCGCCCACCTCCACGTCATACGGCTGCTGCAGCACGCAGCCCCGCTCGGCCCAGAAGACCTGGAGCTTGAACAACAACTCCTGAAACGTCAACGCCCTGGCTCCTTGCACCATCGCCCCCAACAAACCCTCGCTCATCCCGGTTTCCCCGATTCTACGTGCAGCACCCGGGCCATGGAAGAAAACCTCCAGATCCGTGGGGGGTCGCTCCCCAGGGTCTTTTCGGGAGCCGCACAAATACGGCGCTCTGCGCATCGCGCCCCAAAAGCTTTCAACCATACGTTCCGTCGTCCTGCTCCCTGGACGTCCTGTTGCGGGATGTCCTGTTGCGAGATGTCCTGTTGCGGGCGATGTCCGGGTGCAGGGATGTCCGGGTGCGAGCACGGCCTCAGCCGGCGATTGATGCATCCGAGCCCACCAGGCTCCATCCGCCAGAAGTCGCAGTAACCAGCACGCGTTGAGAACCTGCAACTTTATTTCTTCAATTTGCTCAGCATTTTCACGTGTCAAGCCCCATAACCCTCTAAGTATCTCAAACGAAACGAAATAGAGTTGGCCGACCAGATATGACAAAAGGCTTAGACTCAGAACTAGGTGAAGAAATTATGGGCCTCAGCGGCCTTGGCCATCTTCTTCGCGCCCTATCTTCTTTGTTATCTAATATTTAGGCATAAACCTTTTCGAATGTATACTTTGCGGGAGCATCAGCACGCTAGGTGGTTCAAAATAAAGGCTTTACGCGTGAAGAATAGGGGGGGCACACCCCCCCGCAACCGGGTAGGCTCGGAAGTCGGCAACCAGTCAACGTACCCCGCTCCCCGGATCGCTCACAAACCCGGGAGTCTTCGCGTCCGACCCGAAGCGCCAGGCCGAAAGGTACGCCAGCTCCAGGATCTTCCGCATCTTTGGGTAGTCGATCTTCTCGATCGTGTCCGACGTATGGTGATAATCCGGATGGAACCCGGTAAACCACCACATCGCCGGGACATCTCGCAGCACGAATGGAAACTGGTCGGAGCGGAAGAAGACGTTCAGTGCGCTCTCGTGGTCGAACCGGTCGTCAAGCACCAACCCCACCCGGCGGTTCTCCTCCTTCACCACGCGGTCGTACTCCGGCACATACAACGCTCCGATCAGGTTCAGCCGGTTCGTGGTATCCGCGGGAATCTCGATCAGCCCGTCGGTCTGTGTGCTCGGCTTCTCGTCTCGGCCGATCATGTCGAAGTTCAGCATCGCCCGCGTCGTCTTCAGCGGACGTAGAGGGTGCGCCGCCATCCAGTAGCTGCCCAGTAGACCGCGCTCCTCCGACGCAAACACGACGAACAGCAGCGATCGCTTCGGCCGCGTGCCATTCGCCGCAAACGCCCGCGCCAGCTCGAGAACGCCCACCGTGCCCGACCCGTTGTCGTCGGCGCCATGCCAGACCTGTCTGCAGCCCACACCTGCCGTGACTGGCCTGCCGTTCTCGTCCACGCTGCCGGCGCCGGCCTCGCATACCGCGTTGCCGTCATGGTCATGGTGCCCGCTCAGCAGAATCGTCTCCGCCTTCAGCGTCGGGTCGCTGCCTTCAAGCAGGCCCGCAACGTTGTTGGTCACGGCGGTGCGCTCGCTCACGTTGCGAAGATGCAGCGTCACCATCGTGTCCGGCAGCGCTCTCCCTTGCGGCGTCAGGTCTTTGTCGATCGCCGCCTGCAGCGACTTACCGGTCATCCCGCTGCTTGCCACCAGCTCGGCCGCGACCGCGTCGAGCACCGAGATCAGGGGGATCTTCACCTCGTCCTCGGCGATCGCCTGCAGCGCAATCGCGGGGATTCGCACGGCGCTGCCGCCGATCCGCTCATGCCGCTCCGCATTGGTCAGGTGCTTGCGGTTCGGCTCCGCCACCAGCATCACCGCGACCGCACCATGCGCCTGCGCGTTCATCAGCTTTACGCGGCTGGTCGCGTAGCGTGTGTTGCCTGTCCCGTTGAACACCGATCGTGGATCGTCCTCCTGCGGCTCATGGTCGAAGATCAGGACAATCTTTCCCCGCGCGTCGATGCCTTTGTAGTCGTCGTAACCCAGCTCCGGGGCTGTAATGCCGAAGCCGGCGAACACCACCGGAGCGGTCACATCCACCGCATGTTTGTATGCTCCAAAGGCATCGGGCGCATGCCAGACCGTCTCCTTGCCGGACCGCATCATGCTTATCTTCGTCGCCGCACGGTCCGCCCGGTACTCCACCAACGTGATCGGCTGCAGCCACGACGCCGTTCCGTCGGCAGCCTTGGCTGCGGGCTTCAGCCCGGCCTGCCGGAACTGTTCGGCGATCCACCCGACTGCCGCGTCGTCCTCGGCGGAAAGGCTCATCCGGCCCCCCATCCGGTCGGAAGCGAGATAGGTCAGGTCCGCGCGCAGGCCTTCCTCCGTAATCGAGTCAAATCCCTTGCGCAGGCCCGCCGGTACCGGGGTCATCGGGCTCTGCCCAATGGCTCCCAGGCAAAACACTCCCAAAATCGCCGCAAAGATTTTTTTCGTGCCAATTCCTGTCATGCGCCCATGCTAATCCATCGTTTCACCACGATCGTGCAGACAAAAGATCGAGCCAAAGCAAACTTCCAGCTTCAGACGCATCACATCCACTGCATAACTTTACCTTCCCAGGAGAACCTCCAATGTCTCACGGCATCATCATGACCATCGTTATTGGCTTCATCGTCGGTCTCATCGCCAAGCTCATCATGGGCGGCAAAGAGCCTGCAGGCTTTCTCATCACGGTCGTCATCGGCATCGCCGGAAGCTTCTTCGGGACCTTTCTCGGTCGCGCAGTTGGACATTATCAGGACGGACAAAGCGCAGGCTTCCTGATGTCGTTGGTTGGAGCCTGTATCCTGCTTGCGCTTTACCATCTCATCACCCGCAACTCCGCTCGCGCCTGACCGCAAAGCGCCTGAGCTTACATCCTCCGCAAAGCTCGGGCGCTTGCCAGTCTCCGCTCCAGATGCCTCTCCAGGGTCTCTAGCGCAAACCCACGCAAATCCGCTCCTCGCGCGCGCGGCCAATCTTCCTGCGCTAGTTCGCGCACTGTTCGACGGAACATCCTCTCCGCAAGAGCAACCGATTCAGTCCGAAGCTCCAAGCTTCCCGCACGTCGATCGTCCGCGCAAGTCACGCCATCACTGCTGCCCGAATACCAGACTGAGCTTCCGCGCAGATCCTCGCCGCAAACCACGCAGTGTCCAAGTTCAGGCATCCAGCCCATCAGCCGGTTCATCCACAGACAGAAGTACGTTACGGGCAGCCAAACACGACCAACGCTCATCTCCTCGAGCACAGCAAGCACCAGGCGGAAGACCGCATCCTCCGGAGCTCCATCGGGCATCGCCTCCTCGATCACCTCGGCAAGCACCTGAAGTCCCGCAGTCCGCTGCCAGTCGATTGGCTCTGATAGGGGAGAGCTGAGGATCTCAAATGCCTCAAGACGCACAAGTTCCTGTCTTGGCACCTCCGCATATGTCGCTCGCACGTACGTCATCGGCTCAAGTGCACCACCGAATCGTCGCCGTGACTTCAGCGCATGACGCGCAACGCCGCGAACGCGACCATTATTGCGGGTGAACAGGCTCACCAGGAGATCAGCCTCGTGGAAGGGCCAGACCCGAAGCACCAGGGCTTCCGTCACGTGCTGGATCACTGCAGCAACCACGACAAAGCCGCGCAGCAGGAGAGCCGCGCGGCTGTCGTCCGAGCCATCGACAAGCTGCTAGCGGCCGTAGTGAGTCGCGTTCTTCTCCTGGAACGAAGCCCACTTTTCCGGGAGATCGTCTCCCGCATAGATGGCTGAGACGGGGCAGACCGGAACACACGCGCCACAGTCAATGCACTCGACGGGATCGATGAAGAGTTGCTCCGTATCGGAGTAGCCATTCTCATCCTTCTTGGGGTGGATGCAGTCTACCGGGCAAGCGTCCACGCAGGCTGAGTCTTTGGTGCCGATGCATGGTTCCGCGATTACATATGCCATCTCTTATCTCCCTGACTTGAACTTAGATCTCGATTCTACCAGCAACGTCCAAACGCGTCCCCTCATCGGCCTGCTTCACGCCTTGCCCGGAACTCCGCCGGCGTGGGGACAGCTTCCAGTCCTCGCCCTGCAAACATCTCGGTAAATACATGCAATATCTCGGCTTGGATCAACCCATTCGTTGCCAGAACCTCCCGCGAGTCGAGGGTGAACGTGCCGCCGTCGAAGTGCGTCACCGTTCCACCCGCCTCCTCCACGAGCAGATACCCGGCTGACGTATCCCATGGGTTGAGCTTGAACTCCCAGAAGGCATCCAACCGCCCGCTTGCGACATAGGCGAGATCGAGACCTGCTGATCCAGCGCGTCTTACTCCATGTGAACGCAGCGTGATCTGCTGGTAGAAATGAACGTTGGGGTTTTCATGCCGCTTCTGCGATGGAAACCCCGTAGCGGAGAGCGACTCCTGCAGCGTCGTCGTCTTTGACACCCGGATCTTCCGTCCGTTCAACCATGCGCCCTTTCCGCGTTCCGCCACAAACATCTCATCGCGCAGCGGATCGTAGGTAACGCCTGCGATCATTTGGCCATCCTCGTCCTTGCTCAGTCCTCTGGTTCTGCGTTCGAGCCCAAGCAACACGCAGAAGGCGGGAAATCCGTGGGCGAAGTTCGTGGTGCCGTCCAAGGGATCGACATACCAGCGATACTCGGCATCCATTCCTGCCCGAGTTCCTTCCTCGCCGAACACGCCATGACCTGGAAATACCTCCGCCAGTCGCGCGGTGATCAACTTCTCGCTGGCTCGATCCGCCTCAGTCACCAAATCAACATCACCCTTGTACTCCATGGTGACGCCACGCTCGTAGAAGCTCTTCAGCAAAGCGCCTGCCTCGCGGGCGATCTCCGAGGCCTTCCCGGCAAACTCCAAGTCTTCCATCTCTCAATCCTCACGTCTCTAGCGTGCGTCCGCATAGTAACCGTTGCGATAGCGCAGCCCGTACTTCGCGGCGACCGCTGGATCCTTCAAGCTTACCCGGATCGCGCGAAAGGAGGTATCTGCCTCTCGCCTGGGCGCATAGTATCCCAGTAGATATTGGGTGCGCAGATCCTCGGACACGTGCCGAAAGGCTTCCTCCAGATCGTGCGGATCCTGTACGTAGAAGTATTTGCCTCCGGTGTCGGAAGCCATCTGGATCAACGCGTGCTCGCCGCCTGTGTTCCTGCCTGCATCTGCGCTCACCGGCACCACTATGATCGCGTACACGAGCGCTCCCGCGCGCTGTGCCTGCTCGATCGCTTGGGAGTACACGATGCCCTTCTTGGTGTTCCCGCCATCCGTGATCAGGACGATCACGCGACGACGACCATTTGCCGCGCTCGTCTCGCGAAGACGGTCTGATGCGAGATAGATAGCCTCGTAGAGAGCCGTCTCCTGGCCGTTCTGCAACTCACCCAAACCTGCATCGATGCGTTTCGCGTCATTAGTGAATGGAACGATCTCCCGGACAGTGTCGGCGAAGTCCATCAGGTCGAGTTCGTCTTGAGGCCGGATCAATGCTCGTACGAACTTCTTGCCGGCTTCGCGTTCGAGCTTGTGAAACCCTGTGAGGCTTTCACTTGAGTCGATAGCAAGGACTACGGAGAGCGGAGTGGAAGACTCTTTTTCGAAGATGGCTAGCTTTTGCAGCTTTCCATCCTCACGCACCTCAAACTGGTCGCGGTCAAACCCGCCGACCGGGGAGCCACCGGCGTCCACTACGTTCAGTGGAACGTTGACCAGCCGGGTGCGAACCACGAGCGTCTCGATGGAACCCGACTCGACCGGAGCCTGCGTAGAAGGAACGGCGATCGGCGTTTCGTTGCCTTGAGGCGCCTGGGGTGGTTTACGAACCACTGGAGCCTGCGCAAGTGCCACGGCGACGAACGATGCGAGCCCCAAGCATGCCAGACTTCGCATCAGTCTTGACCTTCGGCCTTCACCAAGGCGGTCCCGAGCTGAAGCGCCTCCGGGAACGGCTCGCCATCGGCCCACACCGCACCGTCGATGAAAAACTCCTTCTTCCAGATCGGCACGGTCTTTTTGAGTGTGTCGATCAACCATCGGCAGGCCTCAAAGGTGACGCCACGATGCGCCGAGGCAACGGCGATGAACACGCTGGTCTCGCCGACCTCGAGCTTTCCGAGCCGATGGAGCATGGCGACGTCGCGCACCCCGAAGCGTTCGACGGCCTGGGCCGCCAAGCCCTGCATCTGTGCGAGAGCCATCTCGCGGTACGCCTCGTAAACGAGATAGAGAGTCTTTCGTCCGCGCGTGTTGTTGCGAACGATTCCGTCAAAGACGCACACAGCACCGTCGGCACCGGCCTTGATATGCTCAAGCGCCGTCGCGGCATCGATGGGCGCATCCATAATTTCGACCCTCACGCTCCAACCTCTCCAAAGCCGCCGCTGACCGGAGGCAGCAGCGCAACCTCATCGCCGCTGCGCAGGACGACGTCCCTGGCTGCGTACTCGCGATTGACAGCGACCGCCAACGTGATCCAAACCTCACTTTGCTTAGACGCGCGTTTCTCTAAAAGACGCAGGAGGCTCCCCACTGTTTCCCCTGGGGAAAGATCGAGGGTTTCGCGGTCGATTGCAAAGAGATCCTTGAGGACGCCGAAGTAGAGCACAAGAATCTGCATCGGTTCAGGATAGCCTGCCACCGCGGATAGCTGTCACCACCCGTCCACGTCACGGCAAAGGAA
>CAXUNW010000126.1:0-7029 GCA_964252505.1 uncultured Acidobacteriaceae bacterium
ACGTCGCAGTTCCCGGTGACGACGAGCTTGACCGCGGGGTCTGGCGGAGGCAGCGGTGGAGCGGGCGCGACGGTGGGAGGCAATACGCTGACGGTGAGCGATCCCTTGAATTTTCTGCTTTACAGCTCGAAGATCAACGTCGGCGTAACCGTGAAGGACCTGGAGAACAAGCAGATTTTGCAGATTTTGGCGGAGCCGACGATTACGGCGATGAGCGGGCAGAAGGCGAACTTTCTGGCGGGCGGAGAGTTTCCGTTCCCGGTGGTGCAGGGGAGCTCGGGGGGATTGACGTCGGTGACGGTGCAGTTCCGCCCATACGGGGTGAAGCTGGACTTTACGCCGGTGGTGAACCTGGATGGCACGGTGGCGCTGAAGGTGGCGCCCGAGGTGAGTGCGCTCGATTACACAAATGCGGTGGTGATCAGCGGGTATACGATACCGGCGCTTTCGACGCGTCGTGCGGAGACCCAGGTGGTGCTGCGGAGTGGACAGAGCTTTGCAATTTCGGGACTTTTGGACCGGCGGACGACAGATGCTTTGAGCCGGACCCCGGGGATCTCAAGCATTCCGATTCTCGGACAGCTCTTTAAATCAAAAGGCATCAACCTGTCGACGTCCGAGCTGATTGTGATCGTGACGCCGACGATTGTCGACCCGTTGACGGACATGTCGTCGCCTGACGATCCGGGGATGGCACGGCCGTTCCTGACGCCGCAGGCATTCGACAAGACGATCCCGGCCTCCACTAAAAACAGCAAATGACCAAGCCGCGTGTAGCGGACAGCAAAGGATGCAGATCCCGATGACGACAGCATACGGAACTCGAAGCCTGAATGTGACGGTCCTTACCGTTTGCGTTGATCCGGAGGTAGTGGCCCGCTTTATGGAGGTTGCGATAGAGAGCAACTGGGCGACGACGGAGGCGACGTTCGATGGCTACATCTCGGAGAAGCGGCGGCCTCATTTTGGCGATCATGTGAAGTCGGGCGATGGGTGTTTCGCAATTGTGGACTTCGACCAGGACGCGACGCAGGCGGTTGCGGCGTGCACGTATCTGCAACTGGTGTTCGGCCGCAAGATTGTGCTGGCGGCGCTGTCAAAGAGCGAAGATCCGGAGCAGATGCTGCTGGCGATGCGTGCGGGCTGTACGGAGTTCATGAAGTATCCATTCGATGAGGTGGCGGCCGCGGCGGCGTGCGACCGATTTGAGCATCAGCTTTCGACGCGGACGGTGACGAACGCGATGGGCGGATCGGTGGTTGCGTTTTTTGGAGCGAAGGGGGGCGTCGGGACGACGACGCTGGCGGTCCACCTGGCCACGTACCTAGTGCAGCACAGCAAGAAGAAGGTTTTGCTGATCGACAACCACCCGCAGTTTGGCCATGCGTGCGTTTACCTGGGGATCGACGGCAGCAAGTTTCTGTTTCAGGAGCTGGTGCGCAATGTGAACCGGCTGGATAGCGATTTGTTGACGGGTTTTGTTGCCAAGCATCCGAGCGGCCTGGATATGCTTTCCTCTCCGGATGTGGGGCAGCGGGCGCGGCCGATGGACGCGGAGGATGTCGCGAATACTCTGGACTTTTTGCGCAGCGAATATGAGTTTGTGATTGTGGATTGCTCAACGATGCTGGACGATGTGAATCTGGCGGTGGTGGCGGCGGCGTCCAGGGTGTACATGGTAGCGACCCCGGAGATCAGCGCGGTTCGCGACCTTTGCCGGTACATCGACGACCTGCAGCATGTGGATGCGACGAGCAACAAGGTGAAGGTGGTGATCAACCGGTTTTCTTCGCAGTTCGCGGTGAACCTTGAGGACATCGAGAAGGCGATCCGTCTGCCGGTGGACTTCTGCATACCAAACAGCTATGTGGAGCTGGTGCGTTCGGCGAACCTTGGCATACCGGTGAAGATGGATCAGAAGTCCGGGTTTACGACGGAGATTTTGCGTTGGGCGAACTCACTGGTGGGGGCGGAGCAGACGCCGCCGGGCAAGGGCGTGGCGAAGGCAGTCGCGGCGAGCCAATGGGGATCGATGAAGGGGCAATTTCAGAGCTTTTTTGGCCGGCCGGATGCAGCCGCGCAGAAGCGAGCGTAACCCGTGATAGAGACCAGCAGCACGACGCAACGGCCTGCGCCGACCTCAGCCGCAACGCCCCGGATGGCGCGGGGAGTGGCAGAGACGGTGCAGCAGCAGATCAAGTCCAGCGTGCACAAGGAGCTGATTGCGCGGCTTGATCTTGAGAAGCTCTCCGACATCAAGGCGACGCGTACGGGCCAGCAGCAGTTGTTTGCGACGATCCACCAACTGCTGAGTGAGCAGGAGATTCCGCTAAGCGCCGTAGAGCGGGATCGGCTGGCGCAGGAGGTGCTGAACGAGGTGTTCGGGCTGGGGCCGCTGGAGCCTTTGCTGAACGACTCGACCATCAGCGACATCCTGGTGAACACGTATAACTCGGTGTTCATTGAGCGGCGCGGTCTTTTGGAGAAGACGGAGGTGACGTTCAAGGACAACCGTCACCTGTTACAGATTATCGACAAGATTGTGACCGGGGCGGGCCGACGGATCGATGAGTCGTCGCCGATGGTGGACGCGCGGATGCTGGATGGATCGCGCGTGAACGTGATTATTCCGCCGCTGGCGGTGGACGGTCCGATCCTTTCGATCCGGCGATTTGGCCGGTCGCCCCTGATGGCGGACGATTTGTTGCGGAACCGGATGCTGACGGCCCCGATGCTGGAGGTGCTGGGAGCGGCGGTGAAGGCGCGGCTGAACATTGTGGTGTCGGGCGGAACGGGTTCCGGTAAGACGACGCTGCTGAATATACTTTCCGGCTTTATCTCGGAGCGGGAGCGGATTGTCACGATCGAAGACTCAGCCGAGTTGCAGCTGAAGCAGGAGCACGTGGTGCGGCTGGAGACACGGCCGCCCAACGTGGAAGGGCGCGGAGCGGTGAAGCAGCGGGAGCTGGTGATCAACGCGCTGCGTATGCGGCCGGATAGGATCATTCTGGGCGAGGTTCGCGGCGAAGAGACCCTGGACATGCTGCAGGCGATGAACACAGGACACGACGGCTCGATCACGACGATCCACTCGAACACGCCGCGGGATGCGATTGCGCGTATGGAGACGATGGCGATGATGGGCGACATCCGGATGAGCGATAAGGCGATCCGGGCCCAGATTGCGTCGGCGGTGCACCTGATCATTCAGGTGTCGCGGATGAGCGATGGAAGCCGGCGGGTGACGCATATCACGGAGCTGACCGGAGCCTTCAGCGATGTGGTGAGCATGCAGGATATCTACCTTTTCGAGAAGAAGGGGCTGGATAACCAAAGGAAGGTCAAAGGCAGGTTCCATTCCACCGGCGTCGTTCCAAAGTTCTGCGAGAAGCTGACCGAGGCGGGGATCGTGCTGGGGCCAGGCTTGCTCGATCATTCACTGGAGATCTGAGGGAAGCGACGTGATATTACTCGCGGTAGGATTCTTTGGCAGCCTGGGCATCTTCGCTGCGATTCTGTTGGTTGCGGCGCGTCCGGACGAGGACCAGAAGCTGATGGTCGAGCGGTTCAAGACGCTGCGCGGGGGCGGGGGCGCCGGAGCGTTGGCAGAGTCGGACAGGCTGCTGATGGAGGCCGAGCCGGACCTGTCGAGCCGGCTGAGTCATCTGCTGATGTGGCTTTCGGCAAGGATGGGCCTTGCGCCGCTGCTGCTGCAGGCGGACAGCACGATGACGATGCCGAAGCTGCTGTTGTTTTCCGCGGCGTCGATGCTGGGGGGCGCGTTTGTGGTGTTGCTGTTTGTGCCGATGCTTTCCGTGGCGGCTGTGTGCGGGGTGGCGTGCGGGTATCTGCCGATACTCTGGCTGACGCTCAAGCGGCAACGGAGGATGGCAAGTTTTAATAAGGCGCTTCCAGATGCGATCGATATGATGTCGCGCTCGCTGCGGGCGGGGCACTCGATGGTGGCGGCGATCAACATCGTGGCCGAGCATGCGGTGGAGCCGGTGAAGAGTGAATTTGCCGAGGTGTTTCGTCAGCAGAACTTCGGCCTGCCGTTGCGGGAGGCCCTGATGCAACTGCTGCAGCGGATTCCTTCGGCGGACCTGCGGGTTTTGATTACAGGGATGCTGGTGCAGAAGGACACAGGCGGGAATCTGGCGGAGATCATGGACCGGATTGTGGCGGTGATCCGTGAGCGGTTGAAGATCCAGGGGGAGATCCGGACGCATACGGCGCAGGGCCGGATGACGGGATGGATTCTGTGCCTGTTACCACTGGTGATGATGCTGGCGATCAACATGATCAACCCGGGGTATTCAAAGACCCTGACGGCGGACCCCTTCGGCCGCAAGCTGCTGTATGTGGGTCTCGGGCTGCTGGCGTTCGGGGCGTTTCTGATTCGCAATATTGTGAATGGGATTGAGGTATAGGACCGATGCAGATGCTTTTTTACGGCGCGGTGACGTTTACTATTTTTTGCACACTGCTTCTTCTTTGCGCTCCATGGCTGTTGCGGCCGCATGCTGAGGTAGAGCGTCTGCTGCAGGTGGTGCAGAGCAGCCGGAAGGATCAGCGTACGATCGGGCGGCGGGAACATGTGCAGGATGTGCTGCTGGCGCAGGCGCGCAAGCTGCGCGAGCGGCTGGGGTTTGCGGAGAATGTGCAGATCACGCAGCGGCTGATCGCAGCGGGTTTTCGAGGGGAGAACGCGGGCAGCACGTTCTTTGCCGCGCAGAGCATCGGCGTGATTCTGGGGGGAGTCCTTGGCAGCTTTATGGCTTCCAATGTGGTGTTCTGGATCCTGACGGGCATGGTTGTGGGCTTTATGGCCCCGGACTTCTGGCTGACGGCCAAGGGCAAGAAGCGCCGTGACAAGATTCGCCGAAGCATTCCGGATGCGATCGATCTGCTGGTGATCTGCGTGGATGCGGGACTGGGCCTGGACCAGGCGCTGCTCCGGGTGGTGGAAGAGCTGGATGTAAGCCATCCGGAGATCAACCAGGAGTTCAGCCGGATCAACCTGGAACAGCGTGCCGGAACGCCGCGGGTGGAGGCCTGGGGAGCCTTGGCCCAGCGGACCCAGATTGATGAGTTCACATCGTTTGTGACGATGCTGACGCAGACGGAGCGCTTTGGCACGCCGATCGTCAAGGCGTTGACGACGTTTTCCGAGGAGATCCGGCTGAAGCGAAAGCAACGGGCCGAAGAGGCTGCGGCGAAGACGAAGATCAAGATCATCTTCCCGTTGGTGTTTTGTATCTTTCCGTGCATCTTCATTGTGCTTTTGGCGCCGGCTATGCTGAGCATTGCAAGCGGGTTCCACAGCATGGGGAACTAGAAGAGCGGCCCAGGCTGAGCTTGGGGCTTGCCGGGTGTGGCTCCCTTCCGGATGTGCTGTCCTGAGGGGATAGAGCGGGCGGCGGGGGCCGGCTTTATGGGTGAGTCGTGCCGGCCAGGCAGTGATGGACGAGGTTGGCGGTCGCCGTCATGTTTTCGCCGAGGAACATGGTTTCGTGATCTCCCGGCGCCCAGAGGACCTGGACGCCGTGCTCGGCAATCCGCTCCCAGCCGCAGGTCTCCGAGGTGTCGAAGAAGAGCGGCGAGTGGGTGGCGCGCAGAAGGGTAATGCGGCCGGGGTAACGCTCGATGTGAGTGACCTTGAGCAAGGAGAGGGTCTTGACGGAGGCGTCCTCGGGGATGCGGGGCAGCGGCAGGTTGGCGCGCTCGGCGAGGCGATTGAAGGCGCTGCCATACCTGGCGAACCATGCCTGCGCGGCGCGCCGCCCGTTGCGGCTGAGCTTGGCTCTGATGTGGGCAAGCCTCTGGCCTTTGGGGAGCCGCTGCATCTTCTTTGCGATGAACCGGGCCTTGGCCCAAGGGCTGGCCTCGCCGCCGGGAAGCCATGAATCGAAGAGCAGCAGGGTGCCGACCTCTTCTCCGGCAAGGAGAAGCTGGCGCGCGGTCTCGATGGCCATGGGGGCGGCGGCGCACCAGCCGGCGACATGGTACGGGCCATGCGGCTGGATGCGACGCATCTCGGCGATATAGCGGACGGCTCGCTGCTCGATGGATTTTTCAAGGTCCTCGTCGAGCTCGCGGAGGCCATAGAAAGGCTGGTCGGGGCCGAGCGCACGAGAGAGGCCCTGATAGAGGAGGTACGAGTAGGTCATGAAGAGGGGCGGTCTGGTGCCGGAGGTCTGGACCGGGACCAAAGGGGAGAGGCGGGCCTTCTCGCGGAGGAGGGTGGCGAGGCCGCTCAGAGTGTGGGTGTCAAAGATGGTGGTGATGGGGAGGGTGGCCTGGAACTCCCGGTTGATGCGGGCAAAGAGCGTGACAAGCTGGATGGAATGGCCGCCGAGATCGAAGAAGTTGTCGTCGGGGCCGACGGATTCGACGCCGAGGACCTCGGCCCAGATGGTCGCCAGCCTTTGCTCTTCGCCGGTGAGGTTGCCGGCGGGGACAGCCGGTGCAGCGGCGGGTGCGGGTGCGGGCAGGTTTTTGCGGTCGAGCTTGCCGTTGGAGGTGAGAGGCAGGATTGGAAGCTCGATGAGGTCGGAGGGAACCATGTACTTGGGGAGACGGGTGTTGAGGAACTCGCGGATTTCGGCCGGGGAGGGCGAAGGGGCCTTGGCGACGAAGTAGGCGCTGAGGCGGTTGCCGCCTGTGGCGTCTGGCCAGACGCGAGCGGCGCCGGCGGCGACCCGGGGATGGGCATTGAGATGAAGCTCGACCTCCTCGAGCTCGATACGGTAGCCGCGGACCTTGACCTGGTTGTCGGCGCGGCCCTGACACTCGATGGTTCCGTCCGGGCGGTAGGCGGCGTAGTCTCCGGTTCGGTAGACGCGCTGGTCGCCGGCGATGGGAAGGGTTACGAACTTTTCGGCGGTGAGGTCGGGGCGTCCGCGGTAGCCGTTGGCAAGGCCGGCGCCGCCGAGGTAAAGCTCGCCGGGGACGCCGATGGGGACGGGTTGCCGGCGAGCGTCGAGGATGTAGGCGGTGGTGTTGGCGATGGGGCGTCCGATCGAGACC